>JAZRKX010000037.1:0-2823 GCA_045646525.1 Clostridia bacterium | reverse complement strand
ACTACAGCGGAACAGCCGAGGAGCGAATGGATGATTTTGCCAAAGCACTTACCGACAATGATATAAAGGCTGTACTTTGCAGCTACGGCGGTTATGGATGCGTGCATCTTCTCAGAGATTTTGCCACATTAATAAAAGAGCATCCAAAATGGATTATCGGCATGAGCGACTGTTCGGCATTGCATGCAGCATGCCTGTCACAGGGGATTATGTCTATTCACGCCTCACAATGCAACCATCTGTCGAAACACCCTGACAGTTTCCAGGCAAATATGCTCAGAGGTATATTGTTCGGCAAAAAACCGACATACGAGAACACCTCTCACAAGCTCGATATACACGGAACAGCTACCGGCAGGCTTGCCGGCGGTAACCTTTCGGTGCTGACGGCTCTAATAGGAACAGAGTATGATATTTTCAAAAAAGATACTATACTTTTTATTGAAGATATCGGAGAACAACCCTACCGCATTGAACGTATGATGTACCAGTTGGAACTCTGCGGTGCGTTGTCAAGAATAAAAGGAGTTATAGTGGGGCAATTCACCGGGATAAAAGAGAACCCGGAATTCGAAGAGCCATACAATCTCATACATAACATTGTAAAGAAATACAATATTCCTGTATGCTTCGATTTCCCCATAGGGCACTGCGATGAAAACGTACCGCTTATCGAGGGTGCGGAATGCATGCTGACCGTAGCAGAAAATAAAACCACGTTAGAGGTGTTTGAAGAGATTAAATAAAGCAATAATATAGATGTTGACCCAGTAATTCATTCCGACCTTTGCGAAGGAATCTCTTTTCCGTCTCTTTTGTATTTAACCGCAGTTTTTAACCTTACAGCTTTGGATTTATATTCTTATTCAAGTCGTTCTTTTCTCTTCTTTTCGTGCCGACGAAAAGATACTGTGTTAAAATCCAAAGAAAAATCAATATATTTTATAACTTTACACACGTTAAGGAAGACAATTGATTTTTGCAATCATTGCCTATCTTGTGTTAGCAATCCGAAGGGTTGCTAACTTTTATTATACATCTTCATTCCAAAGCTCATTCTTTTTCCACAAAGTAAATATTAGCAACAGCAACTTGCGCTGCAAGGCTACTAAGCCAATAAGTTTTTTCCCTTTTTTCTCAACTATGCGTTGATAATCTTCTTTTAATGGCTTATTGTAGACAGCTGCTGTCATTGCAGGAAAGAAGAGGGCTGCTCTTATGTGCGAGTTTCCTTTCTTGGAGATTTTCCCCTTTCCTCGAACACTTGTACCAGATTGTCTATCCACAACATCTAGGCCTGCATAGCTAGCTAATTGCTTACGAGAGGTAATCATAGAAAAGCCCTGTGTTTCGGCAACAACAATACATACTGTCATAAAACTTACGCCTTTTATCGTCTCGACCGTTTTTATTTTCTCGACAAGTTCTGGGTCAGAGGATACAAGATTCCGCAACTCCTCTTTACACTCTTCTATTTGTTTGTCAATGAGAGCTACTATTCTTTTGTTTGAACGCATTAAGAACTTGTCCTCCTCTGCGCCATGAGTAATCGCTTCCAAACGGTTAAGCATTGCTGTACGATCTTTCTTTAGTTCCTGAAAGTGGCGTGTAAGCATGCGCATCCTGCGATATATCGCTGCCGGAGGATTCCATGCGGAAAAACTTTGCTCAACACCCATCCTTGCCATTATTTTGGCATCAACATTGTCTGTCTTTGTCTTTATGTTCAGACATCTTGCGTAGTTCTTAACCTTGTTAGGAAGAAGTACAGAAAGGTGAAACTTCAGACCGTGAAGATGATATGCAAGTGCCTCGTAATAGACTCCAGTGGCTTCCATAATGATGCGTACCTGATATTCTTTGGCAGAGTTCTTTCGTATCCATTTAACAAGTTTATTAAAACCACTGCTGTCGTTCTTGAAAGTTTCAGCCATTACATACTCATATTTGCCATTACTTAAGTATCTGCAAATAGAAGCCACAAAGGTTGATTTCGCAACATCAATTCCTACACATTGTCTGAATAAAGTTTCCATAGCAACAAGTTTTAAAATGTAACGGTCTTATTCTTCTACGTCTTTTCTTATGCATTACACAGGATTACATAGTATCCTAAAATACTGTTCAAACTCAAAAGAATATTAAAGAAAGGAAAGCGCATAATCTTTTCAACGATATAGCAAACTTATCTTCAGCAAAATGCTTTCGTTTCTTGACCAAAATCATTTGCAATATAATACAAATAATGCAATCTGAACAAATGAAGCCATTTGCTTACCTACAGCAAAAACGATCTACTTCCCTCTCTTTTTATTCCTTTTGCAAAGGTATAAGAACAAAACTTTAAAAAGGCAACTCTTGCATATATGACAAATCTGAATCAGAAACAATATTACAATTATCTGTATTAACAAATAGTTTAGCCTGTCGCTGTAATTTATCTATATACTCTTTTTTCTTTGCAATATTGTTTATCTCCTCTTTTCTTTCTTTACCTATACGCAAAAAATCCTCGTTAGTATCTATTCCCAAAAAACGACGACCTAAAATATTTGCGGCAATTCCGGTTGTACTGCTTCCAGTAAAAGGATCCAAAATCCACGCATCTTTTCGAGTTGACGCCTGAATAATGCGGGATAACACGCAGAGCGGTTTTTGTGTAGGATGTTTACCACATGATTTTTCCCACTTTGCAATAGTTGGTAAATTCCACACGTCCCGCATCTGAGTACCACCGTTTATACCCTTCATCAATTCATAGTTGTAGAAATGAGGAATTTTAGCGGTTTTTCTTGCCCATAGTATATATTCAGCAGAATGAGT
>JAZRKX010000036.1:0-34611 GCA_045646525.1 Clostridia bacterium | reverse complement strand
GTTGACACCTCACAGTTTAAAAACATCAGAAAAACTCTGAATTTATGTAGAAATCTGCAAAAATGCAGATTTCTCACATTTTTAGCCTATAAGCTCTAAGCGAACTTCACCGCTCGACGTACCTTTGTACGCCTTCGGGTGCCCCTCGCAAGGCAAGCCTCACTCGGTTCAGTTCGCTTATTCTGCATCTTATTTTCCTATCCCCAAACCTCAAAGGGGTGTAAAAAAATCCGTTTGAATTTTTTTACACCCCTTGCTTTTTATTTGACATTATACTAATAAATTTGTATACTTAAAACATGTAGAATTTGGAGGTAATAATATGGTATCACAAAAAATGTATGAGCTCGGCAGCCACCGAAGTGAAATAAGAGAGCTTTTTGAATACGGCTTAAAGAGAAAAGCTGAGATAGGCGCAGAAAATGTATTTGATTTCAGCCTTGGCAATCCCAGCGTTCCCGCGCCCGATTGTGTAAAGGAGGCTCTGTCCGAGCTTGTAGAAAATACTGACCCCGTATCGCTTCATGGCTACACCTCGGCACAGGGAGCACCTGATGTACGCAAGAGCTGTGCCGACTACATAAATAAAAATTTCGGCACAAGCTATACAACCGATAATTTCTATATGACAGTAGGTGCTGCGGCATCGCTTACCATTACTCTCTCGGCAATAGCCGAAGAGGGCGGAGAGGTTATAGTGCTTGCACCGTTCTTCCCCGAAT
The DNA here is from genome assembly GCA_045646525.1 of Clostridia bacterium. Taxonomy (GTDB): domain Bacteria; phylum Bacillota; class Clostridia; order UMGS1810; family UMGS1810; genus RGIG8748. The sequence continues at coordinate 33,889 of JAZRKX010000036.1, read as the reverse complement.
ATACAGTTTTTATAAATCAGGCAGGCATGACACCTGTAGTAGTTAAATGCCGTGAGGAAGATTTTCAGGTGGATTTTGATGCGCTCCAAGGCGCAATAAACGAAAACACCAAGGCTATAATAATAAATTCTCCCAACAACCCCTCGGGCGTTGTGCTCTCGGAGGACACCATAAAGAAGCTTTCCGATGTTCTTTATGAGGCACAGGATAAATATGCTAAGGATATATATGTGATAGCCGATGAGCCTTACCGTGAGCTTGTATATACAGAGGGTGTAACAGTTCCCTTTATACCCAATTACTACAACAACACTATAGTTTGCTATTCGTTTAGTAAATCCCTTTCACTCCCCGGTGAAAGAATAGGTTATGTACTTGTTCCCAACACCGCAAATGAATGGAAGGATATATATTTCGCAGTTTGCGGAGCGGGCAGGTCTCTTGGATTTGTATGTGCACCGAGTCTTTTCCAGAGGCTTGTGCCAAAATGTATAGGAAAAACTTCCGATATATCCATATATAAGAAAAACCGTGACATACTCTGCGATGCACTATCCGAGTACGGCTACAAGGTGGCACAGCCTGACGGAGCATTTTACCTCTTTGTAAAAGCTCTTGAGGAGGATTCACGTGCATTTTGCGAGAGGGCGAAAAAGTATGAGCTTTTGCTCGTTCCGGGCGACAGTTTTGGATACAGGGGATATGTAAGAATTTCTTACTGTGTGGATACGGATATGATAATAAAATCGCTTCCCTCGTTTGAAAAGCTTTCCAAGGAATATAAATAGAATCTGCTTTCATCTTCGGGTTACCCTACGGTTCAGTTTGCTTATTCTGCATCTTTTTCCATTCCCTCAAAAATAACGGTACTGTAAAAAACAAACCAATGTTTTTTACAGTACCGTTTAGCTTATCTTCCTTTTTTTACATACTTTTTGAAAGTACCGTTTTTAAATATCTCAAGTGCAGTTTTAAAGGATTTGTTATCGCTGAATTCATGCTTTTGCATTACATTCTGTATTGCAATCTGTGTGTTTCTGTCGCATATGCCGTTTGCTTCAAGCCCCTCGGTTTTTTGCACATGAATTACAGAGGATTGTGTGGCATCGGTAAATACATCTGTAGGTATACCCACCTCATATCCCAGCGCCCAGAGTCTCTGGTTCAGTGCAAGAACTGTAGGTCCTGTATCGCCAAGCTTCATTACTGTGTCGAAGTCAAAATCATTGAAATCCGAATTTTTCATTCGTATTATACTGTCATATACGAGTACATCAGGCTTTATGCCCACCTTGTCTATATGGCGTTTGTTTCTTGTAAGATACTCTGCAACCGTCATCTTAACACCGCCGCCTATGCGAAAGTTTGTTACGGTCTGCATGGTACCCTTGCCGTAGGTGGTATCGCCTACCACAAAGCCGACACCGCTGTCCTGTACCGCTCCGCAGAATGCTTCCGAAGCACTTGCGCTGTATTCATTTGCAAGTACAATTATGGAGTACTTAGCGTTGGCACATTGTGAGTATACGGTAGAGACATCGTTTTTGTCCTGATACTGAAAGTGTATTATGGGACCTCTGGGTATAAGTCTCTGACATATCTTGCTTAAGGCATCCACTGCGCCGCCAAGATTGTAACGGACATCAAATATTATATTTGTAATTCCGTGGCGGTCGAATTCATCCAGCGCATTGTTTACAAGCAGGGGTGCAGAGCCGTCGAAAGACTGAAGCTCTATGTAGCCTACGCTTGCGTCTATTATCTGATATGAACCGGGTTCTATTATAACGGGCTGTCTTGTGATTTCAAATTCAAGATACTCGCTATCGCGAAGAACGCCTATCTTAACGGAAGTGCCGATTTCGCCTATGATATAACTTCTTGCCTTTTCGAGAGCCATGCCCACGATGTTTACACCGTTGGCATTTATTATAATATCTCCCTGACGGACACCTGCCTGTGCGGCGGGTGATTCTGCTGTGGTGCTTGATACAAAAAGTCCCTCAGGGATTTCCGATACCACAACACCTATACCCGAAACCTCACCCGACATATTCTCGGTAAAGTAGTCGTATTCTTCCTCGGTATAGTATGTGGTGTGTTCATCAAGGCCGTCAAACATTGCCATGTACACGTCTTCTATAAGCTCGGGATGCTTATCCATAATAGCCATGAGAGTCTTTTTATAAAGTTCCTCTCTTGTGACGGGGTCCTTGTAGCCCGATATTATAAAGTTTGCGCTTTGCTCTGTAAGAAGCTTGGCAAGATATCCATTTGTGAGAAGAGGTTCTTTTTCCTCTTCCTGTGCATATACACCCAAGGCAGAAAAAGCAATGAGCATACAAATTAAAAGCGAAAGAAGTCTTTTTAATTTCATTTTAATTCACATCCTTACATTTTTTCAGGTGCGTTGATTTTCAGTATATTAAGAGTATTCTTTATAACCGTCTTTGTAAGAGATACAAGTGTGAGTCTTGCCTTAAGAAGTTCCTCCTCTTCGCCCTTAACTCTGCAGCTGTTGTAGAATGAGTGGAAGAGTGCGGCAAGGTCCAGAAGATATCTTGTGAGCTTGCTCGGCTCAAGTGTAGCTGCTGCAACCTCTATTTCCTGAGGGAAGGAGTTGAGCTTTGTTATAAGCTCGATTTCTTCCTTGGCGCTGAGAAGACTTAAGTTTACATTGTCTGTTCCGTCTACGCTAATACCCTCCCCTTCAAGATTTCTTAAGATTGAGCATATTCTTGCATGTGCATACTGAACATAGAATACAGGGTTGTCGTTATTTTGTGCTACTGCAAGGTCTAAGTCAAATTCAAGATGGCTTCCTGCCTGACGGAGATTAAAGAAAAATCTTGCGGCATCTACGCCGATTTCGTCTATAAGGTCGGAAAGGGTTATCATCTCGCCTGTACGCTTGGACATTCTGGCAACATCGCCGTCCTTTATAAGGCGCACAAGCTGCATTATTACAACCTTTAGCTTTTTGCTGTCGCAACCTATGGCATCCATAGCACCCTCCATTCGTGCCACATGGCCGTGATGGTCTGCGCCCCATATGTTTATTACCTTGTCAAAGCCGCGCATTTCGAATTTGTTTCTGTGGTATGCAATGTCAACTGCAAAGTAGGTGGGTATGCCGTTTGCACGGATTAATACCTCGTCCTTTTCGCTTCCGAATTCGGTGGTTTTGAGCCAGAGAGCGTCATCCTTTTCATATGTAAGACCGCTCTTTTTAAGAAGTTCTATTGTCTGTGCCACTTCGCCGTTTGCATGTATTGTGCTTTCGGGGAACCATATATCGTAGTTAATTCTGTACTTTTCGAGGTCTCTTTTAAGGTTTGCAATATTAATCGGAAGAGCATAGTCAACAAGAGCCGCTCTTCTTTCCTCGGAGGGTACATTAAGGAGCTTGTCTCCGTTTTCATCGGCATAGTTTTTGGCATGAACCTTTATGTCGCCGCCCATATAGCCGTCCTCGGGGAATGCAAATCCGTCTTCGCCCTTATATATCTGCATATAGCGTGCTTCAAGGGATTTTCCGAATTTTTCTATCTGTGCGCCTGCATCGTTTATATAGAATTCTCTTGTTACATCATAGCCTGCAGCTTCGAGCACACTTGCTATGCCGTCGCCAAGAGCACCGCCTCTGGCATTTCCCATGTGCATGGGACCTGTGGGGTTGGCGCTTACAAATTCTACCATTACCTTTTTACCTTCGCCTACATTTATCTTTCCGTAGTCATCGCCCATTTTGTCTATAAGCTTTAAGCCGTCATAGAGCCAGTCGGACTTAAGGTAAAAGTTAATAAAGCCCGGTCCTGCAATCTCGCACTTTTCTATGTAGGTACCGTCGAACACAAAGGCATCGGTAAGCGATTTTGCTATATCCCTGGGGGGCATTTTAAGAAGCTTTGTAAGCTTCATGGCAGTATTTATGGAAAAATCTCCGTGGCTTTTGTCCTTGGGGATTTCTATCTCCACATCCACAGCCACATCCACATTTATTTCCAAAAGTGCTTTCTTTGTAATCTCGGCAATCTGGTCTTTTATGTGTCTTATAATGTCGTTCATCTCTATATCTCCTTATTTGTATATATTTATATCAAAGGTATTGTGTCCGCCCGATTGGTTGTTTATGTCTATGATGTAGTCCACCTTAAGCTTGCCGCCGCTGTCGGTGACATCGGCATGAAGGCTCTTTGTATGTATATCTATTGTAAGCTCGCCAAACGGCATGGTATAAAGTGATGTCGTCTTCTTGCCCTCCATAAACAGCATCTGCGAATTTACGGTGCCGCGTCTTACGAGGGACACATAGTCTTTGCCTATTTCTATAGAAGTTTTTGTGCCGCCAAGTCCTGTAATTTCCGATTCCTCGTAGTCGCAGAAGTAAACGCCGTCTTCTTTGTAGAAGTCACATTCGCTTACAAGCTCTATGTCGCTGTCTTCAGCATCGCCTGCATAGCTTTGAAGACCCCTTATGGATATTGTGTACTTATCTGTCATATTAAAATGCTCCTTTATCGCAAACATACATCTATTATAGCATAGATTCTCATAATTTCAAAGGTTTTATTTACTAAAACCGCCATTTTCTCTCGCGTAGTAGAAAAGGTATTGCTGGGCAAAGCCTGCATATCTTCCGAAAAGCTCGGTTGCCTTTGTTTCTATCTCTTTATTTGTGGCTTTTTCGCCGAGGTAAAGAGTGCGCATTGTCCTCTGCACCCACACATCTACAGGAAAGGCTTCGCTCTTTCCGAGAGAAAACAGCAAGATGCAATCCGCAACCTTGGGTCCAATTCCCTTTATCTTCATAAGCTCTTTTTTTGCGTCGGGGTAGGGCATGTCCTTTAATGATTCCAAATCCACTTCGCCATATGAAAGTTTATTTACGGCATCTACAATATATGCCGCCCTGTATCCCGCCTTAAGAGGCTCCAAATCCTTTTCCGTTATTCCCGAAAGGTCGGAAAGAGAGGGAAAGGCATAATGTGTATCTTCTCCAAGAGTACAGGGCTTTCCGTACATTTCGCACAGCTTTGATACAATCTTTTTAATCCTTGGTATCTGATTTTGAGAGGATATTATAAACGAAATAATACACTCGAATACATCCTGATTTAAAATGTGTATTCCGTATCCGAATTCCATTGCTTTAGATACATACACATCATTTGTATAAAGTGCCTTTATCTTTTTGTAATCTCTTTTAAGGTCAAGGTAATTAAGCCATATATTCTCTACATCATCAAGGCATGTATTATATATTGTAAGGGTGTTCTCACAAAGCTCCATTCTCACCGCCTTGCCGTAAGCTATGCCCGAGTACGAGCCGTCATCGTTTTTTACCCACCTGAAGCACTGCCCGCAATCGAATGTATGTGTAAGATTAAAATGCTCTATTCCGCTTATTACGGCGGTAGCATTATCTTTCATTTGTATATTCATTTTATCACCATTAATATTTTATATTATATTGACTCTTATGTCAACTATTGACCAAACCAAAAAAACTTAGTATAATGTATCTTAATGGAAGAAGCTTGTGTTGTGACACAAAAGCTTTCATAACTGCAGCCGTAAAGGGAATAATAAAGTGTAAGCAGATGCGGTTGCTTATGGCGGCAGTTATAATGGAATGTCCGGAGGAAATATAATATGTTTGATGCATTAAAGGTAAAAAACGATTGTGTAAATTGGATAAGAGAATTTTTCGAAGAGAACGGCAAGGGTTGTAATGCCGTTGTAGGTATATCGGGCGGCAAGGATAGCTCGGTTGCGGCGGCGCTTTGCGTTGAAGCTCTCGGAAAGGACAGAGTAGTTGGAGTACTTATGCCGTGCGGTAACCAACACGATATAGACATGGCGTATCTCCTTTGCGACCACCTCGGTATAAAGAGGTACGAGGTTAATATAAAGGAGACAATAGATGCAATAAATTCCGCAATGCCAAAGGATTTGGCATTAAGCACCCAGGCAAGGACAAATCTCCCGCCCCGTATACGCATGAGTGTGCTCTATGCCGTGTCGCAGAGTGTAAACGGCAGAGTGGTAAACACCTGTAACCTCTCCGAGGATTGGGTAGGATATTCCACACGCTACGGCGATGCAGCAGGCGATTTTTCGCCCATGAGCAATTTGACCGTTACCGAGGTTAAGGAAATAGGCAGAATTCTTTCTCTTCCCGATGTGCTTGTGGATAAGACTCCCATAGACGGTCTTTGCGGAAAGACAGACGAGGAAAACTTAGGCTTTACCTATGCTGTACTTGACCGATATATCCGCGAGGGCATAATAGATGATGAAGAAACAAAAGAGCTTATAGACAGAAAGCACAGGGCAAATCTTTTTAAGCTGCAGCTTATGCCAAGCTTTAAACCTGAAATATAAAATTTTTGAATCGGGTGAACTCAATTCACCCGATTTTTTTCTATTTAAAACTACGGAAAATTCTAAAAATCTATTGACAAGCATATGCATATTATGGTAAAATAACCAAGGTTAGTGATGACTAATCGTTTTTTAAACACTAATGGTTAGTTGCACCTAATCAACTCTGAATTAAGCAGGTATATTTATGAATTTGACATTAGCAGAAGAAGGCAAGGAATATATAATCCGAAAAATAGAAACAGATGACGAAGAATTAAACGCCTTTTTGTTTTCTTTGGGTTGCTACTCGGGTGAGCCGATTACGGTAATACGGCAGCTTCGGGGAGGATGTACCGTATCCATAAAGGACGGACGCTACAATATCGACAGGCAGCTTGCAAAGGCTATTGAGATAGCATAGGTGTTTTATTTTCGTGTCTAAGTTAGCTTAAACTAACCGAAAAGGAGGTAAGTATATGAAAATTGCATTGGCAGGCAATCCCAACAGCGGAAAAACCACTATGTACAACGCACTCACAGGTTGCAGCGAAAAGGTCGGCAACTGGGCAGGCGTTACGGTGGAAAAGATAGAACATACTGTAAAGAAGAATTTTTACAACGGCACAGATAAACTCGTAGCGGTGGATTTGCCCGGTGCGTATTCCATGAGTCCGTTTACATCGGAGGAGAGCGTTACAAGCACATACATAAAAAACGAAAACCCCGATGTTATAATAAATATAGTAGATGCTACCAACTTAAGCAGAAGCCTGTTTTTTACAACCCAGCTTCTTGAACTTGGAATACCCGTTGTTGTAGCACTTAACAAAACAGATATAAGTGACCGTAAACAAAACAAAATCGATTCCAGGAAGCTCTCAAAGCTTCTCGGATGCGAGGTTGTAAATACCGTTTCCACCTCATCTCATGGACTAAAGGATGCAGTAGACGCGGCAATAGCATTAAAGGGCAGAAGTCAGAAAGCTCCTTACTCTCAGCAAAATGTGGATTTAACAAGCAAAAAGGCGGTAGAGGAAGCTGACAGGAAAAGATATGAATTCGTAAACAAAATCGTAGCTTCTGTGGAGGAGCGTGCAGTATTTACCAAGGACAGAACAAAACAGGACAAGATAGATTCCGTTATCACAGGTCGCTGGCTCGGAATACCGCTTTTTGCGGCAGTTATGTGGTTTGTGTTCTGGGTGTCTCAGGCGTGGCTCGGTCCTATGATTTCTGATATTCTGGCAGGCGGTGTAGAGACGCTGGGTACTCAGGCAGACAAATGGATGTCGGGTGCAAACAGCATGTTTCTTACAACTCTTGTTTCTAGTGCCATCATAGATGGAGTTGGAGCTGTTGTAAGCTTTCTTCCGCTTGTAATGGTTATGTACTTTTTGATTTCGCTTCTTGAAGATTGCGGATACATGGCAAGGGCAACCGTTGTACTTGACCCTATATTTAAGGGAGTAGGACTTTCGGGAAAGTCCGTAATTCCGTTTATCGTTGGTACGGGATGTGCGGTTCCGGGAGTTATGGCTTGCCGCACCATCAAAAACGAAAGGGAACGCAGAGCCGCCGCGCTTCTTGCGCCGTTTATGCCATGCGGGGCAAAGCTTCCTGTTATTTCTCTTTTTGTGGGTGCATTCTTCCCAAAAAATGCGTGGATAGGTACGGCTATGTATTTTGTTGGCATAGTTATAATACTTTTGTGTGCTCTTCTTGTAAATAAGGTTACGGGATACAATGCAAAAAAGGCATATTTTATTATAGAACTTCCCGAATACAAGCTTCCGAGCATACCGAGAGCTGTCAAATCCATGTTAAGACGCGGATGGGAATACATAGTAAAGGCAGGTACAATAATACTTGTATGCAATGTTATAGTTACCCTTATGGGTTCGTTTACCATAGGATTCAGCGAAGCTGCTTCCGACGGTTCAAATTCAATCCTTGCCGCAATATGCAGACCTGTTGACTGGCTGCTTGTACCCGTAATAGGTGTGGCATCGTGGAAGCTTGTTGCTACTTCCGTTACAGGCTTTATAGCCAAGGAGAATGTGGTGGGAACTATTGCTGCACTCTTTGGGCTTTCTGCAGTTATAAACGGCGACCTCGAGCTTGTGGGCGAGGGGGCGCTAGTAGCCGAGAAGATGAATCTTGTACCCGCAGGTGCACTCGCATATATGATGTTCAACCTCTTTACACCGCCGTGCTTTGCCGCAATAGGTGCGATGCGCTCGGAGATGAAGAGTGCCAAGTGGCTCTTTGGCGGTATAGCTCTTCAGCTTGCAGTAGGATTTACTGTAGGCTTTGCGGTGTATCAGATTGGCTCTGTTGTTACAACGGGAACTGTGGCAAACGGATTTTTCCAAGGGCTTGCTGCAGTAGGCGTGTTTGCACTGATTTGTGTGTACCTGTGTATAAAAGCTAAGAGAGTAAAGGCGTGATTTTATGATTACAGATATTATAATTTTATTGGTGCTCATAGTTTTGGTGGGCGGTGCCGTGACCTATATCTGCAGAGCAAAAAAACGCGGAGACAAATGCATAGGCTGTCCTTATGCAAAAGATTGCACAAACAAAGGATGCAACAGATAACAAAAAGCAGAAACGAACTTATCGTTTCTGCTTTTTGTATTCCAATGGTGACATATTGTATATGCTTTTAAACGCTGTTGTAAATTTACTCTGACTTTCATATCCCACCTCTTTTGATATTTGCCCGATGCTCTTTGAGGTTTTATTAAGAAGCTCTGCTGCCTTTTCCATACGGTGTTCTTTCATGTGGGCGGCAACCGACATTTTGTATTCTTCCTTGAATGTCTTCTTCAGCGTAGTTGGATTTATATGAAATTTTTTGGAAAGCTCATCTATTGTTATTCTTTTACTTAGGTTTTCTGTAAGGAAATCGTGTACGGAGTGTATTGTGTGAATGTTGGATATGCTGCTTTCGTTTTCGGGGCAGGCTATATCCATAAGCTGTTCTGTTGTAAGGTGCAAAAGACGGCAAAGCTCGCTGTCTGCGGCTTTGTAGTAAACCTCTTTTCCGTCTCTGCGGCCCTCTACGAGCTTTGCTTCCTTAAGAAGCCTTAAGTGATGCGATACCGCAGGGCTGGAAATATCCAGAAGATAAGAAAGATTTATAACACATTCTTCTTTGTGGCACAAAATCCAGAACATGCGTATTCGGGTGGCATCGCTCAGGGTTTTGAATACCTCGGACGAGGAAGCAAATTTTTCGTTGTCCGCTAATGCTTTGTGAAAAGAAGCAGTTTCCGTAGATGAGCCATGATTGTGCGGCAGCCTTAAATTTTTCATATATATTCTCCTTTTTGGTCCGTTTGGAAATAAATTTGTTCCTTTTGGCAGATAGTGGGTATGTGAGATTGACTTTTGCATATATTTATTGTACCTTATAATTAACAATTAAACAAGTGTTTAATTGTAAAAATTCAAAACGAGGTGTTTATATGACAAAAACATACAAAATCGAAGTGGACTGTGCCAACTGTGCCAACCTTTGCGAAGAGGCGGCAAAGAAAGTTAAGGGTATAAAGGAGCTTGGCATAAACTTCATGATGCAGAAGATGGAAGTGGAATTCGAGGACGGGGCAGACGAAAAGAAGGTTTTAAAAGAGGTATACAAAACCTGCCGCAAAATAGAGCCCGATTTTGAAATAGAGCTATGAGCAAAAAGCAGAAAAAAGTACTTATAAGAATAATTGTAAGCTTTGTTCTTACAGTTTTACTTAATCTGGTTATCTTACATCCTTTACTAAAGCTTGGTGCATTTCTTTCGGTATACCTTATAATAGGTTATGATATTTTGAGAAAGGCGTTTTTCGGCATAAAAAACGGAAGACTTATGGATGAAAACTTTCTTATGGCAGCAGCTACTGTGGGAGCGTTTGTTCTGGCAGTTTATTCGGGAAGCGGCGACTATAACGAAGCGGTTGCCGTAATGCTTTTCTATCAGACAGGAGAACTCTTCCAAAGCTGTGCCGTGGGCAAAAGCCGTAAGAATATAGCAGAGCTTATGAATATAAGACCCGATTATGCCAATGTGGAAAAGGACGGCATCCTTATAAGGGTGTCTGCCCGCGATATAGAGCCCGATACAGTAATAACCGTTCAACCGGGAGAGAGGATTGCCATAGACGGAATTGTGTGCGAGGGAACATCCATGCTTGATACAAGCGCTCTTACGGGCGAGAGTCTTCCCAGAGGTATCACCGCAGGCGATATGGCATACAGCGGATGCATAAACCTTGATTCTGTAATAAAAATACGCACTGTAAAGAAATTCTCCGAATCAACCGTATCGAGAATTCTTGAACTTGTGGAAAATGCCACATCAAGAAAATCCCGCTCGGAGAGATTTATTTCGCGTTTTGCAAGGGTATATACCCCTGCGGTTTGCACTACTGCATTATGTCTTGCTATAGTACCGCCTCTTGTAATGTTGTTTTCATTTGGAGTAAATGTATGGGCGAGTTGGATATACAGAGCGCTCACTTTTCTTGTAATAAGCTGTCCGTGTGCACTTGTTATAAGCATACCGTTAAGCTTTTTTGCAGGCATAGGGGGACTTAGCAGAGACGGAATTCTTGTAAAGGGTTCAAATTACCTCGAGGCTTTATCCAAAGTATCTTGCATTGCCTTTGACAAGACGGGCACTCTTACCGAGGGTGTGTTTAAGGTTAATAAGATTATTTGCACGGATTTTGATAAGGAAAAGCTGATAGAGCTTGCCGCACTTACCGAGTGTGCAGTTTCTCACCCCATAGGACGCAGTATATGCGCTCTCTATGGAAAAGAGTGTGACCGAACAAGAGTTTCGGACATAAAGGAATATCGCGGAATGGGCGTTTGCGCAAAGGTGGACGGGGTAAGCGTCATCGTAGGAAACAGTGCACTTATGAAAAGCCTTGGTATAAGCCATCCCATATGTACCGATGCGGGAACTGTGGTATATACAGCCTGTGAAAACAGATATATAGGAACTATCGTCATATCCGATAAAATAAAGGAGAAAAGTGCAGATACAATAAAGTCTCTTAAAAGAGCAGGCATAAAAACCGTAATGCTAACAGGTGACAACAGACATACCGCGCGCATTACGGCAGACACCCTCGGCATAGACGAGGTTATGTATGAGCTTCTGCCGCAGGACAAGGTGGAAGCAATAGAAAAAATCATAGCACAAAATAGGGGTAAAACCGCTTTCGCAGGCGACGGCATCAACGATGCACCTGTGCTCGCCCGTGCCGATGTGGGCATAGCAATGGGCACCATGGGCTCGGATGCCGCAATAGAAGCGGCAGATGTAGTCATAATGGACGACGACATATACGCAGTACAAAGAGCTATCCGATGCTCTGTAAAATGTATGAGGATTGTAAGGGAAAACATTGTATTTTCGCTCTCTGTTAAATTTATCTGCCTCGGACTTGTGGCTCTGGGTGTTGCAGATATGTGGCTCGGCATCTTTGCGGATGTCGGTGTAATGGTTCTGGCAGTTGCAAATTCAGTAAGAGCATTTAAATATTAAAAAATCAAAAGCTCCAAGCATACGAGTAAGAAAGCGTATGTTTGGAGCTTTTATTTGATAAATGTCATATATAAGTGGTAAAATAGTCACAGGAAAGGATGTTGATTTATATGAGAAAAATCACCCCGAAAGTCATTTCGCGCTTTAAAGAACATTTAATCGCAGATGAAAAAAGTGATAACACCGTAGAAAAATACATTCGTGACATTACCTTTTTTATGGATTGGCTGTGTGAAAGAGAGGCAACTAAGCTTCTTGCCTTGGAGTACAAAGGGCATCTGTGCCGAAAGTATGCTCCCGCAAGCGTAAATGCAGCAGTATCTTCACTAAACAGCTTCTTTGCGTTTATGGAGTGGCATGACATGCGCATCAAGGCTCTCAGAATTCAAAAGCAGATTTTTGCAGACAGAGATAAAGAACTCACCAAGTCGGAATACGATAGACTTCTTGCGGCTGCAAAGACCAAAAATAATGAAAGGCTGTATTACCTTATGCAGACCATTTGCTCAAGCGGTATAAGAGTATCGGAGCTGTCGGCAATTACTGTCGAAGCGGTGAAAAAACGCAAAGCAAACATAAATTGCAAGGGCAAGATGAGGGTTGTAATACTGCCCAAAGAGCTTTGCAGAATGCTTACAGATTATTCAAGAGAGCAAAAAATAACAAGCGGTCCCGTGTTTGTTACAAAAACAGGAAAACCGCTTGACAGAAGCACAATATGGAAAATGATGAAGGCGCTTTGCGAAAGCGCGGGAGTAGACAGGGAAAAGGTATTTCCGCATAACCTAAGACACCTTTTTGCGCGTACCTACTACTCTATACAGAAGGACATTGTGCGTCTTGCGGATATCTTGGGACACACAAGTGTAAATACTACCCGTATTTATACCATGGAAGCAGGCGATATACACCGCCGTCAGATTCAGAAATTAGGGCTTTTAAGACTATAAAGAAAAAACCACATAATCGAAATTATGTTGCAGGGCAACGAGGTTTTAGACACAAAATCCAATGAAAACAAGTGAAACATATAAGCAGGTGAGATTTTTATTTAAAATAGAGCACAGTATTAAGACCGGACATTGTAAAAATTGTATAACCGGTCTGTTTTATCGTGTCTGTTTTTCGATGATATAACTATTTTTAATTGAAATCATTGACAAACGCTCCTAAAAGTGCTATATTTATTCTGCTTTTAGTATGTACCTGCGATGTCTTTTACCACATAATTTCGATTATGTTGCGGGGTATATTTTTTTGATATCGTTTGTAATGAACATTACAATAAGGCAACTGTGACGACGAAACTTAGAAAGGATTGAATTTGAATGGACAATCTTAACCCGTCCGATAAGAAAAATGCAATCGTTGCAGCAACCTGGGAGTATCTTTTAAAAACAGGACTTGCCAATGCCTCTGTGGGAGACTTGTGCAGAGAGGCAAGATTGGCACAAAGCAGTCTTTATTACTGGTTTGAAAACAAAGACGATATCTGGATAAGTGCGGGTAAATACGGCTTGTCGAAGGTGGTCGATGCGCTTATGGGCTTTACCCTGGAGCATACAGGTGACATTCGCAGGTATTTTGACACACTTTTGGCTGAGGTAGAAAAGTACAAGTACGAACTCAGACTGGCTCTCCAGATTACTACAAGTCCTGTGTTTGGTGATCGCATGCGTGATAAGTCAAAGGGTTTCAGACTGTGGTATGAGAGGTATGCTGAAAAACTTATTACGATTTTTAATTGCTCTCATCTACAGGCAGAAACATTTATTTATTCTATTATTGCTTATGTAATTGACTATGCTATTTGGGACGACGGTGACAAGACACAAATGCTTCTTGAAAATTTATATTGCAGAATAACAAATCTGCTGCATATAGAAGAAAAACAGATGTAATTTTATTTACATAAAGACACTTTAAGAAAACGGAGGAACTCAAAAAATGTATTTCAACCTAAAGAAGAAAGTGGGCTCTTTGCTTGTGGCTGCGGCTATGGTGACGAGCATATTTGCCGGATTGCCTGTTATGGCAGCAGACAACATTGAGGTAATTCTGACAGATGTAACCAACAGTAATGCTTCAACCAAAACGGGCGACGCTAAAATACAAGTCAGCATTAAAGGTAATGTTGATGATGTAACAGCAATGCAGACAGCATTTGATGTTACGGGAGAACTTGACTATATTGGTGTAAAATATCTTATGGAAAATGACGCTCCGGCAGACGCAAAATTAGGTAATAAACTTACAGTAGGATTTGCGCTCAGTGACGCTGTTTCATTTGATGATGAAACTCCTGTATTTATTCTTACATTTCATAAACCAACAGGTGGCAGTGTAACTCTTTCGGTTGACAATGAACATTCGTACTGTCTGACAGAAAACGGCTCTGCTTATGCGACAGGCACAAGTAGTATAACTGCACAGGCTGCGGAAAGTGCAAAAGAGGGTTTGGACGCAACCATAAAAATCAAAATGGATAAAGTTCCTGATTTTGTTGCAAGCAATGAATCGGGGGTAACACTTAAAATTACAGACCAGTCAAATGGTGATGTTATTAAAGTGCCGTTAAGCAGCGAGAACAGAGACAACACAACAAAGGCGGAATTTACTGTAACAAAAACCGTTATCAAAGGAAATAAATATACTGTTGAGCTTTCTGGTATTGGATATAAAACATACACGGTAACAGATGTAACCTTTGGTGATGTGCTTACAATAACAAACAGTAATTTTGTTCCGGGTGATGTAAATAAGGACGGCGCGATTACTGACGCTGACAAAACCGCTTATGAAAATCTTATTGCAAAAGATGAATACAATCCAGCAGCAGATTTCAACCGTGACGGATATGTAGATGAAAACGATAATGTTTTCGGAACAACTGCTCCACAAAAGACAAAACCTTCAAAAATGACAAAGCCTACTGTAACAGGTGGAGACAAGAAGATAACTGTTAGCTGGACTGCTCCCGATAATGGCGGTGCAGCAATTACAGGCTACACCATTAAATATGGTACAAGCAGCACAAACCTTAATAAGACAGAGAATATTACAAATGCAAGCAGTACAAGCAAAGAAATTTCAAGTCTGTCTGCTGACACAACCTATTATGTGCAGATAGCGGCTAAAAACGAAATCGGTACAGGTGATTATTCAGAAATCGCAAATGCTAAAACCAACGAAGGCGGCTCTGGTGGAGCCGGCGGTGGTGGCGGTGCTGCACCTACTACTCCTACAACCCCGACCACACCAACAACGCCTACTACTCCTGTAACACCTTCCGGCACAACAGAAACATTCACTGACCTTGGCAATTATGCTTGGGCGAAAGAATCCATTTATACATTAAAGAATAAAGGCATCATCAGCGGTATAAGCGAAACAGAGTATGCCCCCGCTAACAATATCAAGCGTGGTGATTTCATTCTTATTTTAACAAGAATGTTATCTATAAACGATAGCTTTACAGAAAACTTTGCAGATGTTCCGGCAGATAGCTATTACTATAACGCAATCGGCAGTGCAAAAGCAGCAGGTATTGCACACGGCAGCGGCGAGAACTTTATGCCTGAAAACACAATCACAAGACAGGATTTGATTACTCTTGCTTATCGTGCGTTCCTTGCAAAAGGTTACATTACCGAAACAGACGATATGACATCGTTAGATGCTTTTGCAGATAGAGACAGCATTTCAGATTATGCTTTAGCTCCAATGGCTTCTATGGTTAAGGCGGGAATTATTCAAGGCTCCGACGGAAATGTAAACCCTCTTGGAAACGCAACTCGTGCAGAGGTTGCTGTTATGTGTGCAAGATTGGTGGCTTTGATGAACTAATATGGCATATACCTACGACAACACGGAAGATACATTCTTGATATTTGCTTTTGTAGTTATAATTGGATTTTTTATCGTTTTAGCTTTCTATTTTAATGTTATTGCTCCTTTTATGAAAGCGAGAGACTATATAAAAATGGAAATGCAGCGTAGCGACGGCGAAAGATATAAGTATTGGAAAAGCGAATTGAAAAGATTGTATATACGACACATACCATTTATAGGTAGATTTTTCAGATAGTTATTCAGCTTTTGCTGACTAATTATATATAGGGCGGCGAGCATAGTTTCCCTGCTCGGTGCTAAAATGGCAGTTGCTTTTACAAAAAAAGAGCTCCGCCCCTGCAGAACATTTATTCACAACAACTGCCATTCGGCATCTTTGGAGGTGAGGAAAACAACTTTATAAAAAGCCTTCGCCTTGAGGAGAAGGTGGCACAGCTTGCTGTGTCGGATGAGGTGTAAGAATTTGCGATTTTTCTTCCCTTGTCCCTATACAATTTATTAAATCGTAAAAAATCTATAAGAAAGAAGGCATTTTTCAATGAAATTGAAAAAATTGTTAGCTTCAATCCTTTGCGTAGCAATGGTATTGAGCACAATGGGAACAGTTGTGTTTGCATCTGAATGTGAGACATTGGTTGTCGGCACAGGAGATGGCGAATATGCAACTGTTGATGAGGCTTTAGAAGCAGCAGCAGATGGTGACACAATTATTCTCAGTGCAGGTGAATATACACCTTTTTCTGTGAAAAAAAGTGTTACAATCAAGGGTGAAGTAGAAAACGGTGAAAAGCTTACAGTGATAAAGTCTCTTGAAGACAAACTTACACAGTGTACTCTTTCTGCTGATACAGTGACTTTGGAAGACATAAAGTTTACTGCTGTGAATAAGCCGAGAATGACTTATAATGCGATATTGACTACATACAGCGGAACAAACAATCTCAATGTTATTAATTGTGATTTTTATTGTACAGCTGAGGACGGTGCAGAAAAGCCTAATGCAATTTATGCATCAAGCGGCAACCGTCAGGTTAATTTAGTTGTTGAAGGCTGTACCTTTGATGGATTTTCAAAAGCTGTATACTGCTATTCTCTCGGAAACGATTCTGATGTTCAGATAAGTAACTCAGTTATGGAAAATTGCTCATGGGCAGTTCATGTTGGAGATACAGATGAAACAGGTATCTGTACTATTGATAAATGTGATATTGATACTACATATGTTTCTTTCGTAACAGGATCTAATGCAGTTATCAAAAACAGCGATGTTTCTGCAAATATACAGGTTTATGGAAATGTACTTCTTGATTCAAATAAATTGAATGAATCCACTGTGTATGTTAGTAAAAACGGTAGTGTTACACTTAGCCAGAATACCGGTGATTATGTGGTAGATAATTCAACATCTTATAATGGAGAGGACAGTGTTACTGTTGCTGTTGCAATGATTTCTAATGCTAATGGCACAAAATTTTATAGCAGTATTGCTGATGCTCTTGCTGCTGTAAAGAGCGGTGATACACTTACATTGTTAACAGATGTAACAATCGAAGCCGGCAAGGGCGGATATAGTAAAGCCGGTATAGTTCAAAAGGGATTTGACATTGATGGTAATGGTCATACACTAAATGTTACAGGTGCAAACGACACATGGGGTTGCGCTATTTATACCAATGGCGGAACTATTAAAAACCTTACTATAGCAAGCGGTATGAGAGGCGTTTTCACAGCAGGTCAAACAGAAGATATTATATTAGAAAATGTTACAATTGACGGACCTATTTACACAATCAGCGCTGACGGAGCAAGTGGCGTTAAATGGATAATTAAAAATTCAACACTTAACGGCTGGACAAGTTATACCAGTGGTTTTGAAGTGGTTTCTTTTGAAAACTGTACATTTGGTGAAGGCGCGGGCTATGCTTACATGAGACCTTATGCAGAAACTACATATACAGGTTGTGATTTCGCAGCTGATTATGGGGTTGATGCAAGAGCTGACGTTGAAATGACAGATTGCTCTATCGACGGTACTCCTATGACAGCTGAAGATGTTGCAGAGCTTTTTGGTGGCTCAGTTAAAGCAAGCATAGGTGATAAGTATTACACAACACTTGAAGCTGCTATCGCAGATGCAGAAGCACAAGGCTTAACAAATGTAGAAATTGAAGTGTTTGACGATTTCTTATTGAGTGATATTGTTCTTAAAAATAATAGTTCAATTACAGACCTTACTATTACAGGTAATGGTGATGTGACAATGGACGTTGAGGACAAATTGTATGGCTTGAATAACAAAAACTATGTATTAAACAATCTTACTGTATCAGGTATGACACGTTGGCAGGGTGATGTTTACTTTGCAGATATGGGTCTCCAGAGTGGAAATGTTACTTTCAATGATTGCACACTTAATGGCTTATATACTCTTTATCAGGGTAAATTTGTGTTTGACGGTTGCGTAATCAATGGCGAAACAAATAAGTATTCAATTATGGTTTATGCTTCAAAAGATGTAACATTTACAGATTGTGTATTTAATTCCGATAATAAAGCTATAAAAGTGTTTGGATATGGTACATATCTTGAAAATGCACAGGTAAATATTTCGGGAACAAAATTTTATGCTTCTGCAACTGAAAATGTTAAAGCAGTTGTTGAAATGGATTTGACACAGCAAACCAATCCGGCAGTTGCACTCACAATAGAAGATTCGTTTGCTCTTGGCTTTGCAGAGGGTTCAGAAACAGGAAATGTATGGTATAATCTTGAACTTCCTGCAGGCAAAACAGACGAAAATATCAGTTCTGTTGTAACTGATAGCATAGCATATCAGTGCGGTGATATTACAGTTTCTTTTGTAAATGCAAAAGACGAGAATGACAAAGATATAGCCGGTCTCTACAACATAGTTCTTAATCCGGCTGATGGCGCAGAAATCTACGAATTTGTAGGCGCAGAATTCACATTCTGGAACACAAGCACAACATCTGCAGGTGCGGACACAACTATGAACTACGAAATTCTTGGCATTGATGATGTTACAAATACTGAAAAAAGTGTTGAAAAAGATGATGTAGGTAATTACAAGTACGCACTTCGCCTTGTTAACGATGCTGAAAGAATGTCAGGCAAAGACCTTGTAATCGGTCAGGTTAAGTTCCACGGTCAGGGCGACATCAACTTTGGTATTTCAGAGGGTAAAGTTGTTACAACAGAATATGGCACAAACCTTGGTAAATATTACACCAAAGATGCAGACGATACAACAGACGATACACTTTCAGTAGTTGCGATTTCAGGTAACGAGATTAAGGAAGTTACAAGAAAGGTTGCAGTAAATGTTGCATACAATCTTGGAATTGACGGAACATATTGGAAAGACGCAGCAGAAAATGCAGCAAACCAGATTACTGTTACTGTTAAAGACGGCTTTGGTAATGTTAAAACAAAAGATATAAACATTGCAGACAACAAAGGTATTGCAACATTTGATAATGTTAAGCTTGGCAGACTTACAGTAACTCTTGAAGCTCCTGGTTTCAGAAGATATGTTTACAACACAACTTTAGAAGCAGGTGCAGACGAGAATGACGCTCTTGTACTCAACTTCTGGAACAACGTTAAGAGAAATGAAGAACTTAACGGCGTTGTTGTTGAACCTCTTGCTGAAATCGAAACAGGCAAGGGCTTTATGGCTCACAACTTTGTTGTTGGTGATATAGTAATGGACTACACAGTTGATGAATATGACTTGGCTGCTGTTACATCATACTACGGTATGTATAAGCTTACAGACGCAGATAAGTACATCAAGTATGACTTAAACCGTGACGGTAAAATTGACATCATTGATGTTCACTATGTACTCCACACATTAGGCAACTAATTAAACATTTTTTGGAGGCGGAAAGCTCCGGCTTTCCCCTCTTTCAAAGCATACAACTTGCTATTTTGCATTTTTGTTTAAGACATCTATTGTTTTGTGGGTTGTATGCTTTGAAAGAGGTTAGAACTTTTATTCCCTCTACTTAATGACGCAAAGGAGAAGATTACACATTATGAAAAAATCACGACTATTGGCATTTGTATTATGTTTCATTATGCTTGTATCTTTGTTTCCGCAAAGTTTTGTTTTTGCCGAAACGGACGATAATGCAGGCAAAGGACAACGGAAGGTATATCTGCATGCCTTTGATGTTGATGAAACCCCAAAAGATAATACAAGTGAAATCCGTCATACAGTATATATGGGGGAAGATGTGAATGTTTTTCTTGCTGTTGACAATCCCAATAAAGGAGATTACATAGACGGCGTACATACCCAGCCTCAATACGATATGCAGGGATACACTGTCAAAATATATTTCGATACAAAGTATTTTGAATTTAAGGACAGTGCCGAGCCATTTGATTATAAAGTACCGAACAGGGAAAAAGATTTTGACATAAACGACAGCGACGAGGTTAAGGATGATGATTATGTATCACTCAATCCGGGATATATGCCTCACAATCCGAAATATAAATGTGATAAATCAGACCGTGAGGGCTATGCGGCTGCAACTGTGTTTTTAATGGGTAACGGTTTTTTTCCGAACAAAACAAATGATTTGTGGTATAACTTGTGTAAATTAACTTTGACACCTTTGCAGACAGGCAGTACAAGCGTCAGAATTGAGTACAATATGGGTACTGATGATGATTTAGAATTGTTTGCAAAAAATGTTGCGGATGAAAAACTGAACTTTGACGCAGATGTGTTAAATGACGGTGTTTTCTATCTCAACATAGAAGAAGCCGGCAGACCGACAAGACCGATTGCAACAAAGCCCGGAGGAACTTATAACGATAAAATAGATGTTCAGCTTTATCATACAAATACTGACCCTTGCGAGATTTGGTACAGCACCGACGGCACAGACCCACGTGAAAATACAAAAGATACCGTAAAACTATACGGACAAAATGAGGATATTTCAAAAAGTGATGTTTTGACTTTTGAAACAAACACGGTATTAAAAGCAAGAGCATACAGACCGTCAGATGGGAAATGGAGCGACCTTGCAACATTTACATACGAATTTCTACCACGTGCACCATATCTTTTTAACAGCGAAAAGGTGCAAATACCTAATATTTACAGCGAGACATGGAAAGACGCTAACACAGGATATTATGTCTATACAGCCGATAACAAAGATTTTTCAAAAGGTATAAGTGCAGGTAACAGCATTTATTATACCTTTGATGAAGATTTATCCCCTGAATATATTACAAGGGGCGAAAACTCTTTTGTTGGAGCTAACCCTGAAAACCAGTGGGTATTAGTTAGCAGTACATCACAAAAAATTGAAAGTATTATAGACCAAAGCAGAACGATACGCCTTGTAACTGTTAATAAATGGGGCATTAGTGATATTAGCGTATATCATTTGGGAATTAAACCTGCTCCCGTAACAGCGACACCCGGCTCCGGGATTGATGTCGAGCAGCCAATAAAACTTGAATGTGATACTTTGGGTGCAAAAATTTACTATACAACAAATGGTGACGACCCCCGTAAAGGAACGAGCTATGAATATACGGGGCCGCTATATCTTGATGAAGATACTGTCATTAAGGCGGTTAGCCTTTATGACGGACAGTGGAGCGACGTTTCTTCGTTTTGGTATATTTTCAGTAATAAAAACAAAAGCGGTGTATCCGCAGTATATCCCTCCGGCATTTATACAGGCAGTGTTGAGGTGATTCTGTACCCCGACGAACCGGGTGAAAAAATTGAGGTTTCTTTTGACGGTGGAAAGACTTGGGAGCCATACGACGGAACGATTATTGGAGATACAACAACTGTTGACGAGCATATAGAATTTAATGCAAGAATTATAAGCGACGAAAATACTGACGAGGATTTGGGCGATAAGTTTGTATATATCATAAAGCCTCTTGCTCCTGTATTTTCTCCCGAAAGTTGCGAATTTACGGCAGCTGATGTTGTAACCGTATTCAGCCCTGAAAGCACTAATGATAATAAAGACCGTTTTGAACTTTGGTACACATTGGACGGTACAGAGCCAAACGGCAGCTTAAAAGCACCTGAAAATGATGTTGTAAATATTCATGTAACGGGATATACAAAAATCAAAGCTGTTGTTGTAAAAGACGGCGAATATATGTCGGAGGTTGCCCAGCATACATACAATGTAGTTTATGATAAGCCGGCAAAGCCTACCGTAACACTTCCGTCAGGATATTACACAAGAGAAATTGAAAGCGACGAATTTACAGTTAGCTTTGTGGAGCCGCCAAAGGGTGTCGAAATTTATTACACAATCGGCGACAGGAATGCTCCTTTTGACGCGCCCGACCTTACCATAGATGGTGGAGCTATTAAATATGACGGCAATCCGATTGAGATTAAAAATGACACAATGATAAAGGCGGTTAGCGTACAGAATGTAAACGGTAATATTGTAAAAAGTGATATTGCAGTATTTGATTATATCATAACTCCCGAAGCACCGACTACACCTGCTTCAAGTGCAGTAAAGGAACTTCCGCTGATACCTGTTGACGCTCTTGCGGTTGAAAAATCAGAAAATGATAGATGCTTTGTTGAGTATAGAATTGGAAACGATACAGATAACCATGTAACGGGCAGCTTCTGTACTGACGAAACAGACAGTGACGGGCGTATAAGATTTTATATTGACACAAAAACAGGAAATGCCTATGCAGATGCCCAAAAAAATGAGCTTTTATATGAAGCAGGAAAAGAGTTTACAGACAGCGTAATTCTTGAAATTAAGACTATTCTTGATGGCCAGGAAAGCGAAACAAACGCTTATGCCTATATAATCGGCGGTGATGATACCGTTCTTACTCCTCCTTATGCGGATAAAGAAAGCGGAACATACACCGAGAGTAAAACATCATTTGACGTAAATTTCTATTCTATCTATGAGGACAGAGACGATATATCAATAGAATGGAAATATGACGGTTACGAGAATTGGAGAAACTACGACAAAGAAAAACCAAGCTTTGCAACAAAAGATATAATCATTTATGCAAGAACGGTTGATGAAGATAATAATGTAAGTCCGTCCGTAGGCTACATTTACACATTCAATCCTCCTGCACCGACAATAACACCAGCTTCCGGCATTTACTTAAAAGCAGATGAAGCAAGTGCTGTTATATCTCACGCTGAAGATATTGCTTATGAGCAGAAGAATTATAGAACATATTATAAGCTTGCGACAGATGATGAATGGGCATACAGAAGAAATCCGGCAGCAATTTATCCATATAAAATTGAAAAAACAATGACTGTTATGGCTTACACATATAACACAGAAACGGGCAGATATAGCGAAACAGTTTCCCAAAGTTATGTTGTTATGGGTGAAAGTGCGCTCGGAGCTATATCGATTAAATGGCCTTTCAGTCAAAACCGTATAAGTGCTCACAAACTCGGCAAGGGTGAATACGCAAATGGTATTCAGTTTATTCCTGAAACAGATGTGTACTACGAATATGCCTACACATTAACAAAGGAAGCCGGCGGCGGAACACCATACAAGTCTGATACAATTATGTATGATGAAAAGGCTGCTTTTGTTCCTACAGAGCGCATTGACTATATGACGATTACGGCATGGATAAACGGTGATAAAAGCAATACTTTATTTACACACCCGATTGATTTTGTGCATTTGGATATTCCTGTAACTGATTTACCTGAACAAGCGGAATATGAAAAGAATACTGCCTATCACATTGTAAATGAGTACAAGGACGCCCCAACTATTATTGTTTACTATACAACAAACAATTCAGACCCGACAATCGACAGTGCTGACAGAAAGAGCTTTACTATGTCGGAACTTGGGCCGGAGGAAAAATTAACACAGACGACAACTGTAAAAGCTGTATATTTTAGTGCTTGTGGAAAAACAACCGGTGAAGAAAAATGTACGGCTTGTAGCTTGGGAAATTACAAAGACTGTCCTGACGGAGTTTATGGTGAAATTGGTGAATACAAATATCCTGTTCCTACAAAAACAACTGTAACCGTCGGTGGCGGTGGCGGCGGTGGTGGCGGTGGCGGCACCAAAGTCGTTGACAATACAAGAAAATATACAAAGGATATTTTCGGAAACGAGCACCCCACACACATAGGATATATTAACGGTTATCCCGACGGCAGCGTAAAACCGGAGGGCGACATAACCCGTGAGGAAATTACATCAATTCTTTATCGTATAACGAACCACGCATACGAAAAACCATTTGTAGCAACGGGCGACGCTTTCCCTGATGTTGAGGTTAGCCGTTGGTCTGCACACGATATTGAATATATGGCTGATAAAGAAATTGTTTACGGTTATCCCGACGGCGAGTTTAAGCCTTCAAGAAATTTATCAAGAGCAGAATTTGCAGCACTTATATTCAGATTTACAAGTATTGAAAAAGCGAACATTGAAAATCCATTCTCGGATTTTGACAATACCCATTGGGCGTATGATGAAATATTGGCACTCACAAATAGCGGTCTTATTGAGGGCTATCCCGATAAGACATACAAACCGGAAAATAATATCACGCGTGCAGAGGTTATGACAGTTATAAATAAACTGCTCGGCAGAAAGCCTCTGGAAAGCTATGTAAAATCACTTGAATTTAACCCCTATAATGACCTTTACGAAAATACGTGGTATTATGTAACAGTTTTAGAAGCAACAATTACACATAACTATTGGCTTGATAACAAAGGTTACGAATACAAGTGGGAAGAATGGAAGTAATTGTAACAAGTGTTTGCTAGGATAATCAAAATCCTCCCGAACGTATTCACAGCAAAGATCAAAGGAGAAATAAATGGCAAAGATACTACTAACGATTATATCATTTCTCATATTGGCATTTATTGTAGTTGCAATGTACTGTGCATTAGTCATTGCAGGTCGCTCCGACGAAAATGATAACAACGATGAAGATGATGACGAAATGTTTTGTAAGAAGCAGATATGCCCAAGCTGTAAAACCGGCAAGTATACTTATGACCTCGATAAACTCTCCGAAAACTGCCCGTATATAGGATGCTTAAAAAACGGAAAATGTAAATTTTATATACCGTTTTAAAAACAGATTTCCATATATACAAAATCAAAAAAGCACAGCTTACGCTGTGCTTTTTTGATGGTGCGGATAACAGGACTGTTACTCTTTTTAAGGGAGTGCCCTGTATCCCTCCTTTTATTCCTTAGTTTTTATGAGACCTCCAAGAATTTTCTTTACTTCCCCATGTTTTCTGCCATTCATCTTCGCTCAAGATTGCATTAAACACCGGTTCAAGGAAAAGTTGTATCGTATTAATAACAGTCGAAAATTCAAGGGTGTCATCTTTTATGTTTTTTAAAAAATACTTCCAACGTTTCTGTATATCAATATCATCAATAAGTGAAACGATGCGGTCAAAACTCCCCTTGTCATATGTGGTGCCTCGATGTTGCAGAGTTTCAAATATCGCTGTTTGCACTTTGACTCCGTCAAAATCAAAAGTGCGAGATAAGTAATAAATGTCATAAAAATCCTTCATTCTGCCAGTAAGTTCAAAGCGTTGTAAAATAGCATCAAACTTTTCTGCAATCGTGCTTTCTAAAGAATATGTTTTTATGATTGGAGCTTCAAAATCTGGAAGTTGTGTATTGATGGTGCGTTGTTCGGCTTTTGGCACTATAACATCCCCAACACCAATATCTACATTAAATGGTACACGGACATTCTTTATCTGCCCTGTGATTTGGACACTTATACCGTGATATTTTCTCAGTGGTGAAATTTCTTCAAATCCCTTTGCTGTCATTATAATGTAGTCGTTTCCTGTGGGAGTATTTAAAATTTTGCTTATTAATTCCTTTATATCTTTCATTGAATTAGAATACTTTCGCAAAAGAAAATCGACATCTACGGTAGCTCGGCTTTCAAAATTTGTGAGAGTATATATGAAGAGTCCACCTTTTAAGACAAGGCAGTCATCATAACCAGACAAAGATAACTTTCTCAAAAATTCCTCTTGCACAAATAATTGTAAACATTGTTGATAGCTGATTCCGATTTCTTTCGCTTTATTTCTAAGTTTGGCAAGAACAGATGGTGCTTTATCTGCCATTATAACCACACTCCAATCAAGTCTTTTACTCGTTTCTGTACACGCAGTTCTTTTGCATATATCATAAGATTTGGTACATTTTTTTTAGGATCATTGATATAATTTTGAATTGCTTTATTGAAAATCTCTTTATCCATTTTATTCATATTGCGCAGAACATCGCAGATGGTTCGGTCTCTATCATATATTCGTACTTCTGACAAGTCTATTTTTCCAACGCTTTCTCCTAATGTTAGCAAAGATGGTTCTACTCTATACGCTTTTATAAAGGGATAATCAATTTTTGTTCGTTGTCTTGATGCATTTTTGTCAATAGCTATATTCCATTCTGCAGGATTTCTGTCGCTATACCTATAATAGAAAAGAGCAGTTTCCATGCAAAGCACAGCATCTGGGAACAATTTATTAATAATTACAATTTCACTGCCATCAAATTCTTCAATCCAATGATAATACCCACGCCTGATTTTCTCGATAAAGCCTTCTTGAAGAAGTTGCTGAATATCGGAATAATATATTTTTTTTGCCTTCAATTCGGCTGTACTCATAACATTATTATAAGCAGAAAAAATTTCTTTCAAAATATCAATGTTTCTTTGTGAAATCATTTCGTCACCTCTATCAAAGTGCACACCAATTTATCGTCGATGGTGTAGTTTAGTATATTATATACTATTTTTAGAAATAAGTCAATAGTATTAAACCAAACAGCTTTTCAATATTTGATGGTGTGATTTAATACTATTATAACCTTTAAATTAGGCTTTATATGCTGTACTTAATGAATAAAGCCAACTACATTACCCAACATAGTTTGCTGCTCAAACCCCTGTCTCAATCGCTGTAACTAGCACTCAAAATCGATTTTAGAGGCAGGGGTATCATCACTTTCATCGCTTACTTATGTGGTATATTTTGCAACAGCAATCACATTCGAACGTTTTTAAGAGCGTTGCATATTTCAACTATCGTGGATGATGAAATATGGCAATATATGAGGGATAAATCAAAGCCAGTGTGGATTAGATTAAGGAATACGGAGAAAGATATTGAAATTTTTGGAATGTGGGACACAATTGAATGTAGCAATCGTACTCCTTATATTTCATTGATTAGGTACTCAATAATAAGTCAAAATTTAAGGACAAAATAAATTTTATTAAAAAGTATTTTATTTTTACACATGTCCTTATTATAAAAAGTACAGCTATCATTGATAACTGTACTTTTTTCGGTGGTGCGGGCGAGGAGACTTGAACTCCTATGCTCTTGCGAGCACATGGGCCTGATGGTCCCGCCCCCTCGGTGAAAAATGAAAAACCGCATAAAATTAGGGATTTCAGGATGATAGTAGTTTTAAAAATCTCTAATTTTTTATGCAAATTTCATTCTATGGAATTGGTAGTATGAAATTGAAAATGAAATAGAATTAAAATTAAACCAAATCAGTCGTATCGAAATGATGCGGCTTTTTTTATTACAGAAACGGAGGAAATACAATGCCAAAATTAAATAGCAATTTTACAAACATACTAAATAAACTTATCACAGATAAAAACATTTCAGATAAGGAATATCGCATACTGTGTTATCTGCTTATGAGAGCAGGAAATCAAGATGTTTGTTACCCTTCTCTTAATACAATATCCAAAGATATAGACATTAGTTTAAGTACAGTTAAAAGAGCAATTCCTGAACTTGTGGACAAGGGTTATCTCAAAAAAATAAATCGAAAAAGGAAAAATGGTTCTTCTACATCGAATCTCTATAAATTTACAAATAAGGTTTACGGAACAGGCTAAAAATATGGTGGTCAAATTTGACTGAGGTAGTGTCAGGATGGACTGCAAATAATACTTAGATAATCTATACTTACATAACAAAAATAATGAAGAATATATTAATCAAACCATCAGAGATAATTTGGCTGGGATGATGAAAAAATTTGAGAATCGTACTGCACGATTAATGTTCAAACAAGCAGTTGAAACTTCAAAAATATTTTGGTTGTTGATTAAACAATTTAGAATCAATTATGAAAACGCTGACACACTCCATAAAAGTTGCATTGAGGAGGTAAAAAAAATCAATGGTGCAATACAATATCCTTTCTTAAAAGAAGAAAAGAACTACGATGATGATTGTCTTTTGTGATCAAGGTTTTATTCTCAAAATTATTGAAATTTGTCGGAAAATATGTTAAAATATGTTCAAGAAGTTATCGGAGGTTTAACTATGGACAATAACGATAAGATACAAATATTTGAAGATAAAAAAATCAGGACTGCATGGAACGAAGAAACAGAAGAATGGTATTTCTCTGTCGTGGATGTAGTTGGTGTATTGACAGAACAATCAACGCAACGTGGTGCAAGTAACTATTGGGCGAAGCTTAAAGAGCGTCTAAAGGCTGAAGGTGCAGATCAACTGCTGACAAATTGTCAGCAGTTGAAAATGACAGCATCCGATGGCAAGAAAAGACTTACTGATGTCGCTGATACAGAACAACTTCTTCGCATTATTCAGTCTATTCCTTCGCCAAAAGCCGAGCCATTTAAGATGTGGCTTGCACAGGTCGGCAGAGAAAGAATTGAAGAAACTATCGATCCCGAACTTGCTATCGACAGAGCACTCGAAACCTATCAAAAAAAGGGTTACAGCGAAGAATGGATTCATCAAAGACTCTTATCAATTCGTGTACGAAATGCATTAACTGACGAATGGGACAAGCGCGGTGTTGAAAAAGGTCGTGAATATGCCATCCTCACCGATGAGATATCCAAAGCATGGTCAGGAATGACTACAAGGAAATATAAGAATCTTAAAGGACTTACCAAAGAAAACTTGCGAGATAATATGTCTGACTTGGAACTTGTACTTAACATGCTTGCCGAAGCAACTACGACTGAAATCTCTAAAAGAGAGCAACCTACCTCATTTGATGAGAATATGAAAATTGCAAAACGAGGCGGATCCGTTGCCGGCAATGCCCGTAAGGAAATCGAACAAGAAACAGGTGATCCTGTTATAACCTCCAAAAACGCAACTGAACTTAATAAAGTTGTGACAGATTTAATTGATGGGATTGAGGAAAGTAAAGGTAATTGAAAATGAACTATCTTTAAATAAATATTTAATTTTTTTATAACTAATTAGTAACATAAGAAATGAGGTTACATATGTGTTCCTAATAGGGGTAAATTTGGTATAAGAGCAATCATAAATTATAATTTTGATGATTTAGTAGAGAAAACACTAAAAAGATTACGTGTAAAATATCAATCAATATACGGGGAAGGGATGATACCAGAAATTGGTGAATTAGGAATATATCATGTGCATGGTTTTCTTCCGCAAGAGAAAAAAGAATATGACAACTTAGCAAAGTCTTTATTGGTTTTTTCAGAAGAAGGATATCACAAATTGATGTTGGAACCATATAATTGGGCCAACATTAGTCAGTTGAATTATATGATTAATAATACTTGTGTATTTATAGGTTTATCTATGACAGATCCTAATATGAGGAGATTGTTAGAAATTGCTGCTCAAAAAAGAGCAGAAGAACAAGAACGATGTAAGCATTTCGCTATAATGAAAAGATTCAACATAGATTCAGAGAATAATGATGCTATAAAAAGCTTTGAAAAAGTTAACGAAGCATTACAAGAGTCTTTCTTTAAAGAGTTGGGAGTAAATATTATCTGGTTCGACGAGTATGAGGAAATTCCTGATATTTTAAAAACAATTAAAGGGAATACGGAATGATTTTATATGTATGGTGTTAAATGTTTTCGAATGATGTATTCCTTCGTTGACTTGTTACCTTTCTTGTGATACTGTTTGTGTTGCCAAAGGGGGTGACACGAATGGCACAGTACACATTAGAAGATATTATGTATGGGGACAAATACGGAATAGAAAGTGCTGTGTTTTCACAAGTATTCAGGTTAGTGGACCAGAAAGTTGACGCCAAGACCATACGAGAACAACTTAATACACTTTATGTCAAGAACGCACTGCTTGTAGCAAAGAAAATGCACGATGAAGGCGATTGTATTTCGGATAACGAAATTACAATCGCCTTTTAATATTCAAATGAGCTGAAACATTGACAACAAATTTTCAAAAGTGTATTCCAAATTAAGTCTGGTATATAATAATTGAGAAGGAGTTGTTGAAACATGAATGAAATTACTAAACGCACTATTGAAGGCTACAAAAATTATTTAATTGAAGAAGAAAAATGCTCTGTCACTATCGAAAAATATATCCGTGACATCACTGCATTTTCAAATTGGCCACGGTAATGTAAATACGACCAGAATCTATACCATAGAAAATGGCTCAACCCACCGCAGGCAAATGCAAAGAATGGGACTCGTGCGTATGCAAAATTAAAAAACCACATAATCAGCATTATGTGGCAAAATCATTAAAATATTTGAATAAATTATACCACGAAAATACATAAAGGTCAATGTTTCAGAGATAAATAGAACAAAATCATAAAATTTGCACATAACAAATAGACCAATGAAAAAATTATACAGTTTAATACTATCGCTATGCTTGATGTTTAATATAACTGGTTGCAATCCGGCTACTGATATTGAGCAGTCAACACAAGGTGAATATGTCAAAGCAAACTCATACAATAGCTGCATTTACAAATAGATAGACATATAGTTTCATAGCACAAATCCACCCTCAATCAGCAGAGAGTGGATTTGTTATATTTAAACATATCAAAGTTGCTTTCGATATTTATTAGGTGAAACTCCATAAAACTTATTAAAAGAATATATAAAATAGTTACTGTCGTTGAAGCCACATTCATATGCGATGTCGGTTATACTTAAATCAGTTTCTTCTAAAAGCTTTATGGCTTTTTTCATACGCAAGTAGGTTATATAGTTGCTAACAGTTTTACCTGTATTTTTTTTGAATACTCGGCTGACAAAAGATTCGCTGCAATAACAGGCTTGTGCAATATCGCTTATGGTTAATTTTTTATATGCTTTTGCATGTATGACAGAAAGAATCTGAAGATATAAATTATCCTCGGTTTTATAGTCGTGATTGGGAGTTTGTTTAAATAGTATAGCAAGCATTGCACATAAAGGCTTTGTGAGAGTTTGTATCATATTGATATCCGGGGTTTCATCCTTTAGATGTTTATTGTATTTTTCTATAATTTTTTTTGAAGAAATGCCGTTTTCCTCCGCATAATCTGCTGCAAGTTTGAGATTGTCTTTATAACCGCCAACACAGATAAATCCTAATAATTCAATATCATATGTAATAGGTATTATATATTGCTTTACACCACACATACATGTTGCACAAAAAGCATTTTTTTCACACTGTTTTCTTATGCGTTTTTGAAACTCCATACAGTTTTTATGCCTGTCATAATCAGATGTAATAAATAAGCAGTATGGATTACGGTGTATGTTGTAAGGAGTGAGACTATTTATAACATTAGTTGTGGTTTTCAGTCCATTGTGAATGCTAATGCTTATACCATACTCACTGCTTAAAAATTTAATATAATTTAAAATATCTTGTTTCATAATCCACCTCTCTAAGTTCAGGATTTTTAAGTTTTTTTGCTTGTATTTTAAGGAAAGTTACTTTCGTTAATCATATAATAAAATTAAGAAAAAATCAATAAAAATATTTCGATAGAAAATTTTGTCATTTCGATGGAGAGCTTTAGTTATGAATAATAAACTTAAAAATATTAACCATAAATGTGATTTCTGTGTGATAGGTGGAGGGTTAGCAGGTATGTGCGCAGCAATTGCTGCTGCACGCCGAGGACTTAAAGTTGTTATCATGCATGACAGACCAGTGTTTGGCGGCAACGCATCAAGTGAAATCAGAATGTGGGTGTCCGGCGCTAGTGGTGATAACAATCGTGAAACTGGTATTTTGGAAGAAATCAGTTTGGAAAACTTATATAGAAACCCATATAGAAGTTATCCAATATGGGATAGTGTTCTGTTTGAGTTTATAAAAAAGGAGAAAAACATAGACGCTGTTTTAAATTGTACATGCAATGATTGTGAAATGGATGGCAATAAAATAAAAAAAGTTGTTGGATGGCAAACAACGACACAAACATTTCATACTGTTTCTGCAACAGTTTTTGCAGATTGCTCCGGAGATAGTATATTGGCACCTCTCACAGGAGCGGAATATATTATGGGGCGAGAAGAACGTGCTCGCTATGGTGAAAGTATTGCTCCCGAACTTGCCGACAGTAAGACGATGGGGCACAGTTGTCTTTTACAAGCCCGCGAAACAAATGAAAAACGAACTTTTGTTGCTCCTGAATGGGCATATAAATTCACACCTGAAGAACTTGAAAATCGTTTTACAGGTTTAGAAAATCCTGTGGAAAATTTTTGGTATTTAGAAGTTGGGGGTACTTGTGATACAATAACAGATACAGAGGATATACGCGATGAACTTTTGGCATTGGCTTATGGCATTTGGGATTATATAAAAAACAGCGGTAACTGTAATGCCGATAATTGGGAACTTGATTGGGTTGGATATCTTCCCGGAAAACGAGAAAGCCGTAGATACATAGGTGATTATGTTATGACTCAATGTGATGTTGAAAGCGGAGGAAGGTTTGAAGATATAGTTGCGTATGGGGGATGGTCTATGGATGACCATAATCCGGAAGGAATCCACACACGGGAAGAGCCCACCATTTATCATTATGCGCCATCTCCTTTTGGGATTCCGTACAGAAGTTTATATTCTAAAAATATCGATAATCTGTTTTTTGCCGGTAGGAATATAAGTGTTACTCATAGTGCGTTGAGTGCAACACGTGTTATGGGAACTTGTGCAACACTGGGACAGGCGGTGGGAACTGCAGCGGGAATAGCAGTTGAATATGGACTTTCTCCCCGTGAGGTATATGATAACAAATTAAATTTGTTGCAACAAACACTTATGGAAGAAGATTGTTATTTGCCGGGTCTTAAAATGAAGATGTCTGACATTATCAATAATGCCATGGTCACCACTAATGGAATGGATGCTGATAAATTAGTAAATGGTATTGACAGAAAAATCGGCGATGATGAAAACTGCTGGAAAGGTAAGGTAGGGGATTGTATTGAGATAAAATTCAAAAATGAGGAATACATAAGTGAGATTAAAATTGTATTCGACTCAGATTTAAACAGAGAAACAATCGGAGGAGGAAATTATATTGTAACAAGAGATGTTATTGCTAATATACCTCTTTCCTTAAAAGCGGTTCACACACCGGAAACATTGGTTAAAGATATTAAAATTGAACTTTTAACTGAAGATGAAAAGTGTATAGATCAGATAACCCTTAAGGATAATCATCAAAGAGTTGTTCGGAGCGAAATTAATAAAAAATGCTGCGGAATAAAATTAACACCGCTGTCTACATACGGAAGCGACGAGGTAAGGATTTTCTCGGTTAATGTAAAATAGTGTTAAGCATATAAGATTTAAAAAATTGAGAGGTGTGTGAAATTGAAAAAGGTGTTAAAAATAAGTTTACATAACCCATAGGCAAAGCAAAACATTTTTTAGCTTGACAAAAACTGATTTTTATACATACATGCTTTTTGTTTACTAAGAATCATTTTGATTCTTTGATATTAAAAAATAAAAATTGTTTTAGGAGGAATTTTTATGAAAAAGTTAATTTCATTATTAGTTACTGCAGTAATGATTATCTCAATGGTGCCTTTTGTGGTTTCGGCAGATTCTGCCGCTACTCCCGCACCCAAGTTCAGCATGGACTTGACAAGTTATGCTACTGACGGAACCGTAAAGGACAGTGCTTCAAATTATACTGTTAGAGTTAATGGTGCGCCTTTGTACAAGAGAACTTCTGAGGGTGTACCTTATCTTGAATTTGAAAGTGCAGACGGCAC
>JAZRKX010000035.1:0-20365 GCA_045646525.1 Clostridia bacterium | reverse complement strand
CCAACGACACGAGGATTTTCAGTCCTCTGCTCTACCAACTGAGCTACAGAGGCATAAGTGGCGACTCGGAAGGGGTTCGAACCCTCGACCTCCGCCGTGACAGGGCGGCGTTCTAACCAGCTGAACTACCGAGCCATATATTCACTGTGGTGGGAGCTACAGGGCTCGAACCTGTGACCCTCTGCTTGTAAGGCAGATGCTCTCCCAGCTGAGCTAAGCTCCCGTGCCTCAAAAACGGTACTTGACAATAATAGCATATAAAACATAACTTGTCAACACTTTTTTTGAAAAATTATA
Organism: Clostridia bacterium; assembly: GCA_045646525.1. Classification (GTDB taxonomy): domain Bacteria; phylum Bacillota; class Clostridia; order UMGS1810; family UMGS1810; genus RGIG8748. The sequence continues at coordinate 20,068 of JAZRKX010000035.1, read as the reverse complement.
AAAAAATTTTAATGGCTAAATTTTTCAACAGTTGCAAAGCGAAATTATCTCACTTTGTTCGATAGCTAAATAATGCCTTAGACTTCCTCGCTTAGCTCGGGGCGCCTACGGAGAAATCCTCTGAGGTCAAGTGCTTCATAGTGCTAATTCAAGCTTTTGTTTGTTTTTTCATTCTATCTTTTTCATACTTCCCTTTTAGCCGCACGCCGCAACTTCGCTCCCGTCTCATCGACCAAACAAAAAAGCCTCCAAAAGGAGGCTTTTTGTTTGGTCGGGATGACAGGATTCGAACCTGCGGCCCTCTGGTCCCAAACCAGATGCGCTACCAAACTGCGCTACATCCCGAATTATGCAACAGAGGTATTATAACAAATGTTTATTTCAAAGTCAAGGTCTGATTAAATAAAAATTGACTTTTTTCTATATATTGGTTATAATAAAACCTGATTTGTTATAAGGAGATAATAATATGTTGGAAAAACTAATTTCATCCGTGAGCGATGCCCTCTACAGCTACATTCTCATAATTCTTTTAGTTGCAGGAGGAATCTATTTTACTTTCAAAACCCGTTTTGTTCAGTTTCGTCTTCTAGGAGAGCAGCTTAAATCCGTAACACAAAAGAGTTCTGCCAAGGGCGGAGTTTCGTCCTTTCAGGCACTTATGGTTTCCACCGCTTCAAGAGTGGGTACAGGCAACATCATAGGTGTCTCTACCGCACTTTGTCTGGGTGGTTTCGGCTCGGTATTCTGGATGTGGGTTATAGCGCTTATAGGCGGTGCCAGCGCTTTTGTGGAAAGCACCCTTGCACAGATTTACAAAAAAAGAGAAAAAGACGGTGCGTGCGGAGGTCCTGCTTACTATATAGAAGCAAGCTTAAAATCAAGAAAACTTGCAATCGTATTTTCCATATTCCTTATTCTCACCTATGGTTTTGGCTTTAATATGCTTGCATCATACAATCTTCAATCCACATTTTCTTCATACAGTTTCTACAATGATACCGCATCACCGTGGATTATAGGCTTTGTGCTTGCCGCGATTGTGTGCTACTGCCTTATAGGCGGAGGCAAGAGAATAATAAATGTAACAAGCCTGCTTGTACCCATAATGGGTGTTGCGTATATACTTATTGCACTTATAATCACCTTTATGAACATAAAGCTTCTTCCCTCTGTTTTTTCGAGGATATTTACGGAAGCATTTAATTTCAAGGCAATCTTCGGCGGTTTTTCCGGTTCATGCATTATGTACGGAATAAAGAGAGGTCTCTTTTCCAATGAAGCAGGTGTGGGCTCTGCACCAAACGCCTCTGCTTCTGCCGATGTAAAGCACCCTGTAAATCAGGGTCTTGTACAGATACTCTCTGTATTTATAGATACCATTTTAGTGTGCAGTGCTACCGCATTTATGTGTATGGCATCGGGCATAGAGCCTACAGCTGAGCTTTCGGGTGCACCCTATGTTCAAAAAGCCATGCTTGAAACACTCGGAAATGCAGGTCCCGTATTTATAACCGTTGCAATGGTGCTCTTTGCATTTACCACACTTCTCGGAAACCTGTACTATGTAGACAGAAGCCTTCACTATATACTAAAGCGTACACCCACAAAAAAGGAACAGTATGTATCCCACATTATTGCATCCCTTGTAATATTTTTGGGTGCAGGTCTCAGCGCAGACCTTCTTTGGAATATAGCAGACATAACCATGGGCGGCATGACAATAATAAATATGCCTGTAATACTCTATCTCGGAAAATATGCCGTAAGAGCGCTCAAAGACTTTGATACACAGCGCAAACAGGATAAAGAGCCTGTTTTCTATGCAAAAAACATAGATCTGCCCCACGAAGTTGACTACTGGAAATAACGGTGATAAAATGAAAGTACAAAACAACACATTCTTAAAAGGAATATTAGACTCCATACCCATATGCCTCGGATACCTTTCGGTATCCTTTGCTTTTGGAATATTTACTGTAGAAAGCGGTCTCAGTATACTTGAGGCACTTCTTATATCCATGACAAATGTCACTTCTGCAGGTCAGCTGGCGGCGGTGCCCATCATAGCGGCAGGAGGCGCATTTACAGAGCTTGCCGCAACGCAGTTTATAATAAATCTGCGCTATGCTCTTATGTCGGTATCGCTGTCTCAAAAGCTCCACCCAAGGTTCAGACTTGCGGACAAGCTTTTGGTATCGTTTGTAAATACCGATGAAGTGTTTGCGGTTGCCTCATCAAAAAGCGGCAAGGTAAATCGATGCTATATGTACGGTCTCATAATTCCTCCGTATCTTGGCTGGGCACTCGGCACTCTGATAGGCGCTGCGGCAGGAAATATATTGCCCGAGATAGTAGTGTCTTCGCTCGGAATTGCAATATATGCCATGTTTGTAGCTATTGTAGTTCCCGAAACACATGAGCATCTAAATACCGCCTTGTGCGTGATATTTGCCGTTATACTGAGCTGTATATTTAACTTTGTACCCGTCTTTAAGGGCATACCCGCAGGATTTATAATCATAATATGCGCCATATGTGCAAGCGCGCTTTTTGCAGCTATACGGCCTATAGAGATTATAGAGGAGGATGAAGATGACTAAAAACTTTTTTATATATCTTTTGGTTTCGGCTCTTGTTACATACCTTATACGAATGTTGCCGCTTGTACTTGTAAAAAAGAAAATAAAAAACAAGTTCCTTATATCCTTTCTGTACTACATACCATATGCCGTACTTGCGGTAATGACCATACCTGCAATGTTCTCTGCGGCAGAGCATACACTATCGGCTGTTTTAGGCTTTGTATGTGCATTTATACTTGCGTTTAAAAACAAGAGTCTCATAACCGTTGCGGCTTTCTCGTGCCTTACGGTGCTTATAAGCGAAGTTATTATAAAGGTGACAATATGAAAGATACCGATTTACATTACAAAAAAATGACCACCACCCCTGTATCCGCCCTTGTTATCAGGCTCGGAATTCCAACGACTATATCCATGCTTATAACAAGCATATACAACATGGCAGACACCTACTTTGTCGGCACGCTCGGAAAAAGCGCTCAGGCGGCAACGGGTATACTTTTTACCCTACAGGCAATAATTCAGGCTATTGCATTTATGCTCGGACAAGGCTCGGGTACTATGGTATCCAAATCTCTTGCAGACAAGAACAAGGATGAAGCATCGGAATATGTGTCCACTGCTTTCTTTGTGGGTTGCGGCTTGGGTCTTGTGCTCAGTATATTCGGTTTTGTATTCTTAAAACCGTTTATGCGTCTTCTCGGAAGCACAGAAACCATACTCCCCTACGCCTGTGACTACGGTATGTGGGTACTTATATCCTGCCCGTTCATGATAGGCTCACTTGTTTTAAACAACTGTCTCCGTTATGAGGGCAAGGCTTTCTACTCCATGATAGGTCTTACCACAGGCGGAATATTAAACATATTCGGCGACTATTTCCTCGTACCAATGCTTGGTGTATACGGAGCAGGGCTTTCTACTGCTGTATCGCAGATAATAAGCTTTCTGATACTCTTCGTATTCCATGTAAGAATGGCGCAAAGCTCTATACTGCCAAGGTATATAAGCAAAATGCGAAATGTGTATTTTACTATATTTAAGGTAGGCTTTCCCGCTATGATAAGGCAAGGTCTGAGCTCTATATCACAGGGACTTTTGAACAACCTCACAAAGCCGTTTGGCGATGCAGCAATAGCCGCAATGAGCGTTGTAAACAGGTTTACAATGTTCATACTGTGCGTGGGACTTGGCGTAGGTCAGGGCTTTCAGCCTGTGGCGGCATTTAACTATCAGGCAAAAGAGTATTCCCGCGTAAAAAAGGGTCTTATCGTTACAATGGTGCTTGGTTTTGCACTTGTAAGTTGTCTTGCCGTACCGGGATTTATATTCTCCAAAGAAATTGTAACTTTGTTCCAGAGAAACCCCGAGGTTATCAGGATAGGCACCTATGCTATGCGCTGGGCAACTGTGGGTGCAATGTTTCTGCCGCTTTCCGTACCTGTAAATATGCTCTACCAGAGCATACGGAATGTAAAGGTTTCTTCGTTTTTATCGCTTATGCGTTCGGGACTTTCGTTTATACCCACGCTTATTATAACTACAAAGCTATTGGGTCTTACGGGCATACAGATATCCCAGCCTATAGGCGATATGATTACAGGTCTTGTAAGCATACCATTTACAGTTCATTTCCTTATTAAAGACCACACCAAGACGAATTAAAAAAATTTTTCCACATACAATATACCGAGGTGATTGTATGTGGAAAAAAATTAAACCATATGTAATATCCGTACTTATTGCCCTTGCGGTTGGCGGACTTTCCGCACTCGTTACAAGAGAAAGCATGGATATATACAGCCAAATCGTAACGCCGAAGCTTGCACCGCCGGGGTATGTGTTCCCTATAGTGTGGACTATTCTCTTTACGCTTATGGGCATAAGCTCTGCTCTGGTATATGTTAAAGCAAAGGGGTCTCCCACCATACAGAAAACAGGACTTGGGGTATATGCACTCCAGCTTGCAGTAAACTTCTTCTGGTCTATACTCTTCTTTAATTTTCAGGCTTTCCTCATTTCGTTTTTGTGGCTTATCCTCTTATGGATACTTATTGTGATTATGATTTTAAGATTCTATAAGATATCCCCTCTTGCAGCGTATCTGCAGATACCCTATCTTCTTTGGGTAACATTTGCAGGATATCTTAACTGGATGATATATATGTTAAATTGAAAAGCAGCTCTGTACATTTTCGGTACAGAGCTGTTTTTTAATATCTACTGATCTTCCAATTCTATCTTGGGAAGCTGCCATAGGTATCTTGTCGCAAGCATTCTTATTGTAAATACCAATACCATAGAGGCTGTCGCGGTAATCACCATTCCGCCTCCCAAAAGACGGACAAAATAGTAAAGTATGCTTCCGCAAAGCGATGCCATGGCATACACATGCTTTTTGAGTACATAGGGAGTTTTGTCGGCTAAAACATCGCGGAAGATACCGCCGCCGACACCTGTTATCATACCCATTAGTATGCAAAAGAGAGCCTTGCTTTGAAAACCTGCGGCACATACCGTCTCCGTACCAAGCACTGAAAACACCGACAGTCCCAAGGCGTCAAAAACATTATTTATACTCTCTATCCTGTGCGAAAAATTCGAAAAATGCGTTCTGTTAATATACGAAACCACAAACACCAGTATCGATGTGAGTGCGGCAATTATGATAATACCCGAATCAGAAAATACACTCGGGGGAACATTGCCTATGAGTATATCCCGTACCATACCGCCTCCTGTTGCCGTAATGCAGCCCAAAAACAGCACACCGAAAAGGTCAAGCTTGCGCCCAATGGCAACAAGTGCACCCGATACGGCAAAAGAGACCGTTCCTATAATTTCCAGAGCAGTTGTTACTATACCATACATGCTATCACCTCAAAAACTAAACATCTTCAGGTCTGTAGTTTTTGTTTAACATTCGGAGTATTGCGTACTCCTCTGCCCTATTTGGCAGTTTTATCTTTACTGTCATCTGTGCGTGGGGTGCGCTCTCTATAAGATTGTCCTTTTCGTCGTACATATCGCCCACGGTGAAGCTGAAATTCTCTCCCTTGGGGTTTAATACCTCCAAAACATCGCCCTTTTCGAATTTGTTGCGCTGTTCGAGGATTGTAATACCGTCTTTGGTCGCTTGTGCCACAGCGGCAATAGTGTACTCCTGAATATAGGTGTTGCTTGTATACAACTGATGTTTTTCTGTGGGTTTTCCGAAATAAAAGCCGTTTGTATACTCTCTGTGGCTTACTTTGGTAAGCTCTTGCAATATATCATCGCTAACCTCATAATTTCCGTCCGACTCATAAAAGGCATCTATGGCGTCTCGGTATGCCTTGACAACTGTTGCAACATAGAGCTCGTTTTTAACTCTTCCCTCTATCTTAAAGCTTGTAACCCCTGCTTTTATAAGCTCGGGAATATGCTCTATCATGCACAAATCTTTGGAATTGAATATAAATGTGCCTCTCTCGTTTTCAAATACAGGCATATACTCACCCGGGCGCTTCTCCTCCATGAGATAGTATTTCCATCTGCAAGGATGGGCACAGGCACCTCTGTTGGAATCGCGGTGGGTAAGGTAGTTGGAAAGAAGACATCTTCCCGAATACGATACACACATAGCACCATGAACAAAGCATTCTATTTCCATATCAGCAGGTGTCTTTTCCCTTATTTCCGAAATCTCGCCAAAGGACAGGTCGCGTGCGAGGATAACCCTCTTTGCGCCAAGCTTATACCACATGTTTGCCGAGGCATAGTTTGTATTGTTTGCCTGTGTGCTCACGTGTATATCAAGGTTTGGTGCAACCTCTCTTACTATGGAAAATGCACCCAAATCCGATATGATTATGGCATCAGCACCGAGCTTATCAACCTCTTTTACAAATTCGGGGAACTTTTCCAAATCGGAATTGTGCGGTATTATGTTTGCGGTAATATACACCTTTGCGCCGCGCTCATGGGCGAATTCTATGCCCTCCTTTATCTCATCTATAGTAAAATTCTTTGCGGCAACACGAAGCGAGAATGCCTCACCGCCTATATATACGGCATCTGCACCGTACATTATGGCGTATTTTAATTTTGCAAGGCTTCCTGCAGGTGCCAGAAGTTCGGGTTTATTCATTTGTATCAGACTCCTTTTTTACAGATATAGACATTCCGTCTCCTATGGGAATTATCGACGTGGTAAGCCCCTCATGCTTACACAGAAAATCCAGAAATTCTCTTATATGCCCTACTATTGCATAGTGTTTTCGGGGCAGAAGCTTATCGTTTGCCGTCATGCCCTTATAGAGAATGTTGTCGCAGATTATTATTCCGCCCTCGTTTAATTTAGGATAGATTACATCAAAATAATAGCGGTACTGCGACTTATTGGCATCGAGAAAGAGCATATCGAATTTACCATCTACCGTTTTTATGGTTTCTTCTGCCGCGCCCTCAATAAGATGTATTACATCCTCTTTGCCTGCCTTTTTTATATTCTCTCTTGCTATCGCGGCATACTTATCGTCCTTTTCAAGTGTAATGATTTCGCCGTCTTTTCTAAGGTGCTCCGAAAAGAAAATGGAAGAATAGCCAATAGCAGAGCCGACCTCCAGTATCCGCTTGGGTCTCTTGAAATCAAGAAGAGCCGCAAGAAAAGCCTTGACCTCCCGCTGTATTATGGGTATAAAGCGCTCGTCTGCGTAATCCTCAAGCTCTTTCAAAAACCCCTTGCTCTGCCGGACGGTATTTACTATATAGTCCACAATGTAGCTGTAGTTAATATTGTCTGTCATATTTATAGCTCCTTAACGCATTTTTACCATATCGCGCATTACAAATTATTCCATTGGCGAACGGTATACAAAAAGTATCTTCATAAATCATCACCGAATTAATTATATTATATTTTCACGCTTTGTGCAAGTTCATAATTTTACAAATGAATAAACTTTTTTACGTTGTAAATACTAAGTAAAAAAGGATGTGCTAATATGGACTACAAAGATGCAAAAAGTGCAAAAGAACTGTATAATACCATATACAAAGAAATAGAAGAGGCAACATACAAAATACCAAGAAGCGATTCCAAAAAAAAGCTTTACTATATATCGGCAGAGTTTCTTACAGGAAAAATGCTTGTAAATACCCTCATAAATGCGGGGTTGTATGACAAAGCGGAAAAAAGTCTGGAAAAGCTGAATATATCGCTTTCTGAAATAGAAAAAGAGGAAGACGAACCCTCGCTTGGAAACGGCGGCCTCGGCAGACTTGCGGCGTGCTTTATGGATTCGGCGGCAAACCTTTCGCTAAATGCCGAGGGTATGGGAATAAACTATCATTTTGGCCTGTTTCGTCAGGAATTTGTGGATAACAAGCAGTTGGAAAAGCCTAATCCCTGGATGCACAAAAATGTGTTTCTGAAAAAAACACCTCTTACTTACAATGTGGAATTCGGAAATCTGACACTTAAGGCAAGAGCATGGCAGATGGATATAGTGGGAAGAGGCGGCAGAGTAAATAAGCTCACCTTATTCGATACAGATTCCGTCGACGAGAGCATAGTAAAAAACGGCATAGAGTTTGACAAATCGGATTATGCCAAAAACCTTACCCTGTTTTTGTATCCCGATGACAGCGACGAAAGCGGAAGACTGCTGCGAGTGTATCAGGAATACTTTATGGCAAGCTGCAGCGCGCAGAAGATAATAGATGAATGTATGCAAAAAGGCTCTACCCTTTACGATTTGCACCGATATGCAGCAGTACAGATAAATGACACACATCCGTCATTTATAATCCCCGAGCTCATACGCCTGCTTATAAAAAGAGGGCTTACACTTGACGAAGCAATAGATACCATATCAAAAACCGTAGCCTATACAAACCATACCATACTGTCGGAAGCGTTGGAAAAGTGGCCGATGCACTATCTTAAAAAAGCTGTACCGAACATAGTGCCGATAATAGAAATACTCGATGACAGAATAAGAAGAAAATATCAGGACAGCTCGGTGTATATAATCGACAGCTACGATACAGTTCATATGGCACATATGGATATACACTATTCGTTTAGTATAAACGGCGTTGCCAAGCTCCATACCGAAATATTAAAAAACACAGAGCTTAATAATTTCTACAGAATATATCCCGAAAAATTCAACAATAAAACAAACGGAATTTCGTTTTCCAGATGGCTCTTTAAGAGTAATCCCGCACTTACAAAATATATAACAGAGCTAATCGGCGACGGTTTCTATGAGGATAGCTCCCATCTTAAAAAGCTTGCAGGCTTCGAAAATGATAAAAAGGTACTGAAAAAACTTATCGAGATAAAGAAAGAAAACAAAATAAACTTAAAAAAATTCATAAAAGACACTCAGGGAATAAGTATAAACGAAAATGCAATATTTGATATGCAGATAAAGAGACTCCACGAGTACAAGCGTCAGCAGATGAATGTACTTGGCCTTATAAATATGTATCTTGAAATCAAAAAGGGCAACACTCCCAAAACTCCCGTATGCGCAATATTTGCCGCCAAGGCATCACCTGCCTATACAATAGCCAAGGATATAATACATCTTATACTCTGCCTTGGGAAAGTGATACAAAATGACGAAAAAGCAAGAGAGCATCTGCAGGTAGTAATGATAGAAAACTACAATGTAACCTCGGCAGAGGTGCTGATTCCCGCATGCGATATATCCGAACAGATATCTCTTGCATCCAAAGAAGCAAGCGGTACAGGAAATATGAAGTTCATGTTAAACGGCGGTGTGATACTCGGAACAGAAGACGGTGCAAATGTAGAAATACACTCTCTTGTAGGTGATGACAACATATACATCTTCGGCGAAAGAGCAGACACCGTAATAGAAAGGTACAAACGAGGAGACTATGTAAGCCGTACCTACTATGAAAATAACGAAAAATTAAAAGAAGCCGTGGACTTTATAACAAGCGAGGCAATGCTCTCCCACGGTGACAGAGTTTGTCTTACACGCATAAAAGACGAGCTTATAAACAAAGACTGGTTTATGACATTTCCCGACTTTGACGATTATACCGATACTCGAAAAAAAGCATACCTTGACTATGAAGACAAAGAATTGTGGGCAAAAAAGATGCTTGCAAACATAGGCAATGCCGGTTACTTTTCCTCCGACAGAACAATAGCGCAGTACAACAGCGACATATGGCAAATATGAAAGGAGCAGTATAGATGAAATCACTATCCAAGAAAAGCAGCGCCTTCGACTTTCTTCAAAAGCTGGGCAAGGTGCTTATGGTAGTTATAGCGGTTATGCCTGCCGCAGGTATAATGATAAGTATAGGCAAGCTCATAGGCATGGCAAATACCGATTTATCCATTGTAAAGCGTATTGCCGCAATTTTTGAGGATATAGGCTGGGCGATAATAGGAAACCTCAATATCCTCTTTGCCGTTGCCATAGGCGGCTCATGGGCAAAGGAACGCTCAGGGGGAGCTTTTGCGGCACTTCTTGCCTTTGTGCTTATAAACAAGGTAACAGGTACGATATTCGGTGTAACGGGCGATATGCTGTCCGACCCCGAAGCAACTGTAAAGACTCTCTTTGGTCAGACCATCGAGGTAAACGGTTACTTTACCTCCGTACTCGGCTCACCCGCGCTTAATACAGGTGTATTCTCGGGTATAATATCAGGCTTTGTGGGCGGAAGTGTGTACAACCGCTATTACAATTTCCGCGGTCTCCCCGATGCGTTGTCATTCTTTAACGGCAAGAGGTTTGTGCCTCTTGTTGTAATACTGTGGTCTGCTATTGTTGCGCTGATTCTTGCGGTAGTATGGCCTTTTGTTCAGCTCGGTATAAACAACTTCGGTATATGGATTGCAAATTCTCAGGATACCTCGCCTATCCTCCCGCCCTTTATATACGGAACTCTGGAAAGACTGCTTCTGCCGTTCGGACTCCACCATATGCTCACAATACCCATGAACTACACCTCATTTGGCGGAACATACACCGTTCAGACAGGTCTTGGTGCAGGTACTGTGGTATTCGGTCAGGACCCGCTCTGGCTTGCGTGGATATCCGACCTTATAAACTTTAAGAATGTGGGCGATACTGAATCCTACAAGGCACTTCTTACAAGTGTTACTCCTGCAAGATTCAAGGTGGGACAGATGATAGGCTCATCGGGTCTTCTTCTTGGCGTGGCGCTTGCCATGTACAGACGGGTAGATAAGGACAGAAGAAGAAAATACCGCTCCATGTTTATATCAACCTCGCTTGCGGTATTTCTTACAGGTGTTACAGAGCCTATAGAATTTATGTTTATGTTCTGCGCCATTCCGCTTTATATAGTATATTCTCTCCTGCAGGGACTAGCCTTTGCAGCGTCGGGAATTGTAAACTTAAGGCTTCATTCGTTCGGAAATCTGGAGCTTGCCACAAGACTTCCCATGTCTATAAAAGCAGGTCTTACGGGCGATATCATAAACTTCCTTATATGCGTTGTGATATTCTTTGCATTGGGATATATAGTAAGCTACTATATGATAGGTAAATTCCGCTATGCTACCCCCGGCCGTGAGGGCAACTACAGCGATGAAGCCGAAGATGCATCGGAGGGTGAGGCAGCAGTTAAGCCTGAGACAAAACTAAATAATTCCCAGGCCGAAAGAATAATTACACTTCTTGGCGGACGGGAAAATATAGTACTTGTGGATGCATGTATGACAAGGCTGAGAGTAACAGTAAAAGACGAAAAGCTCGTCGGCGATGAAGCCGAGTGGAAGAAGGAAGGTGCACTCGGTCTTATAAAGAAAGGTACGGGAATACAGGCAGTATACGGACCAAAGGCGGATGTGCTGAAATCCGATATAAATGATATCTTATGAAAATCCTTACCTTAAACACCCACTCTCTTATAGAGGATAATTATGAGAGCAAGTGCCGTATATTCGCCGAGGGCGTGGCCAAACTCATGCCCGATGTAATAGCACTTCAGGAAGTAAATCAGACCATAGATAAAAACACGGTGCCAAATACCGACCATGCCTTTTCCGCAGGCAGCGTTCCGCTTAAAGAAGACAACCACGCATTAAAAACTGCATACATGCTGTCACGCATGGGCATAAAATACCATCTTGCATGGGCAGGAATAAAAAAAGGCTTTGGCATGTATGACGAGGGTATTGCCATAATGTCACTATGCCCCATAGAAAATGCCGTATCCCTTACAATAAGCGGTATAAATGATTACGAAAACTGGAAAACCCGCAAGGCACTTATTGCAAGAGTGGGGAAAACAGATATATGCACCTCGCACTTTGGATGGTGGGACGATGCCGAGGAGCCGTTTGAACCGCAATTTATAAAGCTCAATTCCGAGCTTTATAAACGCGGCTGCGACATACTTGCGGGAGATTTCAATGCACCCGACAGTATGCGGGGCGAGGCATATGACCTTGTAATAAAAAATGGCTGGAAGGATGCATACAAAACCGCGGACGTCAGACGGGGGTATGAAACCGTATCGGGGCCCATTGCAGGCTGGAACAAAAACGATAAAATCCGCATAGACTATATTTTCACCAAAGATACTGTGCCCTTTAAAAAATGCGAAACGGTATTTGACGGCACGAATTTAATGAGGGTATCTGACCATTTTGGTGTAATGGCAGATACGGAAAGGAGCGCAAAATGAGAAAATCGGGTATTCTTATGCCTGTAACAAGTCTTTCATCGCCATACGGTATAGGCTGTTTTTCCAAGGAAGCCTATGATTTTGCCGATTTTCTTAAAGAAAGCGGACAGAGCATATGGCAAATTCTGCCCCTCGGACACACGGGATTTGGCGACTCTCCCTATCAATCGTTTTCTGCATTTGCGGGCAATCCGTATATGATAGATTTGTGCAAACTTGCAGATGAGGGACTCATATCATATGACGAATGCAAAAATTCAGGTTTAAATGAATCCATCGGCAGAGTTGACTACTCAAAACAGTATGAGCTGAGATATCCCCTGCTTAGAAAGGCGCACCTTAAAAGCAAGGATAAATACAAGTCGGATTATATACAGTTCAAAGAGAGTCAGAGCTTCTGGCTGGATGACTACAGTCTCTTTATGGCTCTTAAGGAGCATTTCGGCGGGCGCATGTGGACTATGTGGCCCGACGATATAAAATTCGGTAAAAGCAAAGAAAAGTACAGAAAGCTTCTCGAAAACGAAGTGGATTTCTGGGATTTTATCCAGTACAGATTTTTTGCAGACTGGAAAAGGCTAAAAAACCACATAAACAAAAACGGCATAGAGGTAATGGGCGATATACCCATATATGTATCGCAGGATTCGTGCGATGTATGGGCAAACCCCGAGCTTTTCTGTCTTGAGGATTCGCTTAACCCTAAGTTTGTTGCGGGATGTCCTCCCGACGGCTTCAGTGCCAAGGGACAGCTATGGGGCAACCCCGTGTACAAATGGGAAAATCATAAAAAAGAGGGCTACAAATGGTGGATATCGCGCATAAGACACAGCCTTACCATGTATGACAGCATAAGGATAGACCACTTTAGAGGTTTTGAAAGCTTTTATTCCATACCTGCAAAAAGCGAGGATGCTACCGTGGGCACATGGGAAAAAGGACCCGGTATGGAACTGTTTGATGCTCTTAAATATGCACTTGGAAATGCCAACATCATAGCCGAAGACCTCGGTTTTATAACAGATTCGGTAAAAGCGCTTTTAAAACAAACAGGATTTGCAGGCATAAAGGTATTTGAATTTGCCTTTGACGATAGAGATAGCGGTGTATCGGAAGATTATCTGACTTATAACTACCCCGCAAACTCAGTTGCATACACAGGCACGCACGACAATGAGCCTATATCCGCATGGTTTAAAGGCATAGACAAAAAAAGCGCCCTTACCGTACGAAAATACCTGTGTAACTTTGAAATCCCCGAAGATGAAATATACAAAGCACTCATATGCGAGGTATTAAAGTCACCTGCTGACACTGCGATTATACCGATTTGGGATGTGCTCGGTCTTGGTGAAGAAGCAAGGATAAACACCCCCGGTACAACACAAAACAACTGGACATGGCGCATGGATGATAAAATGCTTACAAGCGATGTTAAAAATATGCTGAAAGAAATAACGGCGATATACGGAAGAAGCAAAAAAAATCTGTAAGAGAAATCTCTTACAGATTTTTTTTAATTTCATTATATGCTATTCTTGCAGCTTCCTGCTCCGCCTTTTTCTTGCTGGTGCCCTCGCCCGCAGAGTATCTCCTGTCTCCCACCAGAGCGCAAACCTTAAAGGTCTTTGCATGGTCGGGTCCGAATTCATCCACAAGCTCGTATCTTACACCATATCCTATGGACTGAGCGTATTCCTGCAGGTGCGACTTGTAATTCATTACAATCTCGTCGCTTCCTGCAAAAGCATCTATATCCTCCCTAAGCATAGAGAGTACAAATTCCTTTGCCTTTTCGAAACCGCCGTCCAGATATATAGCGGCAATTATAGCCTCCATGGCATCCGAAAGCGTAGAGGGACGGCCTCCGCCTCCCGACATGCGCTCTCCCCTGCCAAGCATGAGAAATTCGCCCACATTTAATCTGTTTGCCATTTTGGCAAGCGAATCCTCGCACACTACCTTAGCACGAAGCTCTGTGAGCTTGCCCTCGGGAAAGCTCGTTAAATGTGTAAATATATATTCACTCACCGCCAGCGAAAGAACAGAGTCTCCGAAAAACTCCAATCTCTGATTGGAATAAATCCTCTCTACATTCTTCTCATTCAAAAATGACGGGTGAATGAGGGCTTTCTCCAATAAGCTTATATCCTTAAAGGTGTAGCCCAGATTTTTTTGCAGCATATTAATATCAGCCATACAAGACCTCTTTTACTGATTTGAGTGTGCTTTGATGTACTCTACTGCAGCACCTACTGTGGTAAGGCTCTCTACATCCTCTTCCTCAATTTCCATGCCGAATTCTTCTTCCATGGTCATGATGAGTTCAACTATATCAAGAGAGTCTGCCGCAAGGTCATCTATAAAGGAAGCATCCATTGTAACTTCACTTTCGTCTACTCCGAGCTGATCTACAAGAATTTCTTTCATTTTTTCAAATACCATTTTGTCACCTCCATAAATTTTATAAAGACATCCTATAGTATATATTGAATTTTATAAAAAAGCAAGCTTTTTATTTTACTTTTACCCTGCTCCACAAATCCATATGCTTTTTGGCAAGCTCTGCATCGTAGGTAAATATCTCCATATTTTCAAGCTTTGTTATATCGGGATAACGCAAGGTATTGTTTTTAATTTCATCATCCAAAAGCTCTTTTGCCGCAGTATTTGCCGTGGAATAGCCGATGTAGTCTGCATTCATTTTGGCAATCTCGGGGCGGCACATAAAGTCTATAAAGAGCTCGGCTTCCTTTTTGTGCTTACTGGTTTTGGGTATTACCATGCTGTCAAACCAGAGGTTTGAGCCCTCTTTGGGTACTGAATATGCCAAATCTTCATTTAATGTCATGCAGTAGAAGGCATCGCCCGACCATGCTATAGTCATGGCGCCCTCATTTGCAATCATCTTATCCTTAACCTCGTCTCCGCAGTAAGCCTTTACAAGAGGTTTCTGCTCTACAAGAGCCTTTTCTGCCTCGGCAAGCTCACTATCGTCGGTACTGTTCATGGAGTAGCCAAGACTCTTTAAGGTTATGGATATCATGTCTCTCTCGGAATCGAGCATGAATATCTCGCCTTTGTACTTACTGTCGTACATTGCCTGCCAGCTTTGTACATCCTCTTCGTCTGCCATTTTCTTGTTGTAGAGGATTCCCATTGTACCCCACATATAAGGCACGCTGTACTTGGCACCGCTGTCATAATCAAGACCCTTGAATTCATCGCCTATGTTCTTGTAATTGGGAATATTGGAAAAGTCTATGGGAAGAAGCATATCCTCATCTATCATGCGTTCAACCATGTAATCCGAGGGGAACACCACATCGTATGCAGTTCTGCCCGCCTTTACCTTGGCGTGCATTTCCTCATTTGTATAGTATGTTTCATAGTTTACATTTATTTCAGGATATTCCTTTTCGAACAATTTTATAACTTCTTCGTCTATATAGTCACCCACATTGTAAACATATATGGTAGTCTTCTTCTCGCAGCCTGTAAAAAACGGCACCATAATGAGAATACAAAGTGCTAAAGCTAAAAATCTTTTCATTTAAAATCCTCCTAACTCATAAGTACATTTGAATCTTTATCCTTGGATGTGCGCTTGTTCAGTATAAAGAGTAATAGCATTATTACAACAAACATTACTGTAGAGAGCGCATTTATCTTGGGGTTGAGCCTTTTGGCTGTTGTGTACACATATATGGAAAGGTTTGTGACACCGTTACCCGTGGTAAAGAAGCTTATTACAAAATCATCTATAGAAAGCGTAAACGCCATAAGAAGTCCGTTTATAATGCCCGGCATTATTTCGGGGATTACAACATGCTTAAAAGCATACCACGGCTTTGCACCCAAATCCACAGCCGCTTCGTACAGATTGTTGTCAAGCTGCATGAGCTTGGGCGTAACAGATAATATTACATATGGAATATTGAATGTAATATGTGCAAGAAGCATTGTAAGTATACCGCTCGGTATATTGAGCGCTATAAAAAGCATCATAAGAGATACACCTATTACAAGCTCGCTCGATACCATGGGAATATTTGTAACGGCATTTATGATGTTTCTTATCTTTTTGCGCCTGAATCCGTATATACCGATAGCTGCCGCAGTACCTATAATGCACGATATGACTGCCGACAAAACTCCCACTATAAGAGTGGTAAAAAGTGCCGACATAAGCGCCGAATCGTTTAGCATCTCTATGTACCACCTAAACGAGAATCCGCCCCATACACCTCGCGATTTTGCCTCATTGAACGAAAAAACCATAAGAATAACTATGGGTATATATAAGAACATAAACATAAGGTAAAGGTATGTGCTTTCTATTATCCTTTTAATTTTTGCTTTCAATTTATAATCTCACCGCCAATCAGAACATTGCCATCTGCTTATTGCCTTTGTTGAACAAATTCATTATCCTCATGGATATAAACATAAGTATCATCATAACTATTGCCATAGCAGAGCCATAGCTCCAGTCGCTCGCACCAAGGAACTGCCTTTCTATAAGGTTACCTACGAGCATAGTATGTCCGCCGCCGAAGATGTTGGATATATAGAATGTGGTAATAGACGGGAGAAATACCATTGTTATACCCGATACTACACCCGGAAGACTCATGGGCAGGATTACCTTGAAAAACACTCTTGTGTGATTGGCACCAAGGTCCTCTGCCGCCTCGGTAATGCTTGAATCTATCTTTATAAGCACCGAGTATATGGGAAGTATCATAAACGGTATAAAGTCGTATACCATACCCAGGATAACTGCAGGTGTGGTGTACAGGATACTAACCTTTGGAAGATTGAAAAATGTAAGGACTGTATTCAAAAGTCCGTTGTCCTCAAGTATTGTAAGCCATGAGTATGTACGAAGCATCATATTCATCCACATGGGCATTACAAAGAGCATAAACATAGTGCTTGACTTTTTGCCTTTTTTTAATCTTTCCTTTTCCCTTTTGGAAAGGATGTATGCCACAGGATAGCCAAAGCCTACGCAAAATACTGTGCTCAATAGCGCTATATAAAGCGAATAACCAAAGGTTTTAAGATACAAGGTATCGCTAAAAAGCTTTTTGTAATTGGAAAGCGAAAAGCCCGCTTCCGCTCCCGTGGTAAATACATTTATACTGTAGAGAAATATTATGGCTATAGGCACAAGCACAAATACAGCCATCCATACAAGGTGGGGAAATGCAAGAGTTTTTTTGTACATGACCCACCTCCGTCAGACAGACTTTTTCATAACATGTATGTCAAAGGGTTTTGCAAATATGCTTACCTTTGTACCGGGCTCAAAGAGAATGGTATCGTGTATAATCCACTTCTTGCCGCTCTCGGTAACAACTGCCATTTCATAGTGAACACCCTTGAATATGGCACTCTCTACCACACCGCGAAGCTCACCCTTGTCGGGCTCAAGAAGATATATATCCTCAGGGCGGATAACTACATCTACATATTCATTCTTACCGAAGCCTTTGTCCACACACTCGAATTCGACGCCCTCTATCTTTACAAGGCAGTCGTCGACCATTACGGAATCTACTATATTGCTTTTGCCGATAAAGTCTGCCACATAGGCATTCTTAGGCTCGTTATATATATCGGTGGGTTTACCTATCTGCTGAATAGTACCCTCTTTCATTACGACCACGGTATCGGACATGGTAAGTGCTTCCTCCTGGTCGTGTGTTACATATATAAAGGTAATGCCAAGCTCCTTTTGCATATTCTTAAGTTCAAGCTGCATAGACTGGCGAAGCTTTAAATCAAGTGCCGCCAAAGGCTCGTCGAGAAGAAGTACAGACGGCTCATTTACCAAAGCTCGTGCTATGGCGACTCTCTGCTGCTGACCGCCCGAAAGAGCATTTATGCTTCTGTTCTCAAAGCCCTTTAAATTAACAAGCTCAAGCATTTTGGCAACTTTCTTTTTTATTTCGTCCTTGGGAATCTTTTTTAGTTTGAGTCCGAATGCTATATTATCGGCAACATTTAAGTGCGGAAAAAGCGCATACTTCTGAAAGACGGTATTTACAGTTCTTTCATATGGGGGAACCTTAAGTATGCTCTTATCCTCAAAGAGCACATCGCCGCTGTCGGGGCTTTCAAATCCTGCTATGATTCTGAGCATGGTAGACTTGCCGCATCCCGAGGGACCCAGCAGAGTAACGAATTCATTTTTGTCTATGTATAAGTTTATATCCTTTAAAACCTCAACACCGTCGAAGCTTTTACATATATTTTTAAGTTGTATAAGATGCTCCATTTTTAAACTCCTTTAAAATATCAGAAATTAGGCGGAGTGGAGACCCAAAGCACAGAAGCTGTGGTCTTTCCGTTATTTTTTATATAATGTGTCTGATTTGTTTTGTAGTAAAAGCTCTCCTGCTTTCGCACACGGAACTTTTCGTTTCCCAGATGCAATGTAACGCTTCCCGAAAGCACAAAGCCGAATTCCTCGCCTTCGTGCGGGTCATCCACATAGGAAGTACCGCCCGGCAGAAGAGTTATTATGATAGGCTCCATATCGTGCTTCTGAGAATTGGGAACAATCCAGTTTACTATGTTGCCGTCCTCTTTGTTTTCCTTCACGAATACATCGTTTTTTGAAAAAACCACATCGGTATCCGCCGCATCGTTGAAAAAGTCCTTAAGGTCGGTGCCGAGACACTGCAAAAGGTCGGAAAGCGTGGATATGGAGGGTGACGCCAAATCCCTCTCAACCTGAGATATAAACCCCTTGGAAAGCTCGCATCTGTCCGCAAGCTCTTCCTGAGTTAGGTTGTTTTTAATTCTTAGTCTTTTGAGTTTACTGCCGATTTCCATACAGGTCGCAGATTTTTGCAAAATTGCTCAAATCCGCCTCCTCCTCCCGAGCAAAAGCATACTAATTTTAAATAAAAAGTTTAGTAAAAGTGTTGGCATTTAATATTAAGTAAAAAGTTTAGTTAAACTAAACTTTAAACAGTACGAAATCAATTATAATATTTATTTTCCCCCGTGTCAATAGGTAGGATGAAAAATATAATCACTTTAGAAATTTTTGTGAGTTTTTGCACTCGGAGGGGGTTATCCCTAACTTGTTTTTAAACAGACGGTAGCCGTAGGAAACATCGGTAATTCCTGCACTTTAGTTTTGCAGCAAAGTACAGATGCGGTATGCATATTGTCAATAATAACAATAAAACAAATACCCCGACCAAACGGTCGGGGAACATAGTAAAATTGTGGTATATTCCGAAGATATGTAACATGCAAAAAGATACCGAATGCATAAAACATTCGGTATCTTTTTTATATTACTGTTCTTCTTTGTTTGCTTCAAGGTCAGCCAACGCATCTTTTCTGGAAAGGTTGTTTCTGCCCATCTTATCGATTTCTACGAGCTTAACCATGATTTCGTCGCCCTCGGATACTACATCCTCTACCTTGTTTACTCTCTTTGCATCAAGCTTGGAGATGTGTACAAGACCTTCGCGGTTGGGCATAAATTCTACAAATGCACCGAATTCCATAATCTTGGTAACTCTGCCCTTGTAAATCTTGCCAACCTCAGGCTCTGCAACTATGCCTTCGATTGTATTAAGCGCTCTGTTTGCAGCTTCTGTATCTTCGGAAAGGATAAATACGGAGCCGTCGTCATTTATATCAATCTTAACGCCTGTGTCTGCTATAATCTTCTGGATTACCTTGCCGCCTGTACCTATAACATCTTTAATCTTTTCTACAGGCACCTTGGTGGTTATAATCTTGGGAGCATACTTGGAAAGCTC
>JAZRKX010000034.1:0-1532 GCA_045646525.1 Clostridia bacterium | reverse complement strand
CTTTGTGGAGCTATACTTCCTGCTGAATTAGACGACTTCTCGCTTGTTTCTGTTGCAGTGGAAGAATAAAGAGAAAATTACATATATTGTAGTTAAACAAACCTTTAATTATAGAATAGTTTGATTAAATAAATGTATAATACATTTGGTCTTTTGAATTATTTTAAATAATAAAAAATATTTTAAACTGGACAAAACCTGTCCAGTTTAACTTTTATAATATAGGTATACAAAAAGAAAGGAGGCATTTTAAAGAAGATATAGACTATTTTAGAAAAATACGAGTAGTCGAGGGCGCTTGGCCTTTCAGAAAAACGATTTTTAACAAATTGAGATTTAAAAACATACAAGAGACGAAGAAGTCCTTATATGTACATGGTAAAGTCCAGCGGTGATATGTCAAGTACTAAATGATTGAAAAATCATATATTTTTAGCCATTTAGGTAAAGACAAAAAACAACCACCTAAGCCCTGTCGACCATGTTTTTAAAATGAGCAGGGCGGACTCATCGGCAGAAAGATATCCTTATTCTGCCGGACGGTATAAACGATTGTCTTTCAGCAGTCGAAAGACTAACCGCACAAATTTACGGGCAGTTAATGCGAGTGCACGTTTGTGTTGGTACCTGTTCACCTCTTTATATTTGAGGTGGTAGAAGCGGCTATACTCTGCATCGCATCTTACAAGAGAAAATGCTGCTTCACACAGATAATACCTTAAAAATCGGTTGCCGGATTTAATGAGCCTGGTTGTCTGGGCTTCATATTTACCGGATTGGTACTGAGTCCATGCAAGACCTGCGTATTTGGCGAGTTGAGCCTGATCATCAAAGCGATTGATATCGCCGATCTCAGCCATAATGCCTGCAGAGTAAACAGGACCAATCCCTTTTATGGAGGATAAGACATTAGGCAACAGCTCCATCTGAGCTGCAATCGCCTTGTCAAACTCCTTGATCTGAGATTCCAATGCCTTAATGGAGGTTATGGATATGGCAAGCACCTGGTTCACGGAATCATTTACGGTTTTGGGTAAACGATAGGAACTGCGGGCAGCCTTCTGTATGGCTTTGGCTACTGCATCTGGATCGGGAAAGCGGTTCTTTCCCTTTGCTATAATAAAAGCGGTAAGCTCTTGTAAGTCCATATAGGCAAGCTCCTCTGCTGATTCGAATGTTTCGTAAACAGCGAGAGCGGTAGTGCTGAAGGTATCGGAAAATACCTTCTCCTGTGTAAAAGAAGAATACTTCTTGAAGAGCACATTAATAAAACGTTGTTTTTCTTTGGTTAGGTTTTGGACAGCAAAATATCGGGCTCTTGTGAGGTTCTGGAGCGCTTTATAGTGGTAGTCGCCCATGTAGACCTCTTTGTTGATTCTTCCGAAACGCAGTGGTCCTATGTCAAGATTTAGTACAAGTTAAAATGAGGTTTTCCCCATCTTAACTTGCCAGCTGCAATTCGTCCTGTTGGAGCTTACGATACAGATCTTCATAATCATTTGGTGACATATAATCACAATGGCTATGAATTC
>JAZRKX010000033.1:0-6914 GCA_045646525.1 Clostridia bacterium | reverse complement strand
GATTAACACACACAAACGAAAGGAGAATACTATGTTTGGAAAGAAAAAGGATTGGATAGTCAAAGGCGGCGAGGTCAAGAAGCTGTCGAAGGCAGTTCTTGAGTCCGAGCATACCTTGATTGCAGGGACAACAGGTTGCGGAAAGTCAACGCTGATGAACGGCATACTAACTGACCTGTTGAAGATGAAAGCCCCGAGCGAAGCACAGCTTGTTCTTATCGACCCGAAGAGGTTAGAGCTTGGGGCGTTGAAAGACCTTCCCCACACTTGGCTGTATACCGACACGATTAAAGGAGCTATCAAGGCTCTTGAGTCGGTCGTTGCCGAGATGAACAGGCGGTACACAATCACACAGCAAGCGGGAGCGAGAGCATGGAACGGCGGGCATATCTATGTAATCATAGACGAGCTTATGCCCCTTGTTCTTGGGGAGAACAGGGGCGAGTTCAACAAGCTGATGTCGCTCCTGCTGACACAGGGACGAGCTTCGGGCATACACATCATAGGAGCTACACAATGCCCGAACAGGGATTGCCTTAATAAGAACATCAAGCCGCTGTTCGATATGCGAATAGGCATGAGATGTGCCGAGGCAATCGAGAGCCGTGAGGTTATCGGGGTCAAGGGTTGCGAGGACTTACCGCTCCACGGCAGAGTGATAGTCAAGTGGAGAGGGTCGCTCCATAACGTGACAGTCCCGATGACGGACTACGCCGAGATGAACGACCTTGTGAACTACTGGCAGAGCAAGCGTTGTATAGCGTAGGGGGTGATAAAGTGCAGAGCATAGGGCAAAGGCTGATACACTTGACAGGAAGTGGTCAAAACATTTGGCGAGCAGTCCGCAAGGACAACGGCGCATACTGGATTAAGTACGGCGGTCGTCTAATCGAGGTCGTGCAGATTTACAATCAAGAGTTTTCCATAGGCGACTGGAAAACAGTTGGCGAACTGGACATAAGGAGATAGAAGATGGCGAAAGAATACATGGCGATATACTCAAGCGAGAGTTGGAAGGGCGTGTCGTATTACAACAAGACCTTCCAAGCCGAGGGAGCAGGAGAAGCAAAGCGAAAGTTCAATGCGTGGGCGAGCAAGCCGAGCGCAAGTGCGAGGTCGCTTGTGAAGCTCTATGAGCTTGTGGATGTTACAGATTGCTGAAAGGAGAAAGACAATGACAAAAAGACAAATGATAGCGGAGCTTGATAACCGCATGAGAGAATATTATTACCAGTACGAAGTTTGGCAGAAGGGGCTTAACGAGAATACCGATGCCGAGTTACGACAAATAATGGCAGAGTATTATAAAGGCAAAGCGATAGCAACCGAAGAAGCAATCAAGGTTATTGTCGGGCAGAAATGACCGCAAGTTTTTACACAGTAAGGTGCTTGACGAAAAGAGTTAAGCATAGTATTATGTTAGAAGTAAACGGATTTCCTTTCCGTTTCGTGTGTGTGTGAAAAACCCCCGCCGCAAGGTGGGGGTTTTTCTTTTTGGTATGATTCTTCAAAAGGGGAAAAATGGGCGATTTGAGCGGGCTAAATCCCAAGTCGATAAATTATACTACCCCACCCCTTTTCGTGCGTTAAAACGATTTCTAAACGCCTTGTAGGGGTATTCCCAAGTCTTTCATCGGGGCGAGTTGAAGGTCGCTCTGTTGCCCGCCCCGATTAAGGCTTGGTGTAAAGGGGTAGACCTATATGGGCGACAACAATAATAACACATCGAGCCGCCCCTGTGTAATAACCACGAGCTAATCTTTTAGAGCTTTAGCTTCGGGGATGTCGGCGTATTTAAGTGCGACCTGTTCGGCGCTTGGTAGCTCTTTAAGCGGCGAAGGCAAACTGATTGTGAGCCTGTTGTCAGGCTCTCTCATGTCAAACCAGTTCTTTGAGTACCAAATGTATGTGACCTTATCTATGAGTTTATTAGCAAGAGCCTGTGTCCAAATCGCCGCCGCCCAAGTGATGATGTTTTGCACAGCGTCATGCACCTGCTTTGAGCAGTCGTCCCCTTTGCTGTACCGTCTGAACTTGTGGTACGACAGACCGAGGAACATAGAAACGCTTTCGGCTGTCGGCAGTTCGGGCGGGTCTTTAGCCGCTATTAAGTTTTTATATAGTTCACAGCGTTCTGTCAGTTCGTCATCGTTCTTGCAGGGCGGCTGTTTCCATTGGCTTGCACGACTGATGATTATGCGGAGCTTGTCATCTCCTGTCAAAGCGTCATCAGCCACGCCGTCCTGTACGACTACTGTTTTATTCTTTGCCATTCTTTTCTCTCCTGTATAGGTTTTCAGCTTTGCAGTTTGCGGGGTTGTTGTCTTTGTGGCTGACCTCGCCTTCGCCCTTAATAAAAGCGTCAGCTACGAGCAAAGCAACATAGTAGCGGCTGACAAACCCGAACTCGTCTTGGAGCTTCACATAGGGTCTGCCGTTGAGGTACGCCACGCTGACCTCTCTGTTCCTGTAGTTAATGACCTCTCCCAAGTCCGATACATAGTACCGACCATTATAGCCTCTGACCTTTTTCCACACCCCCGCTCTATTGTTAAACAGAAACTTTGTTATGTATACTGTTTGAGAAGGCTTGTAGAACGGACACTCTTTGTCACCAAAATGTGTTTCAGATAAGGCAAGGCACTCCCGCTCAACGCCGATATTAACGCAGTCTTTTTTAAGTCTTGGACAATTCATTTATTCCACCTTATGTTCAGCCCTGTGTGTTCGTTTATTATCTTGCAAATCTTGTTCATAGTAATGAGCTTGCTGTCAACCGCCTCTGCGTACCGAGCCACACCTTCCCATATCTCCAAGCACTTTTCATCATCGAAGTTAAGCTCGTCCATCATAAAGGCTATGGTCAGAATCATAGCCTGTCCCATAGCCTCTACCTTGATTTCCTGTACCTTCCGAGGGGTCAGTTCAACCTTCTTGTTTTTCTTCGGCTTTGACATTCTCGCCACCTACAAGAGCGCACACTTCATCATACTGTGCCTGTGTAATGTCTTTGGTCGAGGCAAAGCCCCTCGCAATAAGCATCTGCTTAACCTCTTCCACATTACGCCCTGCCTCTGCTCCGATAGCGTAAAGCCGCTTTATCTGCTTTGCGGTCACAGGAGCTTCATCCGAAGCAGTCTGCTTCATTTCCTCATAGTTCTTTGTGATAAAGGTTTCGTCCTCTATGTCCTGCGTGAACAGGTCGCTACCGCCGCATATCGAGATAGCCGCCGACACAAGCGCCCTCTTCTGCGCCATCTTGACAGCGCTGTTTGCCGCATCATACGCTCCGTTAAATCCGTTGCGTTTTTCCTTTGAGTTGGCACTCCCATAGCCGCTTGTGAATACTATCTCCTGCCCTGTCGGAAGGAGCTTCACAAGGTCGCACCTTACAAGGTAGTAGAATAAGGGGTTTTCTCCGCAATCCTCGACCTTGCTTTCAATGGCGTATCTCTGCATAAGTCCGTAGACGAAGCATATCTTCTCTGCTCCTGCTTTATACAGGCTCGGCTTCTTGGTCTTGGGAATTACGCCGAAGTCCACATCCCTTTTCAGCAAAGCCCTGTTGCCGTTGGCTACGCTGATTATGTAGTTCATTCTCTTTGGCTGAACAACAGCCTGTGTCGCCTCGTACAGTTTGATTTCGTTATTCATCTTGTAGCTCCTCTCCTATTCTGCGTCTGCAAAAGGTTTCGCCTTTGCAGTAAAATCTTGTCGTACAGGTCGCCTTAAAGTTCTCGTCAATCTGAAAGTCCGAGCGCTTAACGCAGGGGTCAAAGCTAAAGCACTTCGGGCAATCGTCATACGGAAGGTCAAAGTCAATCGTTGCTTTCATCTTTCCCCCTTTGAAGAATTGTCTTACAAATTAGTTCTCTGTAATATCTGTCAGTAAGAAAGCTCCGAAGTTTCGGGTTGTTTATAACTCGCTCAAAACGACTTACACATTCTTCTTTGGTTTCCGCAGATAGTACCCAATTAACTATGTCGTGTGCGAAGGTTTCTGCTGTCATTTCCTCACCTTCCTTTCCAACAAATCACTTACCATCTTGTAATTTTTCAAGAGCTTGTGGAAAGCGTTGTAGCCGCTGAACTTATACTTGCTTTCGTATTCCTCGCAATCCACAAGTCTGTATGTTCCGTCCGACTTGAGGAACAAGCCGTATCTCTTATTTACAGGCTGTGGTGTAATTTCTTTGTGGGCTATTTCATAAGCGGCTGTTTGACAGCAGACCGACACAAGCGCTTCTTTGGTCGGTTGGCTTGTCTTGATGTCCACGATAGCGAAGTCGCCACCATTCAGAAAGCCCGCCCTGTCGAGCGTCCCTGCATAGCCATACAGAAGGCTCACAACTATTCGCTCGACCTCTGTCCACTTGGGTCTATATACATTCGCCCAATCAAGGTACGCCCTTATATAACCCTCGATTTCGGGGCTTACTTCAAGCTCTCCACCGAGGTCGTAAAGCTCTAACGCTTCGTGTACTGCCTTGCCCCTGTTGGCGGCGTATTCCAGTACGCTTGGATTTACCTTGCCGTAGCTCCTGTGGAGTGGGGAAAGTATCTCCGTAACGCTTGGCGCTTCTTCTCCGTCCACAAGGTACTTGTGTTCGTCCTCTAAAAATATTACCTCTCGCTTCATCCTATCCCCCTACAAAAGCTCGTCCAATTCTACGGACTGGTTTGGATGTTCCTTCGCCTTTTCCCTAACCTTGTCGATGTTGATTGCGTAGGTGAGCAGTTCTGCAAGGCTCTCGTCAACGCTCTTATTTACAGAGTTGATTATGTAGTCAGCGCAGACAGGGAGCAGAAGGAAAATCAGAATTGATATTATCAGTATCGCTATTGTCATATTTGTTTCCTCTTTAAGCGGTTTACTTCGTTCCACAGCATTTCGATTTCGGTTTCAAGTTGTGCCACAGAACGCCTTAAATCGTCCATTTCAGCGTCTTTGGGGCTTTCTGGCATAAACATACCTTTGCCCGTGCTTCGCTTGTCGTTCGGGCGATTTTCGGGCTTGGATATATCTTCAAGCCATACCCTATAACCTTCCAATGCTTGCTTCCAACATTCCGAACATTGTGCATAAGCACCGCAGTCGCCTTTTAATCCTATATCTTGTGGACACGTATTAAAGGGGAGTGTATTTGTTATGTCTTTCATTCCGCCCTTTGCTCCTTCCTTAAATCTGCTATAAAATCTAATAAACTCACCTGTGCTTCTTCGCTTTTATCTGCGTACTCTATCCTTGCCCTTGCAATCGGGAGATATTCTTCGGTTAGCTCTATCCCAATGTACTTGTAGTTGGCGCTCCTGTCTTTGTTCTCATACATTACAGCCTTGCCTGTACTTCCGCTTCCATTGAATGGGTCAAGAACAGTTCCACCTTTCGGCGTTACAAGTCTTACAAGATATTGCATAAGGGCGGTAGGTTTTACAGTCGGGTGTGTATTTCTCTTTAAGGTCTGACGCTCCTTAAACATTCCCTCACCTGCGTTCATATAGCCTTTATCATATCCATACCCTGCTTTCCGCTTTTCTTCAAACTCGTCAAGCCCTTCGTCCCTATCTCGCTTACTCGCTTTTGCACAGTAAAAATAACGTGCGATAGAGCCTCCACAGACTTCCTTTTCGTCTGTTTCATCATAAGTGAGTATTGTGTTTGCAGGGTAGCGACCTAATGGAGAAGCACTTGCTGTGTTGTTGGTTTCGCTTTTGAATCCACAATTTTCGCCTGTAAAAACATTAGATTGTCTTGTTTGTCTATTAGTTTCCTTGAACTCATAACCATTTTCAAGTTCAATTCTGCACTCATCTATGTTTATTCCACCAACACCATATTTGAGTACATTGTCTATAAGTGTTCCATCAAAAGGTTTTCTTGCCACGATGATTGGCTCAAAAGATGGCTTAAGTGCAGTGTTCCAACCTTGCCATCTCTTTGCTTCATCTGTGGTGTAATTGACTTTTACAGTTGTTTCTTGACCATTGTAATTATTCGGTCTCCAACCGTCTTCGGCGTTGTTCTTATTGTAGCCTAATTGGATAATTCCTTTTTCTCCATCAAGTTGCTTTTGGTCTTTCTTATTAGCACTTCCGATAGTAAGCTTGCCCTCAACACCATTAGCAATATTTATGCCTTTCGGGAATCCACTGCCGTAAAGCCACATAATAGTATCTCTTATCTCGAAGCCTGCATCCTCTATCGCACAGGCAATTCTGTGATAAGTTCTACTTCCACCAAAGGCGAGCAGATAGCCACCCGACTTTAATACCTCAAAGCACTTTCGCCACGTTTCCGACTGAAAGCTGACCCCTGCATTATCCCAACCCTTCCCCATAAAGTTAAGTTCATAAGGTGGGTCTGTTACAATGCTGTCTATACTGTTCGGCTGTATCGCTTTCAGCATATCAAGCATATTACCTTGATAGAGTTTATAGGATGTGTTTTCGCTATATAGCTTCATTCTCTCTCCTTCGCCATTTCATCGTCCATTTCGTCTGCAACGTGGCAGTTATCGCAATCGCCTGTGCAGAGCCGACCCTCGCAGTATTTAGGGTCGTAAAGCCATCTATCAGCCATTTTCTCCCCTTTCTCCCTTTGAGCAGTAGTCGCTTTCTGCCAACCCATACTCATCAAACTTTCTGCACAAGTGCATCAACCGCTCATAGTGCTTGCAATCCTTGCACCTTACAATATCGCCGACTTCCGCACAATCGTACATATCGCTGTCGCCCATCCGTCTGTAACGGACTATCTTCTCAAACTCTTTCATTCTTCCACCTCGTCCAACGCTTCCAACGCTTCCAACGCTTTGCCAACAGTTTTCTGCGTTGAAATGTCCATCTTCGCTCCGCAGTTAGGGCAGTAGTGCCATTTTCGAGTGGCTTTCTTATAGACCCATATTGTGTCCTTA
>JAZRKX010000032.1:0-100970 GCA_045646525.1 Clostridia bacterium | reverse complement strand
AATCGAGTAGGAGGCTAACCATTAATTGATTAGCCGACCTCTCACACCACCGTGCGTACCGTTCGGTACACGGCGGTTCAATCATATTGAGTGCAAAGACTTGTATGCTTCGGATATGTCATAATATCCTCGGTATGCAAGTCTTTCATTTGTTATGGTGTGGTGTAGTATTCCACTACCTGCAATAGCCCAATAGCCTTTTCGGGTATTTCCGTTTCGATACGCTTTCCATTCGGGCATACCGAGTTTTATCAGGTTCTTCACCCTTGTTCTCGGCAGTTTCCATTGTTTCCAAATGTACATTCGTATTCTTCTGCGGAGCCACTCATTCCAATCTTGCATTTCGTTCTTCATTTCCGCTATTGCGTAATATCCAAGCCATCCTCGCATAAACGCTTTTATGTTGTAAAACACCGTGTCTAAGCTTCTACCCTGACTACGGGAAGTTAGTTTTCGCAGTTTGTCTTTGGCTTTCTTCTTCGACTTTGCGTGAACTCGGATATATGCACCCTTTCTGTTCCTTCCCATCGCAAAGCCGAGAAACCGAAATTTCGGATTGAATATACGCTTACTGCTCGGCTCTTTTCTGTGTTTACCTTGAGTTTTAATTTCTTCTCAAGGTATTCTGTACTTGTGCCAAGCAATCTTTCTGCTGCACGAATACTCTTCGCTAAAAGGATAATATCATCTGCATATCGGATTACCTTTACCCCTCTGCCCTCAAACTCCTTATCGAATTTATCAAGATAGATATTGGCAAGTAGTGGTGAGAGATTTCCACCTTGCGGTGAGCCTTCCTTTGTTTTCATTACTATGCCGTTTTCCATTACTCCACTTTTAAGATATCTCTTGATTAGCTCTATGAGCATCTTGTCTTTGATATCCTTACGGAGCATATTCATAAGCAGTTCGTGGTTGAGTGTGTCAAAGTATTTGGATAAATCGAGGCATACTGCATATTTGTATCCCTCATCTGCGTACTCTTTCACTTTCAGTATTGCATCCTTTGCACTTCTGTTTGGTCTGTAGCCATAGCTTCCGTCTGAAAACTTTGGCTCGTAGATTGGAATTAACACTTGTGCTATTGCTTGCTGGATAATGCGGTCTACTACTGTAGGTATTCCTAATTTTCGCACCCCATCATTATCCTTTGGGATTTCCACTCTGCGGACAGGAGATGGTTTGTATTTTCCATTCCTTATCTTTTCGAGCAGTTCATTCCCATTTTCTTTAAGCCGAGTGAGGGCTTCATCAATGGACATTCCATCAACTCCGCTTGCTCCCTTGTTGGCTTTTACTCGCTTGTAGGCTTTGTTCAGATTATTTCTGTCAAGTACCTTTTCAAGCAAGCCTGCACCGTCTCTTTCTTTGATTTCCTGATTTTCGGTACTATACGCTTCTGCATACTCTTCGTGTTCCACACTATCCCTTTGCAGGAAGCCATCGTTTTCGATGTATTCTGTTTTCATTATACCGACACTCCTTTCATCATTTACTTAAGACTTATGATTGTTCGGTCCTTCCCGAAAAAAAACTTTCGGTACTATGACCTCTGCTGACTTCTCATAGTTCGTTGTTACTACAGATTTCTCTGCCTATGAGACCTCCTCGGGTAAGCGTAATCACCTTCACCTCATATATCTGCTGTATTTACGCCTTGAAATTCGGGCAGTATTGGACTTTGTTTTGACTAGGAAACTCGTCCGTTTCAAGTACGCCTTATATACAGTTTCTGTTCGTCAGACCGAGGTTTTGCCTCCGACTTCCTTCAGACTCCGCCTCACGACGGACGCCCTTGTCTTTGGCTAACAGTTCCTACTGCCAAGCCTGTAGCGGACTTTCACCGCCAAGTTATTACGCATGCCGAGCGCACTAGTCCAAAACCCGTTGCAGACGCAACGGGTTTTGTTATGTAATTTATAATGTTTCCAGAAATTCAGAAAGCTTTGCAATGGCGGCACTTCTGTGGCTCACGGAATTCTTTTCTTCATCTGTAAGTTCTGCAAAGGTTTTGTCAAGAGGCGGATAATAGAAAACGGGGTCAAAACCAAAACCGTTTTCGCCCTTTAGAATATTGGTTATATATCCGAAACATTCACCCTCGAAACTGTATTCGCTTCCGTCGGGCAGTATAAGGGCAATAACACTTACAAACCTTGCGCCTCTCCCGTCGTACGGAACACCGTCAAGATTTTTAAGAAGCTTTTCTATTCCCTGCATAGGGGTAGTGTTCTCACCCGCGTAACGGGCAGTATATACTCCCGGGTCTCCGTTTAGGTAATCTACCATAAGGCCGCTGTCATCGGCGATTATGGCACAGTTAGTATATGGTTTCAGGGCGCGTGCTTTGAGAAAGGCATTTTCCACAAAGGTATCGCCTGTTTCTTCCACGTCAATATCTACGCCAATCTCCATCTGACTCATAACATTGTGGGGATAAAGGATGTTTTTTATTTCCTTTACCTTTCCTTGATTATTGGTAGCAACAATTATGTCCATAAAACTTGTCCTTTCAACTGTTGTATTATTGTTTTTTAAATACAAAAAACATTCTTTCTTCCTCAGTAGAGGGCGAATCAAAAATCATATCGCCGTATACCGCTTCAAGCGAGAGAGAATTATCCTCTGCGCACTTTGTTAAAAACTCTCTGCTGTGATATTTCTGAGTATGGTGCTCTGTAAAACGGCTGTAGCTTCCGCTCTTTTCTTCTACAAAGAAATTTAAATAGAAATCGAGCATATTGTCATCGTAAAAATTTTCCCACGAATAGAAGATGTTATCCTTTTCGAAAACATAGGTGTTATTGCCGAGTATATTTTCAAACTTATGAAGTGTATTCACATCGAATATAAAAATTCCGCCGGGATTAAGATAATTGTTTACAAGCTTAAATATCTTATACACATCTTCGGACTGGGTAACATAATTTATGGTATCAAGTGTGCTCAAAAACACATCCACAGTTCCATAAAGTTCAAAATCGCAAATGTTCTGATTCAGAAAAAGTATATTCGGAGCCTTTTGAAAAGCAACATTAAGCATCGGCTCCGAACTGTCTATACCTATACAATCGTAACCTTTTTTATCCAGTAGCTTACAAATACTTCCCGTACCGCATCCAAGGTCACACAGAAGTTCTGCCCTGCCCGAAAAATGCTTTTTTATAATCTCGTCTATATACGAGGAGCGCTTGTCATACTCAACATCATCGGTAAGTGCATCGTAGACATATGCGAAATCATTGTAAGGAGTTTCGTTATACATATAATTATCCTCTATTTATCCTCACTAAGTCTTTCAAGAACTGTGCGGTATCCGTCCTCACCGTAAGTAAGCGCATTGTTTACTCTGCTTATTGTAGCGGTGCTTGCACCTGTTTTGGATACAATATCGCTATACACATTGCCATCTTTCAGCATAGCGGCTACCTCAAGCCTTTGCGCCATAGCCTTAACTTCGGAAACGGTACATAAATCCGCCAGGAAATTAAGACATTCCTCGGGATTTTGTATACACGAAAATGCCTCAGCGAGTCTATGTATGTTTTTGTCATCAAACTTTTTTATCATAAATGAACACCGCCTTTACATATATCATAGTTTTTCCAATTTGGCAATAGATGCCAAAAGCTTTTTGGTGCCGATATTGTTAAACAGGATTTCCACCATGTAATCGCCGTTTGAGGGCTCAATGGAAACTATCATACCTGTTCCGAATTTTTTATGCTTTACGCTATCGCCTTTTTTGAAATTAAATTCCTTATTCACAAGCGAGGAAGCCGATACCATGCTGTATTTATCTTTGATGGCAGATATAGATTGTTTCGGTGTGCCGAACCCTGAGAAGCTTTCAACTTTTCTTTCATAGCTTCTGTATGTACTGCCATAAGAATTATCGTAATTGCGTGCTATGAAATTACGCTTTTGACCTGCATCTTCCATAAGTTCATCGGGCACTTCCTCTGCAAACGGAGACAGAAGCTGCGGAGCGGTCTGTCCGTAGAGTGTACGATATCTGGCAGCAGTCATAAACAGTTTTTCTTTCGCACGGGTAATTCCAACATAACACAGGCGCCTTTCCTCTTCCATACCGCCTTCTTCCGCCTCGGACATGGCACTCGGGAACAGCCCCTTTTCCATACCGCACATAAATACTACAGGGAACTCCAGACCCTTTGCCGAATGAAGTGTCATAAGAACTACGGCATCTTCATTTCCGTCAAGATTATCTACATCCGAAACCAACGAAATATTATCCAAAAAGCCTTCAAACGTAGGGTTTTCTACCGCGTTCTGATATTCAAGTGCTTTTGAGCGGAATTCCTCTATGTTTTCTATCCTTGAGCGTGCTTCCTTGGGGTCTTCTGCAAGAAGGGACTCGGCATACCCTGTCTTTTTAAGCATTTCATCAATAAGAGCTGTTACGGGAATCTTATTTTTAAGTTCCATAAGCTCAATTATTATTTTGGAAAATTCGCCTATTTTCGCGGATGCTCTGCCGAGAGCATCGCTATACTCAGGATTTATGAGAATTTCGTACATGCTCTTTCCAAGGCTCGAAGATAAGGCATTTACTTTTGCAATGGTAGCATCGCCTATTCCTCTTTTTGGTACATTTATAATTCTTGTAAGATTTATATCGTCTGTAGGATTGTATATTACTCTTAAATAAGAAAGTATATCCTTTATTTCTTTTCTGTCATAGAATCTCAGTCCTGCAAGTATTCTGTATGGGCAGGTAAGATTTTCTTCGAATGCTCTTGTCTGTGCGTTGGTGCGGTAGAGTATTGCAAAATCGTTGTATTTGTATTTGCCCGCAGAAACCATCTTTTCTATACAGGCATTTATGTAGGATGCCTCGGCTATCTGGTCATCAAGAACGCAAAGAGTTATTTTATCGCCTTTTCCCGCACTTGTCCAAAGGCTCTTAGCCTTTCTGTCCTTATTGTTTTTTATAACATTATTTGCAGCATCAAGTATGGTTTGAGTGGAACGGTAGTTCTGCTCAAGCTTTATTGTTTTTGTTTCCTTGAACTGCTTTTCGAAATCCAGTATGTTTGTTATATCTGCACCGCGGAATTTGTATATGCTCTGGTCATCATCGCCCACAACACAAAGATTGCGGTATTTGGACGCAAGCATAGCAACAAGTCTGTACTGTATGTGGTTTGTATCCTGATACTCGTCTACAAGTATGTATTTGAATTTGTTCTGATAGTATTCCAGAACATCGGGACACTTTGTAAAAAGCTCTACTGTTTTTGATAGCAAATCATCAAAATCCAAAGAATTATTATCCATAAGACTTTTCTGGTATGCGGCATATATGCGGGCAATACCCTTTTGTTTAAAGTCTGATACGCTGTTTTCGAATTCCTCGGGTGAAATTCCCTTGGTTTTCATATCGGAAATGCGGGATATAAGCATCCTCACGGGATACATATCCTCACTCATGTTAAGACTTTTTAAAATATCTTTTACAAGACGTTTCTGGTCATTTGTATCATATACATTAAACTCTCTTGTGTATTTACTTCCGAGCTTTTCTATATCGTAGCGAAGTATACGCAGACATGCGCTGTGAAAAGTTTTAATCCACATATCCGAGGTGCCGTCGGATACAAGTGATGTTATACGCAAAAGCATCTCGCTTGCAGCCTTGTTTGTAAATGTAATCGCAAGTATCTGCCATGGCTTTGCAAGCCCCGTTCCGACTATGTGCGCAATTCTTTTTGTAAGAACGGTTGTCTTTCCGCTTCCTGCTCCTGCAAGTACCAACAGCGGTCCCTCGGTAGTGAGAACTGCTTCTCTTTGTCTGTCATTTAGTCCGTCTAAAATGTTCATTGTGTTACTCCTCGCAATCCAGAACTATGTGTGTTATATAATCCCAAAACATATCTGCACCCTCACCGTTAATGGCAGAGAAAGGTATAATAATATCATCGCCCGCAAGTTTAAGGTCGGTTATTATCCTCCTTAATGATGCATCAATCTCGGATTTTTTGAGCTTATCTGTTTTTGATGCTACAATTACTGCTCTGTCACATACTGCCCGTACGAAATTAAGCATGACTTTATCATCCTCGGTGGGTGCATGACGGCTGTCTACAATAAGAATCACCTGAGAAAGTGTTTCACGGGTATTAAGATATGTTTCTATCATGGCTGCCCATTTTTTCTTTTCCTCTTTGGAAACTCTGGCAAATCCGTAACCGGGCAGGTCTACAAAATTTATACAGTTGTCTATGTTATAAAAATTAATCGTAGCTGTCTTGCCGGGTTTTGAGCTTGTCCGTGCAAGAGATTTTCTGTTTAAAACCTTGTTTATAAATGACGATTTACCCACGTTTGAGCGCCCTGCAAATGCAACCTCAGGGACGCCATTATTTGGGTATTGTTTTGGATTTACTGCTGATATTGTTAAAGAAGCATTGTGTATATTCATAAAACTAGCTTAACCTATCAGTGCAGTAGCAAGGACCGTATCCATGCTGTCTGCAACCACAAAGTTAATATCCTTTCTGATTTCTTCGGGCAAATCAAGAGTGTCGGGCAGATTTTCCTTGGGTATCAAAATTGTCTTTATGCCGTTTCGATATGCCGCAAGTGACTTTTCTTTTAGTCCGCCTATAGGAAGAATTCTTCCTGTTATTGTGATTTCACCCGTCATGGCAACAGCTTTACTTACCTTTTTTCCCGAAAGTGCAGATATCATAGCAGTAGCCATGGTAATACCTGCGCTTGGTCCGTCCTTTGGAACTGCGCCCTCCGGTATATGCACATGGAGGTCTTTCTTTTCGTGGAAATCACCAGATATACCAAGTCTCTCGGCGTTGGAACGGATGTATGTTATGGCAGCCTTGGCAGATTCTTTCATGACATCGCCAAGCTGTCCCGTGAGTTCAAAATCACCGTTTCCATCCATTACATTTACCTCTATGGATAAAGTGTCACCGCCAAACTGTGTCCAGGCAAGTCCTGTAACCACTCCGACCTCATCTTTATTTATTATACCCAAATCTTCATATATTCGTCTGCCTAAAAGCTTTTGCAGAGTTTTGGAAGATGCTGTTATGCTTTTCCTGCCGCCTGTTACAATCTCACTTGCGGCCTTTCTCATAACCGATGCAATCTTTCTTTCAAGTTCACGCACACCCGATTCCTTGGTATAATATCTTATGATATCCGAAACGGCTTCGTCGGTAAATTTAAGCTGAGACTTTTTGAGACCGTTTTCCTCGAATTGCTTTGGAATTATAAATTTTTTGGCAATCATGAGTTTTTCTGCATCGGTATAACCGTTTATCTCGATGATTTCCATTCTGTCAAGAAGCGGTCTGTCTATGTTTTCCAAAGAGTTTGCCGTTGTAAAGAACAGTACATCGCTAAGGTCTAAATCGCACTCAAGATAGTGGTCGCGAAATGCAAAATTCTGTTCAGTATCAAGCACTTCAAGGAGTGCTGCGCTTACATTACCCCTGTAATCCTGTCCTACCTTGTCTATTTCATCAAGAAGTATAAGCGGATTGAGCGTACCTGCCTGCTTGACGGCATTTACAATTCTTCCCGGCATAGAGCCTATATATGTGCGTCTGTGTCCTCGGATTTCCGCTTCGTCATGCACACCGCCCAAGGACATACGTACATACTCTCTGCCAATAGCCTTGCTTACCGCCTTGGCTATACTTGTTTTTCCTACTCCGGGAGGTCCTACAAGGCAAATTACAGGTGACTTTTTGCCTTTTGAGAGCTTTCTTACTGCCAAAAATTCTATAATACGCTCCTTGACTTTTTCGAGACCGTGATGGCTGTCTTCAAGGATTTTTTTCGAAACAGCCATATCTTCTATCTCCGTACTCTTTTTATCCCACGGAATTTCCAAAAGCAAATCAAGATAGTTGCGTATAACCGTGGCTTCAGGAGAAGATGTCTGCATTTTTGAAAGTCTGTCCAGTTCTTTTCTGAACTTTTCGGCTACTTCATCGGGGAACTTGGTTTTTTCCGCCTCTGCAAAGTAAAAATCACATTCGTCATCTGATGTATCGCCCAATTCCTCGCGTATTACCTTGAGTTGTTCGCGAAGATAAAAATCCTTTTGATTGTCGTCTATTTTGTGTTTAACCTTACTTGATATATCCTTTTCCACTTTGAGTACTGCAATCTCATGATGCATCATACTTAGAAGAAGTGCAAGTCTCTTTAATACATCCCTTTCTTCAAGAAGCTGTTGCTTTTGCTCAACATCGAGCATAATGGATGAAGAAAGTGAATCCGAAAAGGCATTTGGTTCCTTTTCCCTTGCAAATGATATATTCATCTCGTCAGGAAGCTTACCAACAAGTGAAAAGTACTCTGCAGATATCCTCTTAAGTTCACGCACATAAGCCTCTGCAAGTACGCAGTCATCAATTATTTCTTCTGCACTTTCCAAAACAGCGCTGCATATGATACTTGGCGCAAAGTCAGTAAATTCAATCACCTCTGCCCTGCACTTACCCTCAATAAGTATCCTTAAGTTACCCTCAGAAATACGCAAAACCTGTTTTATAGCGCAAAGTGTTCCTACTCTGTATAAATCTTCCGCCTGCGGAGATTCCACATCGGGGTCTATCTGTGCGATTACAAGTATTTCCTTACCCGATTTCATGGCTTTTTCCACGGCATCTATAGATATATCCCTGCCTACATCAAAATGCACTACCGACCCCGGAAAAATAGGAAGACCGCGCAAAGCAAGCACAGGGTATATTTTTAAATTGTTCTTTTCTTCTGTATTACACATTTTATATAACCTCATAAATTCCCAAATTAAAATAATTATATATATTATACTAAATAAATTAAAGTTTTTCAATAGATAAATACTGTAAAATTGATTTTATGTGCTTTTTATTGACTTTTTTCAGATTTTTGTGTTATAGTGTTTGGCGAGGTGATTTTATGCCATGGTACAAAGGCGTTATTTTTGATCTTGACGGTACACTTGCCGACTCTATGGGTATCTGGAACAAAATAGATGTGGATTTTCTCGCCCGAAGAGGTATAGATGTGCCCGATGATTATATGCATGCAATAGCACATCTTGGCTCCTACGAAACAGCCGTGTACACAATAGAACGGTTTTCGCTTACCGACACTCCAGAGGAGCTTATATCAGAATGGGTGGAAATGGCAGATGAAGCCTACAGAAAGGTGGATTTGAAGCGGGGCGCCAAGGAATATTTGTCTTATTTAAAAGATAACGGCATAAAAATATCCATTGCCAGCGCTACGGAATTAAGTCTTATAGAAACTGCGCTTAAATCCAACGGGATTTTAGAGTATGTTGATAATATTGTTACTCTTTCGGAGGTTAAAAGGCCGAAAGAATTCCCTGATATTTACTTAAAATGCGCATCTCTTATGGATGTAATGCCATCGGAATGTATAGTTTGCGAGGATTTGCTGATGGCGGCAAAGGGCGCCAAATCAGGCGGTTTTTATGTAATAGGCATTTATGATGAGTACAGTGCAAAAGACAAGGACAACATGGAACTTATATGCGACAAATACATATATGACTTTAAAGATTTAATTTAAAAAAGACGGTGCTTTTCACCGTCTTTTTTAACATTCAACCGCTTGCCCGCAATCAAGCAGAAGCAGATAGCTTCCGCTTATTTTTTTGCCCAAAGCTCTTTCGAGAGCAATTTTGTAGTATTTGAGCTGGGGAGCATAACGCTTTTTTATTTCGCTTATTTTCCCATTTGTTTTATCTGTCTTGTAATCTGCGATTATGATATCTCCGTTTGCGTCCTCAAAGAACACATCTATCATACCCTGAATTACAATCTTTTCGTCCGCTCTGACATCTTGCGAAAATTCACGTGCATCTATAAGATACTTAAAGCTGTATTCCCGTTTGAGATTTGAACTTGCCTTCATCTTTCTGCCGATATCGGTTTGAAGAATACGCACAATATTATGCACATTTACAGCTTTTGCCTGACGCTCTGTAAGAAATCTTTGATAAACCAATGAATCTATCTGCGCACAAATATCCTCTGCCGTGTCTGCAGACGAAAAATCCAGTTTTTCCATAACAAGATGTGTTGCCGTGCCTATTTCTGCTGCCGACAAAGTCTCTGTACCGCTGTAAAAACGCGGTACTGCAAGCTTTACAGATTTATAAAACTCGTAGACATCATCGCTGTTTTCTATACGCTTTAACTCTGTTACAGACATATTTGACGGAATTTCGCGAAGAGAAGAATACGGATAGACAAAATCCAGAATTTCCGAAACCTCATTGTTATCTACAGATGATAACGCAGAGAAGTCTCGTTGTGCTTTTTCGTCATTTATGTTAAGCACCATGTTATCCTTATTAAGTATTGAAATTCTGAAAATTCCGTTGGAATCGACTCGGGTTTTATAACCAAAGCCCTTGTCATAAACAGAGGTGCTTTTGTCTCGTATAACAGACATCAGTATCCAATCCATATACGATTTAACATCCAATGCCGTTTCACCTGAAAAACAGAAATCCTCACACATGATTTTTTCGGAGATTTTTTGCAGTTTTGAATGTAAGTTTCTTTCAGACCCAACGATAAAGAGCTTTTCTCGCGGGCGGGTGAGTGCGACATACAAAACCCTCATTTCTTCGGAAACAAGCTCTCTGCGAATAACATCTTTTAACATTTTCTTCTGCGGTAACTCGTAATGATATCTGTGATACAAATCATAATAATCAACACCGAATCCGCCATCTTTGTGCATAAGCACCTTGCTTCTAGTAATATCATTCTCATTGAACTGTTTGGATGCATCACACAAAAATACCACGGGAAATTCAAGACCTTTACTCTTGTGTATGGTCATAATCCGAACAACATCCTCATCATCAGTTAAAAGTCTGGCACTTTCAACATCCTTGTTATTCTTACCGAGAGAATCTATATAGCGAATAAAGTTAAAAACACCCTTGTATGAGGTTTTTTCGAAATCATATGCCTTGGACATAAGAGCTTTTACATTTGCTTTTTTGAGTTCTGAATTAGGCAGAAATGTAAGGTAACTCATATAATCCGTATCGCGTATTATCTCCCATATGAGTTTGTCTGTGGAAAGGAATTTTGAACGTTCATAGAAATTTTTGGTTATGCTGAGGAAGTCATTGAGTTTACCGCAAAGCTCATTTGAATTTTGGGCAAGATAGCTTTTTACGGAATTGTAGAAATATCCCTTGGTTTTTGCAAGCCTTATGCTCACAAAATCGTCCTCCGTAAACGAAAACACGGGATGACGCATTACCGAAAGAAGCGATACATCATCATAAGGGTTATCTATAATCTTTAAGAAAGCTATGATAAAGGAAATTTCGGGCGAACCGAAGTAATCGTCACCGCTTTCACAATACACGGGTATCTGCGCACCGGAGAGTATTCTGTCAAATGAGCGCGCCTTGTCTTTGCCAGAACGCAAGAGCACACAGATGTCGCTATACCGCAAGGGTCTGTATTTTTTTTGCGGCTTGTCATATATCATATACGGCTTTTGGGAAGACATCATCTCTTTGATTTTATTAGTCACATATATAGCTTCGGCTTCGACCTTTTTTATATCTTCAACCGAGTCGGTTACAGAGGCGTATTCATGTACGGACTCTGTTTCTATAAGCACAACATCCACACACTTCGTATCGGGATTTACATTTTCGTAGGAATCCTTATTGTAATACAAGAATTCCTCCTCGCTGTACTTTACATCACCGCACCTATCGGACATAACCTGCGAAAAGATGTGATTTACAGCTTGGATAATAGTCTCTCTGCTTCTGAAATTTTTGTTAAGAACGATTTTGTTGTAGGGATTGCCCTCGGTATAAGACGGATATGCATCTGCCTTGGCTTTGAACAAATCAGGCTGAGAACCGCGAAAACCATAGATACTCTGCTTCATATCCCCTACCATAAACATGTTGGGCTTTCCCGTGTTCTCTCGTGATATAAGTGAAAAAAGCTTCTCCTGTACGGCATTGCAATCCTGATACTCATCTACATATATTTCTTCGTATTTTTTCATGAGTTGCTTTGCAAGTTCGCTCTGCTTACCGCTTTCATCCTGCAGGAGATGCAGTGCCATATGCTCAACATCGGTGAAATCTATAAGGGCTGAATTTGCCTTTGCCTCTGCAAATTCAGAGGCAAATTCCATTGTTATTTCAACAAGCTTTTCCAAAGAAGCATATGCTATATTCATATCTTCCTCTATATTGCGCAAAGGTGCAGAGAATATTTTTTCAAGCTCTTTTTTATAGGCTTTTGCAGCATCTCTCGGCAGCTTAATGGGTAATTTATCCTCATCCGAGGTTCCCGTAGGAAAGCGCAGTGTTCCGAATTCAAAGGTTTTAAGAATACTGCATATATCGTCCCATGTCACCATCTTTTTTGCCAGAACATAATTGTTTTTTTCGTCCAAAAGCAAATTTCTTATCTTGTCAAATTCGGGAGTAAGTGAGCTTTCTTCTATGGCAGTATCATAATACTCTATCGCCTTATCGAAAATATCCTGTGCCTTGCACACAAAATAATCCTGCCATGCGGTATCCTTAAATTTACGAAGCATTGTATAAAGCTCATCTGTGCCGAGAGGCATGGAATTTGTAAATTCAAAAATTTTTAATACAAGTTCAAAAAGCTCATCGTCTTTTTTTGCAGTATAACAATCTATAAGCTTTAAAAAGCCCTCATCATCAGAGGCATAGTGCTTTTCAAACACTTCCTTTAAGACATCGGATTTTATAAGCTCTATCTCGGCATTATCTGCAATTTTAAAACCGGGGTCCAAATCAAGCTTATAGAAATTATTGCGCAGAATATTAAGACAAAAACTGTCTATTGTACAAATATCGGCATTGTTTATAAGCATAAGCTGTTTATTTAATCTGTCGGGCTCATCTGTAGTATCAAGATTATCCATAATACTGTTCATAAGCCTGCTTTTCATTTCGGAGGCAGCTGCATTTGTAAAGGTAACGACAAGAAGCTTATCAATATCGGTTTTACCCTTTAAAACCCTTGACACTATACGCTCTACCATTACTGCTGTTTTACCCGAGCCTGCCGCAGCGGATACGAGATTTGCGGCACACTCTGCGTTAATTGCAATCTCCTGGGCTGGTGTCCACATTTAGCTCTTCCTCCATTTCCTTTATGATTTGGGCATTTGCAGATACGGATTTATAGAATCTGTATTTTTCTTCCTTGCATGTCGGGTCAAATCTGCAAACAGAACTGTACCCACAATAATCACACGGCGAGAAGTTCCCTTTTTTGTACGGAAGAATGGAATAATCGCCCCTGAACATATCAGAACAGATTTCTCCAAGTTTTTTCTTAAGGTATGAATCTATGGTTTCAAATCCGTCTAAGGATACGGCATTTCCCGAAGTGTTTGCACGCTTTACAGAGGAAGCCGTCTTCTTGTCATAAGCATCAAGCACCGCTTCGTCATACGGTATCAATCCTTTTAAACCAAGCGACGCTTCGATAGCTTTTTTCGCTTCCTCGGGCATCATTTTTGAGTCGGATTTTACAGATACATCCGAAACAGAAAAGTACAAAGCACCTCCATGTTTGTTACTATTTTCAACTCCTACAAGTTTACTAAGATATACCATAAGCTGCATGTTTAAACCATAAAATACATCATCCAGCTTAAGCTCTTTTTTGCCTGTTTTGTAGTCTATTACACGAATATACGAAGTATCTCCGCTTGTATATATATCGGCACGGTCAATCTTACCCGTAAGTTTTACATCAGTACCATCAGCGGTAGTTAAATGTATAGGTCCAAGTTCTGATTTTTCGCTGAATTCTATTTCATATCCCAAAGGCTCGAACTTGGAATTAAGAAGCTGATTTTTTACGGCATTGAAACACAGCAAAATAGAATTTTTAAGACGCTTTACGGCGTACATATCCCTTGCAGAAAGTTCATCCGAATATTTGGACAGTTCGCAGATGTATTCATCTATCTTATCATCTATTAACCCCAGTACATCGCTTTCTTTGCAGCTTGACAGAGTTTTTATATCCGAAGCATATTTGCAGGAAATCACCTCAAGAACCTTGTGAGTAATATTACCAATATCAAGTGCATCCACGGTTTCTGTCTTGGGTCTGTCAATATTTAAAACATAGTCTATAAAATACGCATATTTGCAAGCCATGTATCTTTCCAGTTTTGAAACAGATGTATACGAAAGCATGGGAATTAATTTTTTAAGATTGGTACTGCTTATCTGACCCGCAAAATTATGCGTATCCATGAACCTTTTTAATCTGGCCGTAAATTCTTCATCGCAATTAAAATAATCATAGAGATTTTTCCAATCGCCCGCTATATCTCTGCCCGACTCAAAGGCAGCAATGTTTTTGCAAAGCATTTCACGAGCGGGACCCTTTGCATACAAAGAGTAAATATCGGAGAAATCGTTCTCGATTTTTTCCTTAATGCCAAACATTTTCAAAAGGCGGTCTATTATATAGGATTTTCTTAAAGTCTTGGAATCATTTCCGCACTTTGAATACGATATATAAAGCTTGTCCGAGGGCATGGTAAAGGTGCGGTATGAAGAATACTGAAAATAGTATGCCGCAACCGAAGAAGTGGTCGAAAATTCAATGCCGCAGTTTTTCATTTCAAGCTTATCGGAATCATTTAATACGCCGTCGGGTTTAAGCGCCATGGGGAAAAGAGATTCATTTACGCCCAGTACATACAGTACCTTTATATCCTCAAAACGCGTCCTCTCCGCATTGCCCACAAGAACACAATCTATAGAAGACGGAATAAAGCCCACCTTTTGCTGAGAAAATGCGGTAACAAGCATTTCGTAAAAGCTCTTCGGACTTATTTTTTTATCGGAATTTATGTGTACGGTTTCATCAAGTGCATCAAGAATAACCTGCCATATTTGTTCGTACTCTTTTGCAAGACGAAGTTCGCCCTCGGCTTCAAATTTTTCTATATATTCCGATATCATTTTTGGCATTTCCAGATGTGATATATAGTCAAAAAGTACGGTTGCATCGTGACGCACAGTGTTTTTGCCTTTTAATTTTTCGTGCATCTTTGCAAGCGGAAGAATATATTTATTTCGTATGTCCGAAATTATTTTTGCACTTGTGTCATCATCTTTGTAATTGGCATCAACAAGCGCGTTCCATCTTTCATCATCAAGCCATGTCAGACGTCGGATTCCCGTCTTTTGTATAAAGCGTTCCAAAAGAGCAATATGACTCGGATTAGCATCTACAAATGAGGTTTTTAAGTAATTAAAAACCGAGCTATAGCTGTAGTCTTCTGTATAAACTTCCAAAAGTCCAAGAACAAAACGCACCAAATGATGGTTTAGTACGTCATCCTTTTCATCTATAAAATACTCGATATCCGCATAGTCGAATACTTTCTCAATATGCATTTTGTACATTGCTATATCAGAACATACAATTCCTATATCGCTGTATCTGTAGCCGCAGTGAGATATGAGTTTCTTTATTGTATAAGCACAATTTTCGACTTCGCTTAAGGGGTTTGAAAGTGCATAAACCTCTATATCTTTTGCGGTTTTCCCGTAAGGAGCGGCTTTAAAACCAAAGAGATTCTTCTCCAAATGCGAAAGCTCATCGGAGGCAAAATATGTTTTAGTAAGTCTGGTAATTTTTGGCGCAGAATTAAGCTCCTTTGTAAGTCTCGCAAACGTATCGGATGTGGGCATAAAAAGCGTGGTGTTACTCTCTTTTTCATCGCCGCACAGAGCTATT
The DNA here is from genome assembly GCA_045646525.1 of Clostridia bacterium. Taxonomy (GTDB): domain Bacteria; phylum Bacillota; class Clostridia; order UMGS1810; family UMGS1810; genus RGIG8748. Next base: position 85,158 of record JAZRKX010000032.1, on the reverse strand, counting down.
GTAAGACTTTTGCACGCATTTGACAAAACCCTTATTATTTCAAGTTCCTGAGGCACAAAGGTATCAAATCCGTCCAAAAATATATGTTTTTCCGCATATAGCGGAAAGGTGCTTAACTGTTTTGCAAGTATTGAGAGCGGTTCGTCTGTATCTTCGTAGTACTCCGACAATTTCTCTTCATAAGAACGATATATACAGGAAAGGTCCCGAAGCTTCATACCAAGCACCTTATTATCCGAATCATTGGCAAGCTGCAGGAGTGTATCGGGCATAATCATATACTTTTTAAATTCAGCCATAGAGCCTGCAACAATTTCCGCAAACCCTTTTTGCTGACCTGCATTTTTATAGAATTCGAACTCACCGTCTGCAAGAATGTTTTTTATTATAAGAGATTTTGCAACGGGATTTATTTTTTCTGCATGAGGGCATCCTATACGGGCCTGTGTTGCCGTGGCAAGATGTTCAAAAGAGAAAACCTCAACACCACCCTCGCCTATTGTATCCACAAGCTCCAGAAGATGCCGTTCTGCCCCGTGGCTGAATTGTTCGGGCACAATAAGCATAGCCTGCTGTCCGCTTTTTACAAGAGAGGCTATTTTGTCATAAATGTATTTGGTTTTTCCTGATTTACTTCTGCCCGATACAATTTCCATCTGTATCACCCCATAAGGTTTATTGGTTTTACCTGTTTTTCATAGGAGAAGAAGCCCTCTCCGTTGATTGTAAAAGAATACTCTCGTCTGCCGTCTGCACATTGATAGTTTTTGGGAAGTACAACCACATAATTTCCTCTGCAGTTAAAAAGATTTTTGCCCGATACTGTTACAATATCATCCTTAAAACTGATATCTGCCTCGCCACCCATGGAAAGATGCATGTCGCTAAATATTATGTGTGGTTGGTCGCTCTTGGCAATTTTAACTATCTCGCATGAATTTGGCGGTATTGTTCCAATTTTTATTATATCGTCATATTTGCAGTCAAGAACCTTTGTTTTCCCGAAATACGAGGATATATTGTACTCCGAAGCATGGTCTACATAACCTCCGCACAGATTTGAATCCAGCCTGAAGCAAAGCTCTACATCTGTAAAACTGTTGTTAAAGAAGCAAACAGTATGATACGAATCGTTTACTTCAACATCCACGACACTTACAAATGCATTGTCGCCAAACATATCCCTCGGATATACTCTGGTCGGTACTGCGGGATATAGCAGGCGAAGAGACTTAAGCTCATCGTTTGTTGACAGGTTTCCCACAACTGCTGGAGATGCACATATGTATTCGCATGCAAAAAGATATCTTTTCTCATCGCGGGAGTACTTTTGCAAGAATTCACTATCAAATACAAAGCCACATGTACTGTTCCACCACAGTGAACTGTATGACCGAAAAGCGCATTGATTTGCAATTTTGGCACATATATTTGAATTATTTTTGTCCTTGAGTGCGGATATATCCGAACATATCTGGTTGGAATCCGAAATTCCGCACAGCATAGGCGAAAAGGCATTTGTTGTATACAGATATCCATCTTCGCCTATGGCATCTTTTATCGCCAACATAGCATTTTTGTACGCTTTGGAAAGGCTAAGCTTCGGATTATGCAAAATGACATCTTTCTGAAGCATAAAGCATATTGTATGGTCTGCATGATGAAGATAAAAGCCCAATGCCGAGAGTCTCTTATACAGCATGGCAACCCACTCTACGCACTCATCTTGCGAAATATCTAAAATTGCATACGTTTTTCCGTCTGCGGTATAAGTACAATATGAGCCGTCCCCATGGCGCAAAAGCCATTTGTTTTCTGCACTGAAGAGTTCTGAATCCTTATCTACCAAAAACGGCATGGTATAAATACCTGCCCTGTAACCGCTTCTGTTAATAAGCGCGGACAGATGTCTTATATTAATTCCTTCGCCATCCTCCCAGTCTCCTGCCGCCATATACCATTTGCCCGATATCTCCACATAGTTAAAAGGCGCACGAAGGCTCTTTAAGAATGAAAGTTTCTCGGAAATTTGCTCTGCAGAGCTTACATCATCTATTAAACAAACGGCACCGTCGTTTTTAATATCCTGTGCATCCGACATTTCCTTGCGTTTGGCAGAATACTCATCCAAAAGACGCGCAAGATTGCCGCCTGTAACGATTCTTACCCAGTCGGTGTATATGGTTTCACCGCAATCCAATATGCAATTAAATTCACCGCCGACACGAATTGCCTTTAAGGCGCCTTTACAATCAGAGGATATACTTATATCGGTTATCTGCTTGTCGTTTGTCAAAACCTCAAGACATACAAAAGTCTTGCCTGATTTAATTATGGTGATACCGTCTCCGCGAAGCACAGCATCGCCTGTTGTATAATTGCGCTGCGGCATTCCCTCATCGGAAAGGCGGTCTGCCGCATGTGCGAATGAATGGTCTCTTACACCTAAAATACAGGAGGCGGGAATATCACCCAGCTGTCTTGAACCGTTAAAAATTTTCCAGTCGCAAGAGGAAAACTCCCCTATTTCAAGATTGTCTGTAAGTATTGGATATGCAGAAATTAATTTCATCGAATTATCCGAAGTGTTGGTAATTTTGAGTCTTGTGATTAGGTCTCCGTTATCGAGCGCAATTCTTTCTCTTTCCACATCAATACTTGCAGTACCGTAATCAACCGTGGTTTTACTGCTTTCTCCTTTAACGCAGTAAGATACCGCAAAATGAATATCCGCACATGCGTTTCCGCAATTATATTTTTCCAATGCAAACACCTCCCCGAATAAAACACTTTTATTCTTTTACTTTTCTTCGTACAAAATAGTTTATTACAAATGCCGAGAACACACCCAGCAGTGTTTGGAACACACGCATTGTTGCATACAAATATCTGTCTGTATCCGAATGTGACAACATGCAGATTACCGTTATAATAGCAGCGATACCGCAGAAATTTTCGCACTTTACAAGTTCTGCTGCAGTAAGTGATATAATGGTTGCAATAAGCACCAGTACAAAATCTATAAATACACGCTGCCAGCTTGCTGTTGTTAATGCACACAGACGGGCCGATAAAGCTACAAACAAAAGACCTATTATAAGACCCACTATAGTGGCTTTGATTCGCAATTTTCCAAATGTCTTTGTTTTCTCCAAAGTATCTCTTAATTCTATAATAGCGTATATATAGGCAAAAATGGGATGTTCCTCCAGACCCGGCAGGAAAAGACGAATAATCTGCCATATTACAAAAGCAACAGTAACAGCCATTATACTTTTAAGTTTCCTCATTCCGATATGAGGTACGATATTACTATTCATGATAAACCTCCAAAACCAACATCTTATTATATTATATAGTAATTCCACAAATTTTGCAATAAAAAACACGAAACCCATCGAAGTTTCGTGTTTTTTAAAATTAACCAAGATTATTTACAGTTCTGGGATAAGGAAGAACATCGCGGATGTTTGCCATACCTGTAAGATACATAACTGCTCTTTCAAAGCCTAAGCCAAAGCCCGCATGCTTTGTACCGCCGTATCTTCTGAGGTCGAGATAATGAGCATAATCCTCCTTCTTAAGACCGAGCTCATCCATTCTCGCTTCGAGAATATCCATTCTTTCTTCTCTCTGGCTTCCGCCGATAATTTCGCCGATTCCGGGCACAAGGCAATCCATGGCAGCAACAGTCTTGCCGTCGTCATTGAGTCTCATGTAAAATGCCTTTATTTCCTTGGGATAATCGGTAACAAAGAGAGGTTTTTTATAAACTTCCTCTGTAAGATATCTTTCGTGCTCTGTCTGGAGGTCCATACCCCACTTAACAGGATATTCAAACTTCTTGCCGCTCTTTTCGAGTATTTCTATAGCTTCGGTATAGGTAACATGACCAAACTCACTGTTTAATATACCATTCAAGCGCTCCAAAAGTCCCTTATCCATGAACTTATTGAAGAATTCCATTTCTTCGGGCGCATTTTCGAGCACATAGCTTATTACAAACTTTAACATATCCTCGGCAAGCTTCATGTCATCATTTAAATCAGCAAATGCAATTTCAGGCTCAATCATCCAGAATTCTGCAGCGTGTCTTGCTGTGTTGGAATTCTCTGCTCTGAATGTGGGACCAAATGTATATATGTCACCAAAAGCCATGGCAAAGGTTTCACCCTCGAGCTGACCCGAAACAGTTAGAGATGTCTCTCTCTTGAAGAAATCTTCTGTATAATCCACATTTCCGTCTTCTGTCTTGGGTATTTCATTTAAGTCCATAGTGGTAACTCTGAACATTTCACCCGCACCCTCGCAGTCGGAACCTGTGATAATGGGTGTATGAACATACACAAAGCCTCTTTCGTTGAAGAATTTGTGTATAGCATATGCAACGAGAGAACGCACACGAAATACCGCAGAGAAAGTATTTGTTCTTGCCCTTAGGTGCGGTATTGTTCTCAAAAACTCAAAAGAATGTCTCTTGGGCTGGAGAGGATAATCGGGTGTACTTTCACCCTCTACATCAATACTTGTTGCCTTTATCTCAAATGGCTGTTTTGCATCGGGTGTTACAACCAAAATGCCTTTTACCCTTACGGAAGCACCAATATTGAGCTTGCATATCTTTGCAAAATTGGAAATCCTCTCTTCCTCAAAAACAACCTGTACAGGCTTAAAGAATGAGCCGTCATTTAACTCGATAAAACCAAAAACCTTGGAATCTCTTAAATTTCTTACCCAACCGTTTACGGATATTTCCTTTCCGTCCAAATCTGTATAAGAATTGTATAACTCTCTGATTTTCATTGTGTATTGCACCTCGTCAATAATTTATAATAGGAAGATTCCTGCTTCCTTACAAGCTTTAAGTGTTTTTTCATCCCATATGCTTACCTGAACTTCGCCTATGTGGGCGCATCCGAGCATGAGCATACAGAGTCTTGATTGACCGATACCGCCTCCGATTGTAAGCGGAAGCTCATCGTTTAAAAGCATCTTGTGGAACTCAAGATTTCTTCTGTCATCGCAACCCGAAATCGTAAGCTGTCTGTCAAGCGACTCACTGTCCACCCTGATACCCATAGATGAAATCTCTATTGCACGGTCCAAAACATCATTCCAGAAGAAGATGTCCCCGTTAAGAGCCCAATCGTCATAATCGGGCGCGCGTCCGTCGTGCGGTTTGCCAGAGCGCAGAGCTCCGCCTATCTGCATTATAAATGCCGTCTTGTGTTCTTTTACATATGCATTTTCTCTCTGGGAGGCTGTCATATCGGGATACATATCCTCAAGCTCCTGTGTTGTCACAAAGGAAACTTCGGGACAAAGCGAGGACGAAAGCGACGGATAGCGTACCTTTAATCTGTCATTTGTATCACATATTGCCTTAACAATGGCAGATACAACTTTTTTTAGATAATCAACATTTCTCGATTCTCTTGTTATCACTTTTTCCCAGTCCCACTGGTCAACATATATTGAATGAAGATTATCCAGTTCTTCATCGCGTCTTATTGCATTCATGTCTGTGTAAAGACCGTTCCCAACACTGAACTCATACTTTTTGAGTGCAAGCCTTTTCCATTTGGCAAGCGAATGAACTATCTGTGCATCTGCACCAACAGCGGGAACATCAAAAGAAACAGGGCGTTCGTAGCCGTTAAGATTGTCATTTAGTCCTGAATTCTCGGTTACAAAAAGCGGTGCCGATACTCTTTTTAAATTAAGCGCCGAAGCAAATTCTTCCTGAAAAGTTTGTTTAATATATGCTATGGCTCTTTGAGTATCGTATCTGTCCAGCTGAGGTTTGTAACCTTGCGGCAAAAACAATTTGTTCATCGGCCTGCCTCCTTAATTATGTAAATAGATATTTAATTATACAACATTATTTGGAGCAAAGTCAATAATTTTAGCTCACAATTTGGCAAAACTTTAATTTTGTTTGTTTTTTGTGGTTTTGCTTTGACTTTTGTTGTTTTTCTATTGACTTTTTTATAAAAACATTGTAAAATTGATAGTGAATGATAAGAGGGGTTTTATGATGAAAATTATCTTTTCTGATTTAGACGGAACTTTGCTTTTGAGAAACGAAAAAGTTCTTAATAAAAACATTAAAAACTCAATATACAAAATCCTTGAATCCGGCAATTTGTTTGCCGTATCTTCGGGCAGAACCTACATAGAACTCAAAGAGTTTTTCAAGGAGTTTGAAGACGATATTTTCTTTGTGTGCAACGATGGCTCGCTTACGGTGTTTAAAGAGCGTACGCTAATGAGTAAACCTATGGATAAATCCATGTTTGCTGAATTTAAGCAATACACCGCTCACAGCAAATATGTTACATACATTAAATCGCAAAACTCCGTTACTCTTCGCTCTGCAGCAAAACAATACAGAAATCATATCGTTCGCATAGATGATATATCTGATATTGAAGAGGACATCTACAAAATATCTGATTTCGATAAAACTGTATCATGTCCCCTGCCTATTGTGTACAAAAACTATGCAATGAATGAATACGTTGCCGAAAACTGCGACAAAAAGGATGCCGTTTTACATATAATGAAACTTCTTGATATTAAGAAAGAAAATTCATTTGCTTTCGGCGATAATGTAAACGACCTCGGTATGTTTGAGGTATGCGGTACATCTTATGCGGCAATCGGTGCAAAACCAGCCATAAAAAAGAGTGCCGATAAAGTAAGCCAAAGCATTGAAAAAGACTTTGAAAACATAATCGCCAATCGATAAATCCCGAAAACTTACCTATTATATATTCTAACCATAAATACTGGAGGATAAACATGGATAATCTTTTGCCACAAGATAAAATGAGAATAGTCCAGGAGCTTGTTCCCGGAAAGCAGATTACACTTCTGCACATAATTGCAAACCCCGACGATGTGCTCTACCAGAAATTAGGTCTGGACACAACAGACGATTACAACTACGGAGCTATAGGAATAATGACTATATCTCCGAGCGAGACAGTTATCATAGCTGCCGATATCGCCATAAAATCTTCGGGTGCGGAAATCGGCTTTGTGGACAGATTCAGCGGTACACTCATAATCACAGGAACTGTATCTGCAGTAACTGCAGCCTTTGATGCACTTAGCGACTACATAAAAAATACATTAGGATACGAAGTATGTCAAATAACAAAAACATGAAAACAAAAAAACGCCTTATGCTTATAGGCAGAAGCGAAGCGGGCAAAACCACTTTGACGCAGGCACTTGAGCACAGAAGCATTGAATACGAAAAAACACAGGCTATAAGTATGAACAGTATGCTTATAGATACTCCCGGAGAATACATTCAGACAAAAAATCTGGGCACTGCACTTGCTATATATTCATACGAAGCAGATGTAATAGGTCTTCTCTTAAGTGCAACCGAGCCATATTCTCTTTTCAGTCCCAACATCACCTGCATGACAACAAAGGAAGTTGTAGGCATAGTTACCAAAATAGACCACAAAAACGCAAATGTTCAAAGTGCTGAAAAATGGCTTCGTCTTGCAGGATGCAAAAAAATCTTCAAAGTCAACTCTCTCGCAAACCAAGGAATAGACGAAATCAAAGAATATATGGGTTGGATTTGACAAAACAAAGAAAAACAAAGAAAAAAGTAAAAAAACCAACATTTTTGTATTGACATGGCATATTATATATGTTATTATTACAATGATGGTATAAAATTTTTATAAGGAGATAGATATTATGACAAACGAATTTGAAATCAAAAAACAAATTTGTGACATCGGTAAGAGAATCTACAACAGAGGAATGGTTGCTGCACACGACGGTAACATCTCCGTTAAAATCAGCGATAACGAATTCCTTTGCACACCTACCGGTGTAAGTAAGGGCTTTATGACTCCCGACTACATCTGCAAAGTAGATGCAGAAGGCAATGTAATTTCCGCAAACGGAAACTTCCGTCCTTCTTCCGAAATCAAGATGCACATGAGAGTTTACAAGCAGAGACCTGATGTAAAATCTGTTGTACATGCACATCCTATCTATGCAACAAGCTTTGCTATCGCAGGTATTCCGCTCACACAGCCCATCATGCCCGAAGCTGTAATTGCTCTCGGCTGCGTTCCGATTGCTGACTACGGCACACCCTCCACAGAGGAAATTCCCGATGCAGTAGAAAAGTACCTCCAGCACTTTGATGCAGTTCTTCTCGCAAACCACGGTGCTCTTACCTACTCTGACAATCTTTTGAGTGCATATCACAAGATGGAATCTCTCGAATTCTACGCAGAGCTTCTCTATCACTCAAAGACTCTCGGCGGTCCCAAGGAACTTTCCGCTACTCAGGTTAAGAGACTTTATGAAATCAGAAAGGCATTCGGCATGACCGGTAAGCATCCTGCTGACATCTGCTTAAATGTTCACGGCAAGAGCTGCCACAACTGCAACATGGGTGTAGAAAAGACAAATGCTTTAGGCTCATGTGCTTCTGCTGACGCTGACCTTATTGCCGCAATTACCAAGAAAGTAATGGAAGAACTCGGTAAATAAGCCATGGACGACAAAACTTTTAATATTTTGGTCGACACCGTAACTCAAAGTGTGCTTAAAACTTATGCGGATGCTAAAACCGAATATTCTAAAAGATACATAACCCTGTCGGCAGCAAAGAAGCTTTGCGAAAAGGTCGAGAGGGAAGCAGAAAGAATCGGCTTAAAGGTCGTTGTAGCCGTGGCAAACGCTGCCGCAAGACCTGTTGTTGTAGAATGTATGGATGATTCCTATATTGCAAGCTACGACATAGCCGTAAACAAGGCTTATACTTCGGTAGCTGTAAAAATGTCTACCCTCGCTCTCAAAGCTCTGTCCCAACCCGAAAGAGACTTATACGGAATTCAGTTTACCAACCAAAACAAGATTGTAATTTTTGGCGGCGGTGTTACTCTGGAAAATAACGGTCAGATAATCGGTGCTCTGGGAATAAGCGGCGGAAGCGAAGAACAAGACACATATCTTGCCGAGTACGGCAAAAAGCTTTTTGAGGAGGAACTGTCATAATTACTTTTTGTAATGATATATCCCCAAAAGAAAATGCAAAAAAGCTTACCGAAGAATTAAATGGCTCAGTCACGGTTAAAGTTCCATCCGACTGCAAGGACGAAGTTATCTATCATCTCATAGAAAACGGCGGATGTCTTGTTTCGGACAAACAGCGTGATGAAATGCTTAAGCTTTCTAAAAGCACCTCAAACCTTAATGCAATTTTTTGCGGTATAGGTGCTGTAACAGATGGCATTCGCAAATTTATAATTTATAATTCAAACGCACAACTTTCCGATACCCCCCTTCCTTTTAAGGCTATTGGAATAGTTTGCGAAAATAATACTACAAGGAGAATGGCTATGGATTTAAAACAGCAGCAAATTCAGGCTATCGTTCAGCAGGTTTTGGCAGGCATGACACAGGGCGCTGCAGCTACCACTACAGCAAGCACACCTGCTTCATCAGGCTCCATACCCAAGACTTGCCGCGCAGCTATGCTCACAGGCCTTGAGAATTACGAAATCAAAGAATTCCCCATTCCGGAACTTGGCGATGACGATATTCTCGTAAAGGTTGAAGGATGCGGTGTTTGCGGAACAGATGCTCATGAATTCAAACGCGACCCATTCGGTCTCATTCCGGTTGTACTCGGTCACGAAGGAACCGGCGAGATTGTAAAGATGGGCAAAAATGTTAAGAAAGACAGTGCAGGCAAACCCTTAAACATCGGCGACAAGGTTGTAACATGTATGATATTCAAGGATAACCCCGATATCACAATGTTCGACTTAAACAAGCAGAATGTTGGCGGCGCAGATGTATACGGTCTCATCCCCGATGACGATGTACATTTAAACGGTTGGTTTGCAGACTACATAGTTGTAAGAGGCGGTTCCACAGTATTCAATGTAAGTGATTTGGATTTGGATTCCAGAATACTCATCGAACCCTGTGCCGTACTTATCCACGCAGTAGAAAGAGCTAAGACAACAGGAATCTTAAGATTCAACTCCCGAGTTGCAGTTCAGGGCTGCGGACCTATAGGTCTTATATGTGTAGCAATACTTCGCACAATGGGTATTGAAAACATCGTTGCAGTAGACGGCGAACAGAAGAGACTTGACTTTGCAAAGAAGTTCGGTGCTACAGCTACCGTAAACTTCAAGGAATTTAACGGTCAGGAAGCTCTTGCCGAAGGTGTTAAGAATGCTCTTGGCGGCTACTTTGCGGATTTTGCATTCCAGTGCACAGGCTCACCTATCGCACACAGCAACATCTACAAGTTCATTCGCAGCGGCGGCGGTCTTTGCGAACTCGGATTCTTTATCAACGGTGGCGATGCTACAATCAATCCCCACTTTGATATATGCTCTAAGGAAATCACAACTGTTGGTTCATGGGTATACACACTCCGTGACTACGCTACAACATTTGATTTCTTAAAACGCGCTAAAGGAATCGGTCTTCCCCTTGAGGAACTTATCACTCACAGATTCCCGCTTTCACAAATCAATGAAGCCCACAAGGTAAACCTTGAAATGAAGGGTCTCAAAATAGCTATTATTAATGAATAATTTTTAGGAGGATAAAAAAATGGCTAAAGAAGCATTAGGTATGATTGAAACAAGAGGTTTAACAGCAGCAGTTGAAGCAGCAGATGCAATGGTAAAGGCAGCAGAGGTTTCTCTCGTAGGTACAGAAAAGATTGGTTCCGGTCTTGTAACTGTAATGGTTAGAGGTGATGTTGGTGCTGTTAAGGCTGCTACAGAAGCAGGCGCTACAACAGCAGCAAGACTTGGCGAACTCATCGCAGTTCATGTAATCCCCAGACCCCACGAGGATGTAGAAAAGATTCTCCCCAAGTTCTAATCGGAAGGAGTATCAAAAATGGCTGCATCTAATTCAAAAGCCCCCAAGGCAGCAGCTAAAGCTGCTCCCAAAGCGGCAGAAAAAGTAGTTGAAAAAGTAGTTGTTGAAAAACAAGAACCCGTTAAGGAGGAAAAGAAAATGTCATTAGAAGCATTAGGTATTATTGAAACAAGAGGTTTAGTAGCTGCAATCGAAGCTGCTGATGCTATGCTCAAGGCTGCAAATGTACAGCTCGTAGGCACAGAAAAAATCGGTTCCGGTCTCGTGAGTGTTATGGTTAGAGGCGATGTAGGTGCTGTTAAGTCTTCTGTAGAAGCTGGTCAGGCTAACGCTGCAAAGCTCGGCGAAATCATTGCTACACACGTAATTCCCAGGCCTCACGGCGACGTTGAAAAAATTATTCCTACACTTAAATAATCTCTTTTCACTAAGTTTTTTAAATGAGGTGATATAAGTGATTATAGGCAAGGTTATAGGAAGTATCGTTTCAACACGAAAAAATGATAATCTGGTCGGAAGTAAATTCATGGTGATTGAGCCATGCCAAGGTATGGCTCAATCCAAATTCGTTGCAGTTGACAATGTAGGCGCAGGTATCGGCGAAATGGTGCTTGTAGCTACAGGCAGTAGTGCAAGAGTTGGATGCAACCTTGAAGATGCCCCTATCGATGCCGCTATTGTCGGCATAGTAGATTCCGGTTCAGAATTGGAGTTTTGATTCAAATGGAAATTAACATTCTAAAGGAAATACTTCAAAAGGCAGGCGTAACCGGTGCCGGAGGTGCCGGTTTCCCCTCCTATGCAAAACTTAATACAAATGCAGATACTGTTATTTTAAACTGTGCAGAATGTGAGCCCCTATTAAAACTTCACAGACAGCTTTTGGAAAACAAGGCAGCCGAAATACTGACAGCGCTTTCTGCTGTTTGTAAGTGTCTTGGAGTAAAAGAATTTGTTATAGGTATCAAGAAATCCTACAAAGCGGCGCTTGCCAGTGTGGAAAATGAAATCGAAGATTTCAAAAACGGCAGAATTCACATTCTGGACGAAATATACCCCTCGGGCGATGAGGTTGTGCTTACCTACAATGTAACAAAGCGCATCGTTCCTGCAGGCGGAATCCCTATCGATGTAGGAGTAATTGTTTTCAATGTGGAAACAATGTACAATATCTACAATGCAGTTGAAAACTGCTCAAATGTTACACACAAATATGTAACCGTAGCGGGCGAGGTTAAATCCCCTGCTACATTAAGAGTTCCTCTCGGAACAAGATTTTCGTATCTGATTGAACTTTGCGGCGGCAAAACCACAGAAGATACTGCTCTTATACAGGGCGGTCCCATGACAGGAAGACTCAGCAAAGAATCAGACACCGTTTCAAAAACAACAAATGCGATACTGGTGTTGCCTAAAGAGCATAGCCTTATACGCAACCGAAAACAAAAAACAACCATAAGTGTAAAAAGAGCAATGAGCGCCTGCTGTCAGTGTAAAACATGCAGCGAACTGTGTCCTCGTAATCTTTTGGGACATCCCATAAGTCCGAGTGATTTTATGCGTTCCATTACCTCGATGCAGGCAGATACAAATGCACTTTTAAACACAATGTACTGTTCACAGTGCGGTGTGTGCGAAGCGTATGCCTGCCCTCAGGGACTAAACCCCGCTACACTTATCGGCGAATATAAACTCGGACTAAGAAAAAATTCTATTAAGCCCGAAAAGCTTGCACCCCCCAAAAATGTGCGTGCCGAGCGTAGTTACAGACAAATCCCCATGCAAAGACTTATTCGCAGACTTGATGTTACACAATACGATACCCCATCTCTTATAAGTGATATTGAAATCACGCCTGACAAGGTAAAGATTTTATTATCACAAGGTATCGGTGCACCGTCACAGGCTGTAGTTAAAGTCGGAGATGCAGTTAAAGTCGGAGATTTGATTGCGAAGCCTTGTGATAATGCGCTTTCTATTGCGCTTCACAGTTCGATAAACGGCAAGGTTTCCGAAATCACAGACAGATATATTGTAATAACTTCAAAATAAGCCCAGGAAAGGATACTTACCATGGCAAGAGCAATAGGAATGGTTGAATATTTTAATGTAACAACCGGTGTTCAGGCAGCGGATATCATGGCAAAGACTTCAGATGTTGAGATACTCTCCGCCATGACCGTATGCCCCGGTAAATACATTGTTATAATCGCAGGAGATTTAAGTGCTGTTAAAGCATCTGTCGATGCTTCAAAGACCAGATTCCCCAACAAGCTTGTAGACAGCTTTGTACTGGGAAATCCGCATGAAGATATATTCCCTGCCATATACGGTGCTACAGACCCCGGTGAAGTTTCTGCACTTGGTGTAATAGAAACCTTTACTGCAGCATCTGCCATTGTAGCTGCAGATGTAGCAGCAAAGACCGCCATTGTCAAACTCATTGAACTTCGTTTGGCAAAAGGAATGAGCGGAAAATCCTATCTGTTCATTACAGGCGAGGTGGCAGCGGTAACGGCAGCCATAGATAAAGCAAAAGATGCCATAAAAGATGATGGCACATATCTTGACAGCGCGGTTATCCCCCGCCCTGACAAAAACCTTTGGAAATCAATTCTTTAAAATACATAAAGTGAGGCTGGAAGATTATGAATAACGAAAAGTACATTAGCGAAATTGTTGCAAACGTAATCAAATCCATGAACGGTGCAAATGGTGTCGTAGTTACCGGTACACATCAGAAAGGTGTGTTCACTTCTATGACAGATGCTCTTGAGGCTGTAAACAAAGCCTACAACGAGCTTAAGAAGTATTCTGTTGCACAGAGAGAGGAAATGATTAAAAACATCAGAAGACTTACCCTCGAGGAAGCTGAAATCATGGCTAAACTTGGTGTCGAAGAAACAGGCATGGGTAATGTTCCGCACAAAATCATCAAGCACCAGCTTGTAGCTAAGAAGACTCCCGGTACAGAAGATTTGAGACCTTCTGTTATGACAGGTGACGACGGCATGACATTAATCGAGATGGCTCCCTATGGTGTAATCGGTAGCATTACCCCCTCTACCAACCCATCCGAAACCGTACTCTGTAATTCTATGGGTATGATTGCCGGCGGTAACGGAGTTGTATTTAACCCTCACCCCAATGCAAAGAAAACTGCAAACTATGCTGTAGACCTTGTAAACCGTGCTGTACTTGAAGCCGGCGGTCCCGAGAACATAGTTGTTTCTGTAAAAAATCCCACTAAGGAATCTTCTGACGAAATGATGCAGTCTCCTATAGTGAGAATGCTTGTTGCTACAGGCGGACCCGGTGTTGTTAAGGCTCTGCTTTCTTCCGGTAAAAAAGCTATCGGTGCAGGCGCAGGCAATCCCCCTGTTATTGTTGACGATACAGCAGATGTTTTAAAGGCTGCAAAGGATATTGTAGACGGCGCAAGCTTTGATAACAATCTCCCCTGTATTGCAGAAAAAGAATGTTTCGCATTCTCTAACATTGCAGACACTCTTATTGGCGAAATGCAGAAGCACGGTGCGTACTTACTTAAAGGCAACGACATCCAGAAGCTTATGAACCTCTGCCTTGTGAACAAAGATGGTAAATATGATATAAACAAAAAATGGGTTGGCAAAGATGCTTACAAGTTCCTCGAAGCTATTGGCATAACCGCACCCAAGGGCACAAAGCTCATAATATGCGAAACCGAGGAAATGCATCCCTTTGTTCAGGTAGAACTTATGATGCCCATACTTGCAATCGTTCGCGTATCCAACATTGATGAAGCTATCAAGATGGCTTGCAAGGCAGAACACGGCAACAGACATTCTGCTCACATCCATTCCAAGAACATAGACCACCTTTCCAGATTCGCAAAGGCTGTTGAAACCACAATCTTTGTAAAGAATGCACCCTCCTATGCAGGTATCGGTGCAGGCGGCGAAGGCTATACAACATTTACCATCGCAGGACCTACAGGTGAAGGTCTTACAGCTGCTCACTCATTTACAAGAAGCAGAAGATGTGTCCTTGTAGATGGCTTCCACATTGTTTAATACATAAAAATTGTGCATAGCACAAGAAAGACGGTAAACTTATGAATGCATTAGGCTTGATAGAAGTATATAGTTTTACAACTGCTTTATGTGCGGCAGATGTTATGGCAAAAGCTGCCGATGTTAGGATTATTGCTTTCGACAGAAACAGACCTTTCGGAAAGAACATACCTGTTCCGCTTATTATGGTTGTTAAAGTTGAAGGCAGTGTTGCTGCTGTTAAGGCTGCAATAGAAGCCGGAAGCGAATATGCTAAGAGTAAAGGCAAATACATCGTTTCGCACATTATCCCCCGTCCCGATGAGGATGCAGAAAAAATGGCTTATCTTATGGATATGAACAAAGATAAGTTCAATAAAAAATTCCCCAAAACCATGAAAGGCATAGAAGCTCCCGACGCAAATTTCGGCAAAGCTATCGGTATGCTGGAAATCTCCGGCTTCACCTCGGCTGTAGTGGGTCTTGATGCCATGTGCAAAGCTGCCGATGTAAAGCTTCTTCACAAAGAAGAAAGACTTGGCGGTATGCTTGTAACACTTGTTGTTGCAGGTACAGTATCTGCAGTAAAGGCTTCGCTTGAACACGGCGAAAAGACATGCAATGCCATAACAAAGGTTTACGGAAATGAATGCATTCCATCTCCCCATCCGGAAATTCTCAAGTTTTTCGATTTGGATATCATAAACGATTGATGTTTTAGCAAGGTTTAAGGAGATTTAGTTATGTACGACATTCAGACTATTGAACAAGCAGTAGCAAAAATATTCAAAGAATACAACAAGGACAAAAACGGCGAAATTAAAATAGGTGTTTCACAAAGACATGTTCACCTTTCCAGAGAAGACCTCGATACTCTTTTTGGCAAAGGCTACGAGCTTACCAAAAAGAAGACACTCATGGGCAGAGAATACGCCGCAGAGGAATGTGTAACTCTGGTGGGTCCCTCTCTTAAGGCAATAGAAAAAGTGCGTGTTTTAGGTCCTGTAAGAAATCAGACACAGGTGGAAATATCCAAGACAGACACCTTTATATTAAAGGTTAGTCCCCCGGTGCGCCCCTCCGGCAAAGTAGAAGGCTCGGAAAAACTCGTACTGGTTGGACCAAAAGGCAGTGTTTATTTAAAACAAGGTGTAATCATAGCCAACAGACATATACATTTAACTCCCGAGTACGCGCTTCGTCACAACATAAAAGACGGCGATTATGTAGATGTTATGGTAGACAGCATTAAGCCCACCAAATTCTACGATGTACAGGTGCGAGTTCGTGATGACTTTAATGTAGAGATGCACATCGATACCGATGATGCTAACTCTGCAGGCATCAGAAACGGTGATATGGTTCGCATCATAAAATAATTATTTGAGGTGAACACAATGTTTGCTGTTGAAAGACAAAAAAAGATAATAGAAGCTCTCAAAAATGACGGTTCTGTTCTTGTAAGCAAGCTCAGCTTAGAGCTTGGTGTTACAGAAGAAACCGTACGCCGCGACCTTGAAAAGCTTGAAAAGCAGGAGGCTCTTGTAAGAACCCACGGAGGAGCAATCCCCGTAGACGAAAGCAATCATGAAATGTCGCTTGAAAAAAGAAAGCATCTTAATGCCAATATCAAAGAAAAGCTGGCAAAAGAAGCAGTTAAATACATTCTCCCCGGTGATACTGTATTTCTTGATGCTTCTACCACCACTTTCTATATGGCAAGAGAGCTGAAAAATCTTAAGGATATAACTATAGTAACAAATTCTATCCGTGTTATTTCGGAGCTTGCAGGTCACACCTCGCTTAAGGTTATAGGTGTAGGCGGATATGTAAGCAACAATCAGTCGTTTGTAGGAACTCTTGCAAACAACTACATAAATGAAAATTGTTATGCAAACAAGGTATTTTTCTCGAGTCGCGGTGTAACCGCCAAGGGCGATATTCTTGACAGTAACGAACAGGAATGGGCTGTAAAGCAATCCATGATAAATAATTCTGACAAGAAATTCTACCTTTGCGACAAGTCAAAAATCGGCAGAATCGGTTTTGTAAAGCTGGCAGAATTCAGCGAAATAGACTACTTTATATCCGAAAAAGGTCTGGATGAAGAAATATGCAGGCTTCTGGAAGATACCGAAGTAAATGTAATAACTGTATGATTATAAAAGTGTCCTTTTTTAAGGACGCTTTTTAAATGTAATTTTTTTCAAAAAAATATCAACAAATCGCATCTTAAAGGTTGACAATATACCATATTTTGTTGTAAAATATATAGGATAAAAACAACATAATCTGTTTATATTTGTAAAGGGTGGACAGCTTATGTCTTCCCTGTTTTTTTGAGTTTTTTTATTACAGTTCATTTTAGGAGGATAACTTATGGATAAGACACTATATCTTGTACTTGAAAACGGTAAGGTTTTCAAAGGTTACAGCATCGGTGCTGAAGGCGAATTTATCGGCGAAACAGTTTTTCAGACTGCTGTTTTAGGATACAACGAATTACTAAATGACCCCGCATACTGCGGTCAGATTGTTATTCAGACTTTTCCCTTGATTGGTAATTACGGTATAATCCCCGATGAGCTTGACAGTAAAGAGCCTACAATCGGTGCATACATTGTTAAATCCATTTGCCCCGCCCCCTCAAACTTCAGATGCAAAGGTAACTTAGAGGACTATCTTAAAGAAAAGAATATCATAGGTCTTGCCGGAATTGACACCCGCGAACTTACAAAACTTATTCGTGACATGGGCACCATGAAAGGTAAAATCACAGATGATATTTCGGATATCGATAAAATAATAAAAGAACTCAAAGGTTTTGATAATTCTGTTAATCTTGACAAGGTAAGCGTTAAAGAAGCTAAAACCTACAAAGCAGAAAATGAAGAAGCTACAGTTTGTATGCTTGATTTGGGTACTACAGAAGGCTTTATAAATTCCTTTACCTCCAATGGAATTACCGTTACTGTTCTTCCCTATACCGCAAAAGCTGAGGATATCATAGGTTTAAACACAGACGGTGTTATAGTTTCACAAGGCCCCGGCAATCCTAATGAATTTGAAGAAATTATATCAGAACTCAAAAAACTTATTTCTGGAAATGTTCCCATATATGCGTGCGGTCTCGGTCACGAACTGTGTGCTCTGGCACTAGGCGCCGAGGTAGTAAAGCATCCTTTCGGACACAGAGGTGTAAACCAACCCGTTAAGGATACAAAAAACGGCAAAATATATATAACAAGCCAAAATCACGGCTATATTATAAAAGAAAACACTCTCCCTTCAGAAACAGCTATAAGCTTTGTAAATGTTAATGACTCAACTATTGAGGGATTCAATACTAAAAACATTATATCTACACAGTTTGCACCTAATCTGTGCAAAGGCCCTCACAACACAGAATTTATAATTAACGATTTCAAAAGCAACATGAAAGGAGACAAATAATTATGCCTCTCAATAAAAACCTTAAAAAAGTTATGGTAATAGGCTCAGGTCCTATAGTTATAGGACAAGCTGCCGAATTTGACTACGCAGGAACACAGGCTTGCCGTGCATTAAAACAGGCAGGTCTTGAGGTTGTGCTCGTAAACTCCAACCCTGCTACCATCATGACAGACAATGCTATGGCAGACGAAATTTACCTTGAGCCTCTTAATCTTCCTACAATCAAAAGAATTATAGAAAAAGAAAAGCCCGACAGTCTCCTTTCTACTCTTGGCGGACAGACAGGTCTTACACTTTCCATGCAGCTTGCAAAGGAAGGCTTTTTGGAAAAACATGGTGTTACACTTCTTGGTGCAAAACCCGAAACAATAGACAAGGCTGAAGACCGTCAGATGTTCAAGGACACCATGGAATCCATAGGTCAGCCCTGCATACCATCAACGGTTGTTACAACTGTTGAAGCTGCAGTGGATTTTGCAAATGAAATAGGTTATCCCCTTATAATCCGTCCTGCATTTACCCTTGGCGGTACAGGCGGCGGTATTGCTCATGACGAAGAAGAATTAAGAGAGATATCTGCAAACGGCTTGTATCAGTCTCCCATTACACAGATTCTTGTAGAAAAATGTATCTCAGGATGGAAAGAAATAGAGTTCGAAGTTATCCGTGACAGCCTTGGCAACACTATTGCAGTTTGCTCCATGGAAAATCTCGACCCCGTAGGCGTACACACAGGTGACTCCATAGTTATTGCTCCCGCAGTTACTTTGGCATCACATGAATATTCCATGCTTAAAAATGCTGCTTTGGACATCGTAGATACCCTTGGAGTTGAGGGCGGATGCAACTGTCAGTTTGCCTTAAATCCCGAAAGCTTCGAATATGCTGTTATAGAGGTTAATCCCAGAGTTTCGCGTTCTTCGGCTCTTGCATCCAAAGCTACTGGTTACCCCATAGCCAAGGTTGCTACAAAGATTGCAATAGGCTATACACTTGACGAAATCTTAAATGATGTTACAGGCGCTACCTACGCAGCTTTTGAGCCTACAGTAGATTACTGTGTTGTTAAGTTCCCCAAATGGCCTTTCGATAAATTCGTATATGCAACCAAAAAGCTCGGAACACAGATGAAGGCTACAGGCGAAGTTATGAGCATAGGCTCAAGCTTTGAAGAAGCCATCATGAAAGCTGTCCGCGGTGCAGAAATTAAGCTTGATACTCTGTCAAACCCAAAGCTTTTTGACTTAACTGACCGCGAAATCGAAACCAAGCTCTACGATTGTGATGACCAGAGACTCTTTGGTGTATACGAAGCTTTAAAAAGAGGCATAACCATAGACAAAATTCATGAAATTACCATGATAGACGAATGGTTCCTCTCTAAGCTTCTTAATCTTGCAAACTTTGAAAAAGAGCTTTCCCATGTACAGGAGCTTTCTGATGAACTCTACCTTAAAGCAAAAAGACTCGGATATCCCGATACCGCTATAGAAAGAATAAGCGGTCAAAAGGTAAAAAATCACCTTTTTGCTTCATTCAAAATGGTTGATACCTGTGCAGGTGAATATAAGGCTGCTACCCCCTACTTCTATTCCGTTTACGAAGACGAAAATGAAGCAGAGGAATTTCTGGCTGCAAGAAAAGAAAAGAAAGATACCGTAATTGTTTTTGGTTCAGGTCCTATAAGAATAGGTCAGGGTGTTGAATTCGACTACGCATCCGTACACTGCGTATGGTCGCTTAAAAAAGCAGGATATGATGTAGTAATTGTAAACAACAATCCCGAAACTGTATCTACTGACTTTGATACCGCAGACAGACTGTATTTTGAGCCTCTTACAAACGAGGATGTTATGAATATAATCCGTGTAGAAAAGCCTGTAGGTGTTGTTGTGGCATTTGGCGGACAAACTGCCATTAAGCTTACAAACTTCCTTTCTGCACAGGGTGTTAAAATACTAGGTACTCCTGCTGAAAGCATTGATGCTGCAGAAGACAGAGAACTCTTTGATGCGCTTCTTGAAAAGCATAATATTGCAAGACCCAAGGGAACTACTGTAATGACTACCGAAGAAGCTCTTAAGGCTGCAGAAGAAATCGGCTACCCCGTACTTATGCGTCCGTCGTATGTACTAGGCGGTCAGAATATGATTATAGCTTTCACCGAAAATGACATAAAAGAATATATGGCTATTATTCTTGAAACCAATATAGAAAACCCTGTCCTCATAGACCAGTACCTTATGGGAACAGAGCTCGAAGTTGATGCCATATGCGACGGTGAAGATATACTCATTCCCGGTATTATGGAACATATAGAGCGTACAGGCGTACACTCGGGTGACTCCATCGCAGTATATCCTGCATGGAACATCTCAGACGAACTTACACAGAAAATCATAGACAGCACAAGAAATCTTTCGTTCTCCCTCAATGTAATAGGTCTTGTAAACATACAGTACCTTATATATCAGAACGAGCTCTATGTAATTGAAGTTAATCCCAGAAGTTCAAGAACTATTCCCTATATAAGCAAGGTTACAGGAATTCCTATGGTAGACCTTGCAACAAGAACTATGCTTGGAGAAAAGCTCAAAGATATGGGCTACGGCACAGGACTCTATCCGTCCTCTCCTTATGTAGCTGTTAAGGTGCCTGTATTCTCGTTCGAAAAGCTTGCAAATGTAGATAACCACCTCGGACCCGAAATGAAATCCACAGGTGAAGTTCTCGGACTTGCAAACACAAGAGAAGAGGCAATATTTAAAGGTCTTATTTCAAGCGGTTGCAATATGAAGCAGCGCGGAGGAATATTCATTACTGTCCGTAACTCCGATAAGGGTGAAATTGCTTCTGTAGCCAAGAAATATGCCGACCTCGGATTCAAGCTCTACGCTACCGAGGGTACTGCCGAAGTTTTGAGACTCAATGATTTGGATGTAGAAACCGTTTCCAAGATTCACGAAAATTCCAAGACCAACACACTTACCCTAATAGAAAGCGGTAATGTAAATTATGTTCTTTCTACATCATCAAAAGGAAGAATACCCACAAGAGACAGCGTAAAAATACGCCGTAAAGCTATAGAAAGAAATGTCCCCTGTCTTACCTCTCTGGATACTGCTTCTGCCCTTGCAGACAGTATTAAGAGCCGCTACAGTGAGTACAGTACAGAGCTTGTGGATATAAACAATTTAAGAAGCGAAAAAACCGTATTAAACTTTACCAAGATGTACGGAACAGGAAATGACTATATATTCTTTAATTGTTTTGACCAGCGTATAGACAATCCCGAGGGTCTTGCCGTAAGCCTTTCTAACCGCAGATACGGCATAGGCGGCGACGGCGTTGTGCTTATATCCCCCTCCGATGTTGCAGATGCAAAGATGCGCGTCTTCAACTTAGACGGAAGCGAGGGAGAAATGGGCGGCAACAGTATCCGTTGTGTCGGTAAGTATTTATACGAAAACGGAATTGTCGATAAGCTTAATATTTCTATAGAAACCAAGAGCGGTATCAAGGAATTAAAGCTTACCCGTCAAAACGGTAAGATAGGCGCTGTAGAAGTAAACATGGGCAAAGCAGACCTTACACCTGCCAATATCCCCGTTAAACTTGACGGCGACAGAATAGTAAACCGCGAAGTCGAAGTTGCAGACGGAAAATACAGCATAACAGCTGTTTCCGTAGGAAATCCGCATTGTATAGTTTTTGTAGATAATGTAGATAAGCTAAATATTGACGAAATTGGCCCCAAATTTGAAAATGACCCCCTCTTCCCTGAGAGAATCAATACCGAATTTGTAAAGATTGTCGGCGAAAACACCATTAAGATGCGTGTATGGGAAAGAGGTAACGGAGAAACATGGGGTTGCGGTACAGGTGCCTGCGCTGCTGCTGTAGCTGCATGCGAGATGGGACTGTGTTCCAGAGATACCGACATCACAATCAAGCTTGTGGGCGGTGACCTTATCATTCGTTACACATCAGACGGAACGGTATTTTTAAAGGGCGATGCTGTAAAATCCTTTGAAGGTACTGTAACCATCGAATAAAAACAATATTTGCAATGCTAATAGCAATTTTTGCATAGTTTTTTGCGTTTTCTTATGTTAAAATAACATAAACACCATAAGCACACGGGGGTTTACTCCGTGTGCTTTTTCAAAAGTGAGGTAAAAATTATGAAAATGACATTCAGATGGTATGGCGAATCCGACCCGGTTACTCTTGAAAAAATAAGACAGATACCCGGAGTTACAGGAATAGTATCGGCAATATACGATATTCCCGTTGGAGAGGTTTGGCCCTACGAAAGAATTATGGAACTTAAGAATACTGTAGAAGCTGCAGGCCTTGAGTTATCTGTAATAGAAAGTGTACCCGTACATGAGGACATCAAAACAGGAGACGGAGACCGCGACAGATACATAGAAAACTATTGCCAGACTCTGCGCAACCTTTCAAAAGCAGGTATTGACTGCGTATGTTATAACTTTATGCCTGTATTCGACTGGACTCGTTCAGATCTTGCATATCCCCTCCCCGATGGCTCCAATGCCCTTATTTACGATGAAGAGACAGTATTAAAAATGGACCCCCTTACAGGTGAACTTGCTCTCCCCGGTTGGGACCTTTGCTACACAAAGGACGAAATGAAAGCGCTCCTCGAAAAGTATAAGGCTATAACAGAAGAACAGCTTTGGAACAACTTAAAGTATTTTCTCGACAGAGTAATTAAGGTTGCCGAAGAGGTTAAGGTAATGATGGCAATACACCCGGACGATCCCCCCTGGAGCATTTTTGGTCTTCCCAGAATTATTACCAATAAGGAAAACTTAAAGAAATTCTTAAAGCTCTATGACAGCAGATACAACGGTCTTACACTCTGCTCAGGCTCTTTGGGAGCAGACCCCAACAACGACATCGCAGACCTTGTTAAAGAGTTCTCCGACAGAATTCACTTTGCTCATATAAGAAACATCAAGCTTACAGGACCGAAATCTTTTGAGGAAGCGGCGCACAAGACAGAATGCGGCTCACTCGATATCTTCGGTATCGTTAAGGCATACCACGATGCAGGTTGGGATGGTTATGTAAGACCGGACCACGGCAGAATGATTTGGGGCGAAAGCGGAAAGCCGGGTTATGGCCTCTACGACAGAGCTCTTGGCGCAGTATATATAAACGGTCTTTGGGAAGCTTGCGAAAAGCTTTCTAAATAAAGGAGACAACAAATATGAAATTACCTATCAATATAGACCTTGGCGGAAAGACCTGTGTTGTTACAGGCGGCGGCGGTGTACTTTGTTCAGTATTTGCCGAAGCTCTTGCCGCAGCAGGTGCCAAAGTGGCAATACTTGACTTAAACCTTGATGCAGCAAATGCAGTTGCAGACAAAATAAATGCAAACGGCGGCAATGCTATAGGTGTAAGTGCAAATGTATTAAGTAAAGAAAGTCTTGAAGAAGCAAAAAAAATCGTAAACGAAAAATTAGGAAGCGTAGATATCCTTATAAACGGTGCAGGCGGAAACAATCCCAAGGGCTCCACATCCAAGGAATACTATGAAATGGGCGACGAAAACCTCGAAGATGTTAAATCTTTCTTTGATTTAGACCCTCAGGGTGTTGAATTTGTATTCAATTTAAACTTCCTCGGCACACTTCTTCCCACACAGGTTTTTGCAAAAGATTTAATCGGTAAGACAGACGCTACAATCATAAATATGTCTTCCATGAATGCATACACCCCGCTTACAAAAATTCCCGCATACAGCGGTGCAAAGGCTGCTATATCCAACTTTACACAGTGGCTCGCAGTGCATTTCTCCAAAGTAGGTATAAGAGTTAACGCAATAGCTCCGGGATTCTTCTCTACCCTTCAGAACAAAGCACTCCTCTTTAACGAAGACGGAACTTACAGCGAGCGTTCCAAGAAGATTCTGTCCCAGACTCCCATGGAAAGATTTGGTGAGCCCGATGAACTTATCGGCACTCTCCTTTTCCTTGTGAGCCATGAGGCTTCAGGTTTTGTAAACGGTGTTGTAATACCTGTAGACGGCGGTTTTTCTGCTTACAGCGGTGTATAATTAACCGAAATTTTGAAAGCGTATCTCAAAAGAGATGCGCTTTTTTGTTTTAGTAAGCATAATACTTAAAACATTTGGAAAATCTAAAATACAAATAGATTTAAGGAGAATTGCCATGACAGAATTTACTTATACTATAAAAGACTCTCTCGGTATCCACGCAAGACCTGCAGGACAACTTGTAAAAACCGCGAGCAAATTTAAAAGTGACATATCCATCAGCAAAGGCGAATCCTGTGCAGATGCAAAAAAGATATTTTCCGTAATGTCGCTTGCCATAAAATATGATGATGAAATAAAAATTGTAATAAATGGCGAAGATGAACATGATGCCTGCGAAGAAATGAAATCTTTTTTTACAAAAAACCTATAATTTGGAGATGCCATGATAATATTAAAAGGTCACCCTGTCAGCGGTGGTATTGCCTTTGGGAAGCTGGCGATTATCGATAATACAGTTCAGCGAGTTCACCGAACGAAAATTAAAGAAACAGATGCTGAGCTCAAAAGATTTGAAAAAGCAAAAGACGCAGCCGCGCTTCAACTTGATAAACTTTATAAAAAAGCACTTGGTGAAGTTGGTGAAGACAATGCAATGATTTTCGAAATTCACCGCATGATGTTGGATGATGAGGACTATTTAAAGTCCATACGCTCTCATATAACCGAAAGGCATATAAATGCCGAAAGTGCAGTTGCAATGACATGTGACAGCTTTGCAGATATGTTCTCTGCCATGGAAGACAGCTATATGAAGGAGAGAGCCGCCGATGTAAAGGATATTTCTTCAAGGCTCATATCTATTCTCTCCGATGCTGGTGAAAACACCATAGATTCAAAAGAATCGGTAATAATTGCTGCCTCCGACCTTGCACCGTCGCAGACTGTACAGCTTGATAAGGATAAAATTCTTGCTTTTGTTACGGAAAAAGGAAGCTCTAATTCTCATACAGCCATACTTGCAAGGACAATGAATATACCTGCCGTAATAGGAGTGGACAAGGTAACAGATAAAAAATACAATAATTGCGAAATAATAGTAGACGGCTTCAGCGGAGAAATATTTGTAGAACCCGATATGAAAACAATTATAAAAATGCAGGAGAAAAAGCAAAAGCACGAAAATCAAAAAAAGCTTTTAAAAAAGCTTAAAGGGGTATCCCCCATTACAAAAGACGGAAAGCTAATACTTCTCTATGCAAACATCGGCTCTCTAAACGATATGCCCTCCGTCTATGCAAATGACGCCATGGGCGTAGGTCTTTTCCGAAGCGAATTCATATATCTGGAAAGCGATACCTATCCCGATGAGGATAAACAGTTTTCTATATATAAAAGCGCTGCTGAAAAAGCACTTGGCAAACAAGTTATAATCCGCACTTTAGATATAGGTGCAGACAAAACAATAGAATACTTTGATATTCCAAAAGAAGAGAATCCTGCCCTTGGTATGAGAGCAATACGAATTTGTCTTTCAAGACCTGGCATTTTCAAAACTCAGCTCAGAGCGCTCTACCGTGCAACTGCTTTCGGGAAGATATCGATAATGTTTCCTATGATAACCTCTCTTGAAGAAATAAAGCAAATCAAGTCAATATGCAAAGAGGTACGCGATGAATTAAAGAAAGAAAAAATTCCTTTCTGTGAAGACACCCCGCTCGGAATAATGATAGAAACTCCCGCATCTGCAATTATAAGCGATGTATTGGCAAAGGAAGTGGATTTCTTTTCTATAGGAACAAATGACCTTACACAATACACTCTTGCCGCAGACAGACAAAACTCGTCACTTAACAGTTTCTTTATTCCCGACCATCCTGCTGTACTTCGCCTTATAAAATTAACGGCAGACAATGCCCACAAAGCAGGAATATGGTGCGGTGTCTGCGGTGAGCTTGCATCAGACACATCTATAACCGAAACTTTGTTGGCTTTGGGTGTAGATGAACTTTCTGTATCACCCGCGCACATACTACCCATAAAACAAAAAATTCTGGAAACTGACATTTCTTCAGTACAAAAAGAGAAATCAGGTAACTTTTAAGCAGAGGTTACCTGATTTCTATATTCATATCTTCGGGTATAGGTGCTGTAAATTCCATAATATTATTTGTCATTGGGTCACGAAGCTTTACTCTTCTGCAATGAAGCTTGGTTGTATTATCACCATCTTTGAATCCATACAATCCATCATTAAATATCGGCGTACCCATATGTGCCATGTGTACACGAAGCTGGTGAGTTCTCCCTGTCTTTGGAAATAATCTGACAAGAAATCTATCTTCTTTCTCCTCTATCACCTCATAGTGTGTTACTGCTTCCTTTCCCAGAGGATTTATTTCCCTTAAAATAGCTGACCCTTCTTTTCTTGCAATGGGTGCGTCTATAACTCCGTTCGATGCATTAAGTCTGCCGTGGCAAAGAGCTATATATTCCTTTTCTATTTCCTTATCTACCATCTGTTTTGTAAGTATTGAGGCAGATATTTTGTTTTTCGCTATTATTACAATTCCCGAGGTGTCTTTGTCCAGTCTTGTTATTACTCTAAATGTGATAGGCGAATCAATGCAGTAACCCATAACCGCATTTGCAAGAGAATCGCTGTGATGATTCTGCGAGGGATGCGTAGGCATCGACCTCGGTTTATTTACAACCAGAATATCCTCGCTTTCATATATAATATCGATGGGTATAAAGGCAGGCTCTATATTTTCGGATGCCTTGTCGGCAAGATTAATTACTATCTCATCGCCCGAGGATACCTTATGAACCGCAAAAACGCATTCTCCGTTGCACAATATTCCGTCGGAGGTCTTTTTGAGTTGTGTGATAACAGAGGCAGAAAACGATAATTTTTGCCTCAATATATCTTTAATTCTTTTTCCCGAGTCTTCCAAAGTAACAATATATTTTATCTGTCTCATTTATGCACCACCCTGCTGGAAATATAAACGACCGTTTTAAAGCGGCCGTTTAATCAGTTATGAACATTTACAATCTCAATGAGCTTATCTGCGGTGATATCTTCCGTAACATTAAATCTTCCCAAAGAGTAGCCGGAAAGCGCTACACCCTTAATAATAGTATCCGCCTTGGAGTTTGTAGAAAACGTGAGCTTAACTCCGCACTCATTTAATACCGCCTGTGTAAGAAGGTCGCTCTTTCCGTGAGGAAATGCAAGTGAACTGGGCGCATATCCCATAAGCTCTGCCCATTTATCCCAATCTCTTTTAAGACGGCTTACATAGTCTACATCACTTTCATCCTCTTTTTTGAGCATATTTTCATATGCTTCGCCATCCACCAAGCTTGAATTCTGGTGCATGGCATAACTGTGCGACTGCACTTCGATTACTCCCGCCATATCAAGTCTTTCTTTATCGCCGAAATGCGGAAAAATTCTGGCATCTGTTCCGGGATATTTAGTCTTTCCGTATGTTTCCCCTACCGCAAATACAACAGCCTTGAGACCGTATTTTTTAAGTATGGGGTATGCATATTCATGGTTACTCATATATCCGTCATCGAAGGTTATCATAACCGGCTTTTCGGGCAGGTCTGTTCCTTTTTCTATATAATTTATAACATCTTCTGTAGTAACTGCAGTATATCCGTTTTCAGATAGTGCACGCATTTGCTCATCAAAACGCGCGGGAGAAACAATTACATCGCTATCCGCATTTTCGGATATATGATGATACAAAAGAACTGGAAGCTTCTTAGTATAATCCGCATCGGAAAATGTCTTACTGTACAGACTGTCCACATAGCCTGTTACATTTTCTTTGGTTACATATTTTCCAAAATCAGATGCTATATATACCGAATCATCGGAGAAAATTCTGGCAAGAAGCATCCTGCCTATATCATTTCTGAAATGGGTTTCGTCATAAAAAAACCTCGGTTCAAGACTTACAGAGCTTATGGAAAAATCCCAAAAATCCGTAACATCAGAGAGTGCCTTGTAGTATCTTTCAATCTCATCTTTGGGTACGGATTTAAAATATTCATAATAAACAGGTCCGTTTACGGTAATAAGGTTTATACCCTTTTCTTCGCAATATCCTTTTATTCTTGCAAGGCTCTCACTGCACTCTTTGTATTTTGGAAGCGTGAACTGTGTAACAGGATACGACTCAAACACAGGATAATCAGCATAAAATGACTGCAGGTCCGATACATGCTCCGCGTCCCTCTTTCGCTTATCGTATGCACCTGTTTCCTCGTCAAACACATCAAACGGCTCCGAAAGATACCTGTCTTTACCCTTGGCATCAAGCTTAGAAAATGAGTACTGCGGATTTAAAAAAGCATATTTTAAATAATATTTGATTTTAGAACTACCGTCTGCATCAGGATGCATGGAGGTTGTGTATTTGTCGGACTCAACATCGTATTCCCTGCCGTTTGATATATATACATTTACAACAAGGTTTTTAACTTCATAATTCTCGCCAAGGTAATACACGGTCTGCTCTACATCGAGCATATCGCCGCCGTACATAATCATGTTGTAAAAACTTGCATCAAGATATTTGTTCAGTTCTTTAACCGGGTATGAACTTGTGGAAGAACAGCCAATTACATACGAATCGTATTTATGATGGTTTTTCTTAAGATATTCTATTTTTCCAACCCGCGGATTGTTGGTGATGTTGTACGAGTACCACTCATCACCAAACACACCGAAAGGGTCTACGATAACATTTAACACTACAAGCGACAATACCGCAAGTAAACTTGCAAGCATTGCAACAAAACACCATTTTTTCGAACTCATACCGTCCTCCGTCAGAACTGCTTATATATAAATTCCGATGAAATATAGTTTCCTCTGAAAATTCCAAAATACAAAAGTATAACTACAGCAAAGAAGCTTAATATAAATACCCCAAGGCTTCCCTTTTCTTCTATCTTCTTTGTAAGAATAAAACCGATTTCCTCACAAAGCTCAAATACAAATACAACTATAACGCCAAACAGGATTACCATATAGTCATACAAAGTAAGTCCGAATGTAAGAAGTGTTCCATCCAAAAGGGATGTTATACCAAAGTCTTGTACCGTTCTCCAAAGCATGTCCATCGCCTCGGAAACACCTGATGCGCGGGTGATATAGCGTCCCAACACAATTATTATACAAGTTCTTACAATACATAAAATCCTGTACCAAAGTGAGCTGTCGTTAATGGAAAGCTTGTCTTTGGTTCTTGCAAAAAATGGCTCAAAAAGAAGTGCAAGTGTTATAAGGGAGCCGTTCCAAAAACCAAAAGCGATGTATTTCCAACTGGCACCATGCCAGATTCCTATAACAAAATAAATAATGAATGTGGCTATAGAAGTTGGAAGAATTTTTCCTGCCTTACTCTTAATATGCCTGCGTATGAATTTGCCCAAGGATATAAAGGGTTTTGACAAGGTTATGGGGTAAAAAAGATAATCCTTGAGCCATGCTCCGAGCGTTATGTGCCATCTGCGCCAAAAATCCGTAAGACTTGTGGCAAAAAGCGGTCTTTTGAAATTTTGTGCCATATCTATACCAAAAAGGCGGGCTGCACCCCTTGCAATATCTATACCGCCCGAAAAATCGCAGTATAGCTGCATACAGTACAAAACAACACCAAAAAGTATCACTGAGCCGCGATATGCGGTATAGTTATCTATAATTGCACACACAGCCACAGCAGCACGGTCTGCTATCACGAGCTTTTTGATATAACCCCAAACCATAAGCTTAATGCCTTCTTTGAGATTACAGAAAGAAAAAGTATTGCCGTTGTAAAGCTGACAGGACAAGCTGTCGTATCTGCTTATAGGTCCTTGTGTAAGCTGCGGAAAAAACGACACAAACAAAGCGAATTTAAAGAAGTTTTTCTGTGGCGGGTATTTGTCTCTCACAAGGTCCACTATATAACCCATAGACTGAAAAATATAGAAAGAAATACCTAGCGGCAAAAGGATATTAAAACGCAAAACTCTAGCATTTACATGAAGAATGTCCAAAGTAAAATTCCAATACTTTACAAAATAAAGCAAGCCAAAATTGAGCACAAGCACCAAAGCCGCAAGATTCTTCTTGCGGCGCTTTGCTCTCTTTCGCGATTCTTTGGTATCATCCAAAGGCTTTATACTCCCGATACACACTCCCGTAAGATATGTTGTTACGGTAGTAAAGAGTATATAGCCGAGTACACCAATCCCGCCCCAAAGGTAAAAAACATAGCTAAACACAAGAAGCGTAATCCAGCGAAATCTCTTAGGGCACAGATAATATACTCCTACACATATTACTATAAAAAGTAAAAAAACTGCCGAAGTAAAGGTCATGCCTACTTATCCTCCAGTAATCTTACCATGGCATCTATGGAATTAAAGTTTTCGGGCACTATATCATCCACATCTATATCTACTCCGAAAACATCTATAAATTCACTCACAATAGCTACTATATCAAAAGAATCGAGTATTTCATCGTCTATAAGAGCTTCCGAGGTGATATCCGCTCCGGGACATATCTCTGTGAGTATTTCTGTTACTTTGTTTTTTGTTACCATACTAAACATCCTTCCTATATACTATAGATTCAAGCCCGCTTTGCGTGAAACCACATGACTCATAAAGTCCTATAGCAGCCTCGTTTTCTTTACCTGTCCAAACCGAACATTTTTTACCCATCCCAAGCACAATACTGCACAGTTTTCTGCCAATACCGCACCCTCGAAATTCCTCAGATACGCAAAGATGCTTAATGTGTACAAACGAATTTGTCTTTGCACATCTTATTACACCTGCAATTTTTGAGTCCGATTCAACTTTGTAAATAAGACCGTTTTCACACTCGGATTTTATTTGCGTAAGCGTGGGCAGATAACCCGTAAAAGAGTTAAATGAGCTTTTCATGATTTCATAAACTTCATCTGCATCCGAAACACCTGCTAAAAAACCATCTGTGACGGTTGGAGGTTCGGAATTTGCACATTCAAGTTTAATGCGAGTCAGCTCCTTTATAAATCCGTTTCCTGTAAGAAACTGCTCATATCCCACGCAGTCACACACCACGGTGTCATTAATACTTGGGAAAACAACTCCCTCATTTAAAGCGTGAAAATAAAGTCTATAAAACCCATCTCTTAAAACATAGATATTAAGAAAATCATCACCTGTTTTGCAAAAAAGTCTGCCCTCTTTTATCTCTGCTGTATAATCCTCTTTGGTAAGAAAATTGTTTGTAAGAACACCTCTTTTAAAATACTTCATAATAAGCGGCGATATCTCACTATACTGCGTTATTTTCCTCATCGTATTCCTTTCTCAGCCGAACTCTGTCTATCTTTGAGTTGGCATTGTGCGGCATTGCAGTAACTCTGCGGTATATGTTTGGAATCATGTATTTGGGTATGAGTTTTGAGAGCTTTTCGGCAATTTCCTTACTGTCGGTATCTCCCGCATAAACACACACAATTCTGCCCCTCGTACAATCATAAAAGCATATTGCCGAATTTATGTCATCAAGAGCATTTACTGCTCTTTCTATCTCTCCAAGCTCTATGCGGTAGCCCATGTGCTTAATCTGACCGTCTTTCCTCGACTGAAAGACAATGTTGCCATCCTCATCCTCTACACCTATATCACCCGTTCTGTATATGCGGTCGTCATACGGAACATTCGGATTTTGTACAAAGGCTTGTCTTGTCTTTTGGGCATCGTTATAATATCCATTCGAAAGACCAATACCCCTTACACATATCTCTCCCGGCTCGCCCCTTTTTACAGGCTTTAATTCTTCATCCAAAAGGAGTACCTGTTTATTTGCACAGGCTTTGCCTATGGGTATAGCTTCGTGATTCTCATAATCTTTTGTAATCTCAAACCAGGTACAGTCTACCGTAACCTCGGTTGGACCGTAGAGATTTATATATTTAACATCGGGAAGAGCTCTTTTCCATTTGTTAAGATTTTTGGCAAGCATGGCTTCTCCGCCTATTGCAACCTTGTTTAAGAACAGGGGTTTCTTCTTATCCAATATACCCGATGTTGCCACAAGGTTGAAACCCGATGTTGCCCAGGTGAGTGATGTGACCTTTTTATCATTCAAAAAGTCTACAAGCATAGTGGGAAACATAAAGAGTTTCTTTGGTATTATGTGGTCACATGCTCCAAGCTTTAGTGTAAGATACAAGTCCTTTACAGAACAATCGAAATAAAACGGTGCCTGATTTGCAAACACATCTTCATGTGTATATCCTATGGCATCTGACATCCATTCTATAAAGTCTATTACCGCCCTGTGAGAAATTACAATACCCTTTGGCACACCTGTAGAGCCAGATGTATATATTACATATACAGGGTCAATATCCAGAACTTTGCTTCTTCTTGCAAGAAGCGCATCTTCGTCAATATCATCGGAGTTGCCGTATAAAAGAAAGTTCTTACATTCAAGCTTTTCCACAACTTTTGAATCATTTTCATTATACAATACAAATAGAGGATTTAATCCCTCTGTAATTGAATCCATGCGTTTGGAAGGCATATCCGCATCTATGGGTACATAGTAGTTTCCGCTATATAGAACACCCATAAAAGCAGTTATACACTTTAAATTTCTGCCCGTAACAACACATATGGGCATATTTGTTTCACTGCTTTTACTGCATATTAATGTGGCTATCTTTTTTGCCTCTGTCTGAAGTTCACTAAATGTTATTGCGCCGTTTTCGTCTGTATATGCAATTTTCTGTGGATACTTATTTGCGGAATTTTCCAGATATTCCAACACGTTTTTTTGGAGCATATTACGCCATCTTTCCTTATAATACTTTTTTTAATTATATCATGTTTAGCATGGGTTGTAAAGGCTGTAACATAATTAATATGCAAATCATACAATAAATATAACTAATATTTGGAGGTGTTACGATGGATAAAACATTTAATGTTCAAAACCCACGTGTAGGTTTTGTATATGTTCCCTACCAGCGCTTTGAAAATTTGTATTCACAGAGCGAAGCTTTGAAAAATGGAACTATATTTAAAGAATTAAATATTCCGTTTTCGGAATATGCACAAAATCCAATTATGAATCCATTCAAATAAGGAGTGAAATAAATGATTTATCCCAAAAATCCTTATTGTCCTTTGAACAACGAATGTTCCTGCCCCGGTATGGGAAACGGAAATAGCGGAAACGGCGGCAATAACGGCGAAAACAACAATAACAATAACAATAATAATAACAATAATAATAACATGACCTGCGAGCAGATGCTTACAAGAATAAACCAACTTGAATTTGCTCTTACAGACCTTAACCTCTATCTGGACACTCATCCCGAAAACCAAGAAGCCTTGGATATGTTTACAAGACTCAGTGCTACTTTAAAAAGCATGATGTATGACTACAACGAGAAATGCAAAGCACTAAGAGTGCATGATGTTCCAAACGAAGTACCGTTTCAGTGGGCATCCACCAAGTGGCCCTGGCAGGCATAAGGAGGTATAGATAATGTGGAAATATGAAAAAAAGCTTTTGTATCCTGTTAAAGTAAAAAACAAAAATCCCCGACTTGCACAGATAATATTGGCGCAGTATGGTGGACCGGACGGTGAGCTTGCTGCTTCACTCAGATATTTGAGTCAGCGTTTTGCAATGCCTACCAACGAAACACAGGCACTTTTAAATGATATAGGAAATGAGGAATTATCTCATCTCGAAATGGTAGGCGCCATTGTATATCAACTTACAAGAGACCTTGACTCCGACCTTGTAAAAGACAGTGGTTTTTATAATTACTTTATAAATCATACCACAGGAATTTATCCTGCAAACACAAACGGCACACCGTTTGATGCAAAGTATATTGCATCCACGGGCGACCCCTTAGCAGACCTTAACGAAAACCTTGCTGCAGAACAGAAAGCCAGAGCAACCTACGATAACATCCTTCGTCTTTCCGATGACCCCGATGTAAATGATGTAATAAAGTTCCTTCGTGAAAGAGAGATAGTTCATTATCAAAGATTTGCTGAGGCACTTACAGACTTAACCGAAAAACTTAACTCCAAGAGGGTTATGACAAACGGTATAAACTTATAAAATTCAATCACAAAATAAAGACGGCATGCGCCGTCTTTATTTTGTATGAAATATTATTTGCAAAGTTTTTCTACACATTTTTTTGCGATTTGTATATGCTCGGGGCATATGTCCTCATCAAAATCGCAGAAGGTGTTATTTAAAACAGAATTTCCTGTTATAACCTTGTACCACAAAAGTGCAAGAGCATATCTGCCAAGACCTAAGCTTGCATGGAAAGTATCACGGTGCACCTTTTCTATACCATTTTCTATAAGAAGACCAAAAAGCTCGCCTGAGGGTATGAAAGCATCTGCCTTGATATCAGAAAATGCCTTTTTGTATGCTGTTTTTATATCAGTGAGCATATCTGTGGCATGAGCATAATTCATAAGGCTATTGAGTTTGGGACTGTCTTCCTCATATGCCCATGTCTCGTGTATTACGATTTTAGCCTTTGGAACACACTCTCTTACATACTCTGCCAATTTATCAAGATAAGGCTGATATGTACAGTAATCGGTGGAAGCATGGCTTGCCTGCTGAAGTGTTATGACATCCCAGTTTCTGTTTAAAAGGGCTTCCTTGAGTGTAACAAAAAAACCTGTAGGATTGCCGTTTACCTGAAGCATATATTGCTTCTTGTCTCCAAGCATGTTTCTGTAGTGTGTTGCAAGTTCACACCCGCCAATGTAAAGGTTGAAAGCGTTCAGTTCAAAACCATCTGCTCTGCTTACTCCATGAAGATACCTTTGTGCATCCTGAGAAAAGCTGTTACCTATTGACAAGATATCCATTTAATCACCTCTCGGATATTGTATACCAAATCATATATTTTTGCAATATTATTTTTTAAGGAATACTTCTATAACCGGAATAATCTCATTTGGTCTTATACCGGGTGTACGGAATGAAACCAAATCGTTCTTTTCGCGGATTTCTATTTCTGAGCCATCATGCAGGAACTGAGCATAGTCGATTTTACCTGCCATGTTTTCCATTCTGAGTGCAGAGAAAGGATAATCCACAAGGTGAATGTAGAGTCTTTCGCCATCCTCGGACTGAGTGAGAAGTGTTCCCTCAGGAGCGCGGAACTCGGGCTCTGCTTTGGTACAACCATAGATTGAACGCGAGTTATCGCCCATCCATTTTTCAAAGACCTCAAGTGCCTTATCTGCCCTTTCATCAAAGTTTCCTCTGCCGGTGGGACCAACATTCATTAAGAGATTTCCACCGCCCGAGACGCTGTTTAAGAGCATGCGGATAAGCATATCAGGTGTCTTCCAGCTCATTTCATCACGATAGTAGCCCCATGAGCCTGAAAATGTCTGGCATGCTTCCCATGCCCAGAGCTCATCTGTGCCGGGATATTTGGGCCATTCTGTAGTGTGCTTCTGCTCGGGTGTTGTAATATCCTGATTGATACCCGTACGGTTATTTATGATAATTCCGGGGTTGATTTCCCTTATCATTTTAATAAGATTTTCGGCGTCCCATGTTTCCTTGGTAGTCCAACGCATCCACTCCTTGTAGTCGCGGATGGCAAACTGATTGTATTCGTTTCTTATAGAATCCATTGTGGGATATGTAAAGTCAAACCAGATTATATCTATCTTACCGTAGTTAGTAAGAAGCTCGCGTACTTGATTAAACACATACTCCCTGTATTTTCCCATATCGCGCTTTTTGTCCTCTTCCTCTGCCCAGCTTTCTGCTCTGCGGGGATGGAAAAGGTCTATCTGGTAGTCGGGATGATGCCAGTCCAGAAGTGAATAATAAATACCCACCTTAAGTCCTGCTTTTCTGAAGGCTTCTACATATTCCTTAATAAAATCCTTCTTTGCAGGGGTGTTTGTGGACTTATAGTCTGTGTACTCGGAGTCGAACAGGCAAAAGCCCTCGTGGTGCTTTGCAGTCATTATGGCATACTTCATGCCTGCTTTTTTCGCCTTTTCTGCCCACTCATCTGCGTCAAATTTGTCGGGATTGAAATACTTAAAATACTTATCATAGTGCTCTTCGGAAATCTTTTCCTTGGTTTTTATCCATTCATGTCTTGCCGCCATGGAATAAAGTCCGAAATGTATAAACATACCGAAACGGTCATGGATAAACCACTCCATGTCTGCATCTGTCTTCTTTACCTTGTAACTGGACATTTGTAATCTCTCCTATTCATACCATTTATCGTGTGAGCCGCCTGCAAAACAGCCAACCTCAAATTCAAGAACATATTCAAGGTGGCGGAGTTTCCACTCTATAGCCTTTTCGCCGCCTATATAATCCATACTGGGTTCCCATCCAAGACGGGAATCTTTTTTTACTGTTTCCAATGCTCTCAAAGCATTTTCTTTTTCCTCAAGAAGCATTTCCTTGACATCTTCTATCATGGAAAGTACCTTGTTTCGATTTGTCTCAACCTTGAGCCTACTTGTGAGCATATACCACTTTTTTGCATGAATGCCTGTCTGTACACAGCAGCATATATACTCCCCTAGGTTTATAAGATACAAAAGCTCTTCGCACGGATTTGCGATTTCCTTAAGGATTTTAAGTCCATCCTCCATGAGAGATTGCATTTTGGAAAGTGCCTTGATTTCTCCCGTGATGCGAAGTGACGGAAGCATACCCCTGCCGCAAGGCAATATAGTATTTGGCGCATAGTCTGCGGGATATGTGGTAAAGAGTATCCTATTGCCAAAATGAGCAAAATCAGCCGTGGGCGGTTTAACTGCCTTTACAAGACAAAGCGGATACGACGGTCCGCAGCGGAATGCACCGTACTGGTCGGCATCCGTTGGGGTATAATTTGCTATAGCATCGCTCCACTTTCTTAATGCCTTTATGATTTTATCGGCATTTTCATATCCGTAGTGTGAATATATAACCCGTTTAAGACAAGCGTCAAAATCGGTATTTTCAGCTATATAGCACTGCTTGGCAAAGTCACTTATAAAAGACGGCCAGAAACCGTAATGGTGGGACTCCATAAGTCCGCAAAGGCCGTACTTTTCGTTTGCTTCCCGAAGACCTTTGTAGCGCTTTAACCATTGGTAAGGCATGGGCTCGTAGGGAATTGTGCCTATATCCCATGTAAGTCCGCCTGTGTTTGCCATAGCATAGAGTTTTATGCCGCGTTTTTTTGCAGCCTCGGCTTCGGATGTGAAATAAAATCCGGGACCTGCAAATGCAAGCGAATAATCGGCAACTGTTTGCTTTATAGAGCCAAGCTTATAGCTTTCGAACATTTCATACGTAGCCATAAGGGTTATATCTGTGGGAAGATGTTCTATAAGCTCTATACGCTCTTTTTCGTTTACATAGCCCCAGTTGTAAGTCCAGAAGACTATATCTGCGTCCGCTTTGTATTTTCGGATTGTGTTTTTTACGCAATTAAGCCAAACGGGATAATCGCTGCAGGGGAAATAACCGGGACGGGGTTTTACATACGGAATTCCGTCCTTGGCAACCATTTTGTTTATGGGCGCTACCCTGCTATCATGACTTGGGAATCCTACGGACTCACCAACAAGTATCACACCTTTAAAGCCTGGGCAATGCTTAAAGAGTCTTCCGTAAAGATTTTCGTAAAATGCTTCTGCACCCTCATCCTCGGGGTGAAACTCGCTTTTCATATAGCTGTATGCATATACATCCAGACCGTAACGAGCCGCACGGCTTATAAGGTCATTAAAGTCCAGAAAGCCAGAAGGTGTTTGGTTTACATCCTTTACAAATATAAGGATTGAATCCATACCTGCATGAGCTATAGACGAAAGATGCTCGTTTGGGTATTCATCCAAGGCGTATCCTGAATGTATCATACGGGGTGAAAACATAAAGGTGTGCGAAATCTCTCCTTTTTTTATAAAGGGAGCTTTTTTTGTATTCATTGCATCCTCAAGGGCATAGACAGCCTGTGCAAGCGCTCTCTCATTTTTGCCCTTTATAACAATACTGTCGGATACATCTATGATATAATCCTGAGATATCCCGCTATCTATCGAAAGTGTTACACAGTCCTTTCCTACGGAGCTATAGCACATAAGTGCAGAAACACCCATAACATTAAACAGATAGCTTACAAAATCCTCACATGCACACTTTACAACGTCGCCTGAGTCTTTTGGAAGAACAATGGAAATTCCGTTTTCAAAACAGAATTCATTTTTTGACGGGATAAGTTCTAAATCCCTCAATAATTCGGGATGAACCTTACGCATTCTCTTTCTAAAGCCATATTCAAGTTCGTTTGTAAGAAGCATAAAATCACCTACCAACAATAATTATCTTTCAACAACCTGCCATTTCTTCTCTGCAGTAGCCTTGGTAAAGTCAAGACATACTCTTATGGATTCCTGTGCATCCTCAATGTTTATTGCAGGCTTGTCGCCGTTTAATACACGGTGTACTATATCCTGATTCTGTGCGTAGGTGCTGTGGAAATATGTGTTTTCACCATTGGGAGCACCGCCGCCTGTTCTATCCCACTCTACTATTCTTGTTATTTTGGATTTTTCAACACCCGGCTTACCGGCATGTTCATACACACGAAGCTGACGCTGGAATACATCAATCTCTATAGCTCCCTCTGTACCTGATAATACATAGTTGAGCTTGTGTCCGTCTTTATCCTGGTCTGCAAGGTCATAGTCACCCATCATGTCGGCATTTCCATGGGGAGCAACTGTCATATTGAAGTTAAGATGGCTTGTGCATCCGTTGTCAAAATGATAGGACACATGTACATTGTCTTCAAGCTCAAAGTATGGAATAACATTGTCAAAGCCTGTAGAAATGAAGCGGTCTATTCTGGAACCTGCATTCCACCAGCGAACAAGGTCAATGTAGTGGCAAAGCTTTTCTAAGAACATGCTTCCAACCATTTCCTTAGTAACACGCCAGTTCTTTATCCTGGTACCGTCTGCAAGCTTAATGAATTCACCATAAGGTGACATTGTATAGGTAAAGTGTACATTTACAAGCTTACCGATTGCACCTGAATCTATAACTTCCTTGGCAATAACATATGCCTTGGAATAACGGCACTCCAATCCAACCTGAAGGAAAGCACCTGTCTCCTTCTGAACATCTATAAGCTCCTGAATCTGTTCGTAGTTTATACCCGAGGGCTTTTCTGTCATAACAGCCTTGCCTGCTCTCATAGCAGCGCAAGCGAGAGGAACATGGAACTCATTTGCAGTAGCAATATAAACAAGCTTGATTTCCTCGTTTGAAAGGATTTCATCAAGGTTTGTTGTAACATAAGCTACTTTTTCGTGCTTTGCGATTGTAGCATCGAGCTGTGCCTGACTTACATCGTAGCCGTAGATTTTGTCTACCTCCGGCATAACCTCAATGTCTGAAATGATGGTGTTACCCATTTTGCCGCAACCAAAAACTGCAACTGAAATCTTCTTACTCATAATAGAACACTCCTTGTGTAAAGTAATTATTTTTTATGTTCCAAGAGCCAGTTTAAAAGAGGCTCTGTAAAAGCATACTTCCATGAATCGTGCATAACACCGTCGAAAACGGTAAATTTGACATTGTCATTTATTTTGAGCTTACGCACACGGTTTATCATATTGAAACTTTCCATGGGATGTACTACATCATCATCAGAGCCATGGAAAGCCCATATGGGCATTGTAAGCGCTGTGGCATAAAGCGGCATTCCGCCTCCGCAGCATGGTGCAATGGCTGCGAACATATCGGGGTATGTTGTTCCAAGATACCATGTGGCATATCCGCCCATACTGAGACCTGCAACGGTTGTCTTATTCTTATCTGCCTTGTATTCTTCCTGCATCTGTTCAATAAACTTCTTTATAAGCTTAACCTGTATAAGCCAGATTTCTTCCTTGGGGCACTGCGGCATTACAACTATGCAGGGGAAATCCTTTTCCTTAAGAAGCGATGCAAAGCCGTGCCTTTCAACAAGGTACAAATCCTCTCCGCCGTTTCCTTTTTCTCCGCCTCCGTGAAGCTGAACAACAAGCGGAAGATTTTCGGTAAAGTTATCCGGCATGTACACTACATACGGATACTCAAATTTTTTGTCATTTACTTCAATTCTTAGCATAATTTATACCTCTCTTTTAAAAAAGCCTTTCAAAGAAACAGGGTTTTTGCCTTTTGCTTCAATCTCGCCCAAAAGAACCTCGGCAACCGCTCTCTGTGTAAAGTGAGAGGAAGAGTATGCATTTACATAAGTACGCAGGAAAGGAAGCTCATATAATTTGTACGGGTCGCCAAATGAGGTAAATATTACACATGGATGGTCTATGGCAACTCCGCGCCAGAACGGCATTATATTATCCCAGTTTATACGAAGTGTTCCTCCAAGATAATCCTTGGAGCTTATACGGCTATTAAGAAGTATACAGTCGTAGCTGTCTTTTATCTTTTCTACGGTATAGTGATTTATATCGGAAGCAAGATATGTGTCTACGGAATAGCCCCTTTTTGTAAACTCATTCGAGAGAACATCAAGCTGCTTGATATATGGCGCATCCTTCTTCTCAACCGCCTGGAAATTAATCATAAGAATTTTCGCATCCGCCCTAAGATTAAGCGGAATAAGGTTCTGGGAATTTCGTACAACGGTAATGCTCTTTCTTGCAATATCCATTGCAACCTCTTTTATATCACCCGAAACCTCTATACTGTCTTCATCTACGGACTTTGTGCCTATAAGTCCTGCCTTATATTTCATCTTAAGAACTCTTCTTACGGAATCCTTTATGCGTTCTATGCTTATTTCGCCGTCTTCCACGGCTTTTTTAACACAGTTAAAGTCATTTTCCAAAGCGAAGAGAATCACATCTCCTCCGCCTTTTATGTACTCAATGGCAAGTCTGTCGGGTGTAGTCATTGAGCATGCACCAACCATTGCCATAGCATCCGAAACTATACAACCCTCAAAACCAAGTTCTTCTCTTAAAAGACCTGTCATTATTTCATAGCTTAGTGTACCGGGCTTGGGTCCTAATATGGGGTCGACATTTTCTTCGATTTCAGGCATGCCGAGGTGACCTACCATAACGGACTCGGAGCCGGCTTCTATCATCTTTTTATACACATAGCCAAAGGTCTTCATCCACTCCTCTTTTGTAAGAGGATTGATACATGTGCAGAAATGCTGATTTCTGTCGTCTATACCGTCACCGGGAAAATGCTTACAGCCTGCAATCATCATGCCGTTTTTCTGCATTCCGCGTACATAAGCGCCCGCAATTTTTGCCACCTGCTCCGGACTGTCGGATACACTGCGGACATTGGTTACGGGGTTGTCCTTGTTGTAGTTTATATCAACTACAGGTGCAAAATTCCAATGTATTCCGTTCTTACGGCAAATCTCACCTGTAATCTGTCCTGCCCTTTCTATAAGCTCTTCATCATCGGCGGCACCCCATGCCATAGGCTCGGGAAGTACCTCTTCATTTCTTAGGCAACATCCTGCACCGCTTTCTATATCGGCAGACACAATCACAGGTACTTTTGTATATTTATTTATAATTGCTGAAATCTGGGCAATTTGCTCCTTGTCCTTTTTGGTAACAAATATTCCTCCCGGACGGACCCTTTTTACCATTTCTTCAAATTCAGAAAGGTCCATCTTGCCATTTACATTAAGATTCATAAGCTGACCGCAGAGTTCATCCAAGGACATTTCGTTTATAAGATTTTCTATTAATGTATCAGTCATAAAAACATCTCCCTCGTATCAGCCAAATTGTTTGGCTCCCTTATATCCCGAAGTCTCTACCTTTTCACCGTTTAAAGTGTGTGAAAGAAGCCAATCAAAAAGTTCCCTGCTTCTGTAGGCATTGAGCCACGAGTTATGGCAGACGCCCTCACATATAGTAAGCTTGGCATTTCCGCCCTTCATATTTACATAGTCCACCATTTTTCTGCTTTCCTCGGGGAAGACAACATCGTCCACCTCGCCGTGAAAAGCCCACACACCCATGTTTTTAAGTCTTTCGGCATTCCAGTACATACCTCCGCCGCAAATGGGTACTATAGCGGCAAAAAGCTCGGGACGGCTCA
This sequence comes from Clostridia bacterium, assembly GCA_045646525.1. Lineage (GTDB taxonomy): Bacteria > Bacillota > Clostridia > UMGS1810 > UMGS1810 > RGIG8748. Next base: position 42,554 of record JAZRKX010000032.1, on the reverse strand, counting down.
TAGCCATCTGCCATGTAGCATAACCGCCCATACTTGCGCCCACAAGGTAAACTTTCTTCTCGTCTATGTAAGGCTGTGCTATGGCAAATTCTATAAAAGCCTGAAGCTCTTCGAATATATCAAACCATGTGTTTGCATAGCACTGAGGTGCGAAAGAAACAATATCAAGATTGTGAACCTCGGTCTCGGAAAAATACGGATTTGCCATAAGAGGTGTTATGTCTGTTCCCCTGCTTCCCGCTCCGTGAAGAAGAATAATAACGGGGTATTTTTCAGAGGAGTCGAAATTGTCGGGACAAGCCTCTATATAATTCATTTCGCCAAATTGCTTTACAATTTTTTTCATAATACATTCTTCCTTTATTGAAAAATTAATTGAGACAACGCATAAGCATGGTTACAGCCTCTGCTCTTGTAAGGTTTGCTCTTGGTGCAAATATACCGCCCGGCTTACCGTTTATAATGCCTGCAGATGCCGCATCAAGTACAAAGGGAAGCATATCGGTAGAAACATCGCCTATATCATTAAAGGTGATTTTTCTTGAGGTCTCTCCTATTCTGAATGCCCTTACCATGATTCTTGCCGTTTCCTGACGGTCAAGTATTGTAGGACCATCGTCCTCGGGATTTATCCAGCCAAGCTCTTTTGCCTTAGCGATGGGACCGTCATACCATCTCGAGCCTGAGGTAGTATTTGCGGTTATGTCAAATGCCCGAAGAAGCATGGTAATAAGCTCAGCCCTTGTTACATTTCTGTCGGGGGTAAGACCGTTTTCTGACCCTTCCATTATACCTGCCCTTACTGCTGATGCAAGGTATTCCTTAGCCCAATGATTGGGAATCACTATTCCATTTACCACATTGCTGTTTACATTTTCTTTAGGTTCTTCCGATGGCACTTTTACCTCTTCTTTTTTGGGTGTATCTGCCTTTTTGTGCACATCGGGATTATACTTAGCACAGTTATTTGTGTGCAAATATCCTGCGGGCGCAAAATCCTCTGTTTCTATTGCGGCAGGCGCGCTTTCTATACCTTGTGCAAAGAATTCCTCGGGTGTGGTTTCCTTAGGAGTGATAATCCAGTAACCAAATTCAGAAAGCTTAGTTTTAGGCTCATAAATGTAGCTACCCTGAGGGAAATCTATAATCTCGTTTCCTATCTGGAAAATAAGATTTTCTTTATCGACCAGGAAGTTTTCCAATGTTACACCGGGTGTATAGAGGTCCGGTGTGATTCTCCATACATTTTTACCGCCTGCATACATACCCGAGAGTACATAACGCCTGTTCCAGTCTACTGCCTTTGTAACAAGCGGTTTGCGGTCTTCAAATCCGCAAAGTTCATCAAGCTGATACATTATATTCTGTATAAGCTTTAAATCATCGCCCTCCTGTGAGGATCCTGCATTGTATATAAGGAACGGGTCAGGCTTTAAAAGTCCTGCATGGAACAGAAATTCCTGATAATAATCGGTACTGTAGAAATTGCCGTAAAGACCGTCGGAATTCCAGTCTCTAAGTCCTATCCATGGCATAAGACCGCCGTCTTTGGCGGAAAGCACCGCCGACTGACATTTCATAACATCTACAAGAAGCGCATTGTATGCTGTCTTGTAAAAACGCTCAAAGGGATAGCCGTCGGGCGCGTAACCCTTGTATGTAAGGTGAACAAGCGTACCATAGCAAACCGGTGCGGAGTGAGTACCGATATGTGTTTTGCCCGCTCCTCCCAGATAGCTTCTGTGTGCTGAGCCTGATATAAGCTTGGCCTCGCCATTGTAAGCGGATGATCCGTAATTGCTGAGCTTTACATTGGGGTAATATTCCTTTGCCACATCATAGAACGCACGGTTGTGATATGTGGCAAGTCTGTCGCCATCCATGGCTCTGTTCCATGTATTATACGCAGTTTTGGTTTTGTCCTTGGTATAGTTTACAACATAGTAAAGGTCACCCTGCTCCTCTGTACCAAAGCGGAAGCCACGGCTTTCGAGTTCGGGGCGGATATCGGTAAGGTAGCGCGGGTCATTTACAATAGAATCGGCAACCTCCTGCTTTTTAATAGACCAGTTGGACATATCGCCCTCCATGTCGTCTATTATGTAGTCGAGTGCTACCCCCTCTGCCTTTAATGCCTCAAAGTATTTTATCATATGGCTTCGTACGGCTTCTGTGCCCTTATCCCACCATACAACATTCTCCTTGTCATTCATGATGTCATAAGAAACTTTATGAATGTCTATGGCGCGTTTGCCCTCGGGCATCATCTTAAGATAAAATGCCGTCTCCTTGGCTACTGCCTTGGCGCCGTTTGAATAGAGGTTTTTACTTGTAAGGTCATAGGGTTTTAATATATTGTCTGTCTGCGAGCTGGGCCCGAAAAGGTAAGCAAAAAATGTACCTTTCTTACCTTCTTCCGCAGCAAATGCACCTGTAGAAATTACAGATGTAAATATACACATACATATTAAGATTGATATTAGTGACGAGATTTTTCTTTGCATAAATTTCCTCCATTTTTTATAATAACAAGCAATATTGAATTTTAAATTGAAAATTTACCATTCAATATCACCCGTTATTTACGGCGCGGCAATATGCCGCACCGTAAATACAGGAAAGATATTATTTTGAAGAGTATAATTCAGGGATTTTTGCAAGAAGTCTTTCGAATATTGTAGCGATTTCTGCTCTTGTGCAGAAATTGTTACTGCCGAAGCTTCCGTCGGGATAACCCTGTATGAGTCCGAGTGCTGTAGCTGTATTTACTGCCTTCTTAGCCTCTGCACCAAGGTAGTAGGTATCGGTGTAGTTGGAGGTGGCTCCGTCCACACTTACGCCCATAGCTCTTACAAGGATTGTGCATACCTTTGCTCTTGTAAGCTCTACATTGGGATTTAACAAGCCGCCCTCTTCATCAATCCAGCCGCCCTTTGCAGCAGTAGATACAATATCTGCGTACCATGCGCCCTCTGCAATATCGGAGTAGCCACCTGCATAAGCGGAGGTCTTAACACCGAGAATTCTTACAAGCATAGCAAGAAATTCTGCCTTGGTTATAAGTCTGTCGGGCTCCATACCTATGTCAGAGCCGTTCATTACGCCAAGACCTCTCATGTTGGCAAGGCTGTGCTGTGCCCAGTGACCTATCATATCGCCCGGCATATCGCCGACTACGAGATTAAGTTTAGCATTAGTACCCATTATGGGATTAAGCTTAAGTGTAGTCTGAACAGGCTTTGTTACCTCTGTTTTGCCATCCTCTTTGTCCCCAACGGGATTGGAAGGTGTAGAAGGTGTGGGGTTTGCGGGAGTGTCCTCCTCTACTATCTTTTTCTTCTCGTAGTTATTGGGGTCAGGCATTGTCTCTGTAGCTTCAATATCTGCACCGTTTGGCTTTAAGTCATCGGTGGTTACAGGCATATCGGGAAGCGGGTCATCTGCCGTTCTCCATTCCTGCGGCCATACGGCATCTTCTGTAATTACCCAGAAGCCATACTGGGATACTACATCATCGGGCTGATATATGTAGCTGCCCTGCGGGAACTTAACATACTGGTTACCTATTTTGAAAGTAATTCCATCCATAGTGCTTACAAGGAAGTTATCCATGGAAACTCCGGGACAATAGAGGTCGGGAGTAATACGGAATATGCCCTTGCCGTTTGCACTCATACCCGAAATTACATAACGCTGATCCCAGGAAACAACCTGATTTAATGTAGGAATTATAACCTTGCGGTCTTCAAAACCTACAAGCTCTCCAAGTTGAGCAAACACTCTTCTTAAGAGATTTAAGTCATCGCCCTGATTTGGAGAATCCTGGTTGTATATAAGCCATGGGTCAGGGTCTGTAAGACCTAAGTGGAACATAGCTTCCTGATAGTAGTCGGTTTCGTGGAAGTTCTGATATCCGCCCTGACCGTTGATGGAAGTCCAGCCCTTGATACCTACCCATATCATTGCAGGGATTTCGTTATTTGCCGCAATGGTATTATTCTGAGTGCTTCTCATAGTGTGAAGAAGCTGGTTAAATGCGGTATTGGGCATTGTATCCCACGGATAATCCTGGGGAGGATACTTAACTATATCCTTAAAGTTACCATATCTTACAAGGGCTGTATGTGTACCTGTAATAAATGTGTTTTTGTGTCCTGTAGCGGGAGATGGTGTACCCTGATAGTTTACCATGGGTATCATACCTGTGCCTACGCCGTCACCATAGTTGGAATACTTAATGTCGGGATAATACTTAGTAATCTGGTCATATACAGCTTCGCGATATGCGGTAAAGTATATACCCTCATCCATGGTTTCATTGAATATAGTGTATGCATATTCTGCACCCTCGGGGCGCTCCTTAGAGTAGAACACGCTTCTTCGGGGTTCCTGAGCACCGGGGAAGATGTTTATGTACTCAAGGTCATATTCCTCACCGAATACAAAGCCGTTCGCTTCAAGAAGAGGTCTTACCTTCTGGTATTCGGGCATCTTTTCGATAGCTATAAGCTGTTCTTTAATCCACTCTTCGTAGAGGTGCCCTTTTGTCTTAATTGTCTGGGAAATAGATTCGGAAGCATCCTTGAAGTTCTGAATAGCATAGTTTTCTACTGCGTAGCAAACAATACCCGACTCGTTATCATCTATTACAACATCAAGGGGTGCTCCCTCTTCCTTTAACGCCTTAAAGAAGCTGTCTGTATTCTTTTTAAGATATTCCTTGGAATCTTCGGAAAGGAAGAAGTAGTTTGTCATATTGTCAGATAGGCAATATGTAAAGTTTGTAAGGTCGATAACGCGTCTACCCTCGGGAAGTGCCTTTAATTGTGCGGCAATTTCCTTGGCAAGAGACTTGGCACCCTTCTGCTCGAGCATGGGGGTGGTAACATTTACCGACTTTACAAAGTTTTCATCTGTAGAACCGGGTCCGTAGAGGACGCCCCAATAGGTATCGGGGTCGCCCTTCTGGAAGTTATCCTGAGGTCCTGCAAAAGCAATGGTAGGCATAAGGGACAATGCCACTATGCAAGCTAATATTCTATATAATACTTTTTTCATAATCGGCATCCTCCTTATTTCTTAATTACAAACGATGTACCCTGCTGCTGTGCATAACGGTGCATGAGTATAACCTTAGCATGGTCTTCCGGAGAATCATAGTAACCTACGAGGTCGGAATTTACAGCATTTCGGGATGAAAGCTTGTTACCTGTCTTTTCTACACATATGATGGGCGGAACTGCACCAAGATAGTGTCTTGCTACAGACGAGTCTGCTATAAAGTCTGCAGGGTCTTGTGCAGTAGTAGCAGACATGTAGCCGTCTTCTATCTTAAGCACATGAAGAAGTGTAAGATTGTACTGTGTATTACGGCTGTACCACACATAGTCTGTGTTTATATATCCGTAATAGTCTGAAGAGCATTGACCCTTACCCATCATTACTTCGTTTGTACTGTCATACACGATTTCCATAGCCTTTATAAAGCCTGTTGCATCTGCGGCAATGTTTACTATATCGCCCGGTACGACCTTATGGACAACTTGTTTTCCATTTACTTCATAAGGTCTTACCTTTACACCCTCTTTTTCAACATGATAGTTCTCCCAGACTTTAAGTGCATTAAGATTAATCTTGGGGTCATTAAGATAGTAGGTCATTTTGTTTGTTTTTATACAGGTTACAACTTCTTCGTCCACGACCCTCTCTGTTATAGAGAGTACGCAGTGGATGTTAACGGTGTTTTCACAGTGATCCTTCTCTCCTGATTCCACAGCACGGATTACAAAGGCAGCTGCAAGGTCATCTTCGTCCTCTTTGTACACTATAAAAGGAGTGTCACCCGAAGGTCTTGTGGCGGATATAAATGCTTTTTCCGAATCAATATCTATAGCACCAATGAGGTCATCGCCGTTGGGAGCGAAGAAAGGCACCTGGATTGTCTCAGTAGAGGTAATGTAGCCTGCCTGTTTATAATTTTTGTCATTGGGTTCAGCAGCATAGTCACGACCGCCCATATTGGAGTAAGACAAAACATTTCTGTACTGATAGTATGTACCCTTTGTGTCCTGTCTGGAGCTACCCATGAAGTAGAAGAAGCCCAAACCATCATCGTTATTGGATGCTGCCTGCATGAGGTAGTTTACCTCACCCTCGGCATTAAGACCAATCTTTATGGGCTGCGGTACAAAATTTTCTTCGAGAAGACCGTCTCTGCCGTTCTTCCTCAATGCTTCTGCAACCTTTTCTCTGTCTTTTCTATCGCCGTTTAATTCAAGCTTTTCTGCTATCTGATAGATTTCGAAACCGCCCATTGCCTTGGAGAATACCTTAATGGCAACATCGGTATTGAAACCGCTTCCCGTGGAGATACCTGTTACTACACCGTAGAATACACCTTCCTCAAGTGCGCTTATGCCATCGCTTATAAATGCGATTTCACCGTTGCAGTTGATATAGAAAGTATACTGTTTGCCAAATTTTGGCGTCTCTACAGCTTTTAAGTTAATTGCTCTCTCAAGTGCCGGAGAAAGCTTGTAGGTGGTTTCGCCTATTGTCCATTCGTCACCTGACATAAGCTCAATTTCACCCGAAACAGCTTCGGTGGAAATATAGATTATATATTTCCCGCCTGTAGCACTCTTTGCAACGGAAACTACGCTGTCTTCCTTAACATCGGAAAGCTGCATTGCAAAACCGTCTGCATCATAGAACTGCGCTACTGTTCCGTAAGCGGATAAGTCATATCTCTCGCCGTTTTTGCCGAGGATAACCTGACTCATATCGTCATTCATTACAAAATTAACATGAACATCTGTGAATGAACGGATGATTATAACATCTCTGCCGCCATCTGCCTTTACGATGGTAACATCGCCGTTTTCGGGCATCATGATGTCCTTGGTGTACGAGCCTGTGTATTCCTCGCCATTGTATATAACATAGGGCTTATTTGCGGTATACTTTTTGCTCTTGTCCCCTACTTCGTATTCGTAGGTAAAGGAAGAGTAGTCTATGATTTCGGATGCGGTAAGTACAAGTGTATCTTCATCCAAAACTTCTACATGTATTGCATTATCTATATCGCTTGAACGGATATCACGCCAGTATACATATACATCTCTGCCGAGGATAGCGCTCATGTCATGGGACTGACATGTAAACTTAACACCGTCGAGTTCTATGTAACCTTCTTTAAGGTCGGATTTATTTCCGCTTCCGAGGATTACTCCGCCCGCACCTGTGATGGTGCCTCTTGTTCTTATAACATCGTGGAACATATACAAGCCGTTTACATCGCTGAGCTGCTCGTAAACGGGGCTGTCCTCAGTAAAACCCGTCTGGTCCATAACCTTTGCCATGAGGGCATTGTACATCATCTTGTATACTTCGCCTCTGGTAAAGTTAATTACATCCACATTATCATAGATGTCGAGTCTTTTTGCAAAGCTCTGGAAATTCTGCTCGTCTGCAATAATACCGCCGTAGCCAAGAGCCATAAGGAAGGCTTTTGCAGCATCGGTTGCGGTGATTTCCCAAGCGGGATAGAAATACTCGCTGTTTACAGGAAGCATATACTTCATGGAAACAACTGTCTTTATGTAATCCTCTTCATAGGAGCCATCTAAAACATCCTTGAAGTTTACATCGGAAATACCTGTAACAACCTCGGTATTTACAAACTGCGTAAGAAGAACTGCAAATTCTGCTCTGGATACCTTGGCATCCAAGTCGCCATTATATTCAAGGTCTGTAATGCCAAGTGTGTTTAAAAGGTCCACAGCATATTTAGCATCGGACACTTCCGACTCCTGTGCATATGCAGGTACTGCAAAGAGAGTAACAAGCATTGCAACAAGAAGTATGTAAGAACTTATTTTTTTGATATATGTTTTCAAGGCTTATTTCCCTCCTAACTCAAATGTAACAACATCGCCTACAGGTGTCATGTTGTACCAGTTATCTAAAAGTGATACACGGATTATACTTCCTGCATCCTCGAAAGGTACTGCTGGCAACTTAATTACGGGGTCTGCCCCTATATCTATATAGCCTGCAACATTGCGGATAGCTACACACTCATTCTTTGAATTCCAGCTTGTAACAAGGAGCATATAGTCTCTGCCTGTGTTGGAATTATTTTCAAGCGATACGGTAGTTACCACGTTGTCGCCTGCGGCAATAGCCTCACCGTCTGCCGCTTCAAAGGTAACATTTGTTACTGCTTTTTCAAATGGGTCTTCGGGCGTTGTAATTTTACATTCGCAAGCTGACTCCATAGCATAGCTGCCAATCTGAACAGTAAACTTTTCGTCGTATGGAAGTAAATTTGTATCTACAACAACCTTATCATCCGTTATGCTTACTGAGTATTTTCCTGTAGCATCAAGGGAACTATTATCTGGAATGACACGTACATTTGAAGCAGATATTATATTGGTGTCTATCGGCTCTGCAAAGGTGAACGTTACTTTCCGGCTGATATTATCATATTCAGCGTTGTTGCATGACAAAACAGGAAGTTCGGACATGTAATACATTGATATATCATCAATAAGTGCATAATCTCCATCTTCAAACCCTGTAGCTACAATGTTGTTGCGGAAATAGCCACCTGTCTTATACTGAGAAAGCGTACTTACATTTTGCATGGGAGAAAAAGCAACCAATGCATTGTTTTCATCGTAAATCTCGGCGGACATCACAATCTGCTTATTTACAGATATATCATATACAGTCCTTACTGTATACCACTTATTTGCTTTAATGGTTCCCGGTTCTGCAAATGGCACTCTTGAATTAGACTGTGCATCTACATAGTAAGCACCGCCACCATTTATGTATACACCCGATGTGTCAGATGTGGCTTTAAGATCATTTGCAAAATTGTTGTCATAAACAAAAAGTCTAAGTTCACTATCTACAGATGAAAGCTTTATACGGGCTGTGTATATCTGATACGGGGCAACATAGAATTCCTTGTTTACCGCCTTTTCATCGTTGTATGTAATTAAGACAATATCCTGTCTCGCTGTTCCTACTCCTGTAAATCTAAAGACGTAATCACCGCTGCCATCATCAACAACAGTTACATCTGATGTAGTAGTTTGTGCCAAAGAGCCTTTATTTTTACTGCTATTAGTAGGTATATCCTTACCATAGAAGTCTTCACCGGTGATAGTCTTGAGGTATTGCTTAATCGTAACATCTGCCTGAACAGACATTGTTGAAGCTACGAGCACAAAAAGTGCTGTAAGTAATAATAAAAATCTTTTTTTCATATTTTTTTAATCAACTCCATTTTATGAGTTATTCGTAACATAGTTTTCGGCTCCCTCCTCCACGCTTAACTGCAGAGGAGGATGCCGGAGGATTGGGAATTGTTTTGATATTATTTATAGTTCCATGGAAGTGCAGGCATAAGAGGTGTAAGGGATTCCATGCTTTCCCATGTGAGAAGCTTGGAATCTGTCTTATCCTTTATATTAAAGGAAACAAGGCGACTCTTTTTACCTGTCCATATATCTGATTTAAGCGGCTCTACGCTTACGAGTCGGCTATCCTGATACTTGGCAACATTCATCTCCATGCCTTCTACATTTTCAAGGAGACCGTCTGCATGGATGGCTACGGTATAGACTTTATCCCATGTAGTATCTTCGGGAAGCTCAATACCATGCTCATCGTAGTAGCGGTATGTGATGGTGCATGTATCAGAAACCTCATCATAGGTTATGGTGGGCTCCTCTCCTGCATCGGTTTCTACCCAATAGCCGTATTCGGAATATACATTATCGAGTATCTTTCCGCCGGGGAAAGTAACTGTCTGACCGCTTACATAGAATGTGGGGTTGCCATTATCGGATTTTAAGAAATCCTTTACAGATATCTTGGTATTGTCGGGGGTAATACGCCAGAGGTTTCTGCCGTTTGTATACATACCCGAAACCATGAAATCTGTAGTGTTTATGCTGTTTTCTACGAGGGTCTTAGCATCGGTTTTTACTGCGTAGGTATTGAATTCACTGAGCCCCTTTGTCATACCGTCTATATTGCCGTTAACATCTTCTTCGGAATCCCAAGGATAATACCTTGGTCCGTAGAAAAGCAACGCATCAGGATTGCAAAGAGCAATATGGAAGAGATATTCATACCAATACGGCTTATCGTCATTTATGTAATAAAAATCTTTTGTATGATATGTGTTTGATGCAACCCAGGGTAGTATCTTGCCGCCTGCAGTAGAAAGCATTTGTGAACGCATAGCACCTGCAAGACTTTTTACCTCAAGATAAGGTGAGCCTGCATTGGACTGATATAGTACAGGGCACGAATGTGTACCTGCCTTATAGCGGTCGCCGCCGAGTTCGTACTTATGCGTAGTTCCCGAGTAATCAGCAGCTACCATGTCTCTGGAGCTATAGTTTGTATAATATACCTCGGGGAAGTATTTTTTTGCAGGCTCATATATAGCTTTGGTAAGACATTCATTCTTATAATTATCCATTACGGCACAGAATATGAGGTAAGGCGGTGTATTACTTGTATAATGACCCGAAGCGTACAACTCATTAATTTCTGAAGTATTGGGAAATACTTGTGTTGTATTGAATTCATATCCACGCTGGGCAAGCTGAGGACGGATATAGTCGGCATAAAACGGGTCGGAGGTTATGTTGTTTAAGTTGCTTCTAATTATTTCATGTAATGTTTTATCACTACCCTCCGGCACTTTTCGTACCATCCATGTATCCATACTGCCCTCGTTGTCGGTATAGATAGCATCCAACTCGCCACCGAGCTCATAGTACACGCTAAAGAATCTGTCAAGAAGCATCGCTACAGATTCCACAGCCTCCGGCTGCCAGAGGAACTCGTCTCCTGCTTCCAGCATATCCTGACATATATCTGTATGTATATACAGATATCGTCTACCCGGCTCTCGTTTGTCCATAAGAGCTTTTATTTGCTGAGCTCTGCTTGTAAAATCGCCGTTTAGCATGCTAGCCGTGAGCCACACAGCTCCCTGAAGGTGCTCGGCTGTAACAGAGCTGTATGAGTTCGACCACATCTCTGCAAAGAATACATCGGGCTCATTATGCCCAAGAGTGTTATCTTCCGTTGTGTAGCTTACTGTATCTACCTCTCCCGATACACGAAATGTGTATATACCATTTTCCTCGTCGGATACATAGGAATATACAACTGTTCCGTTTTGAGAGATTTCCAACATATCAAGACCGGCAAATACATCCATCAAATCATTTTCCGTATATACCTGACCGACATCAGTATCAGGTCTCAAAAGCTCCACAGAGATAAGGGAACCGGGAGTCCCCTTAATCTCTATGTTAGCTGTTGCACCGATGTTATTTAACCTTACGGTTAATTCTTTTACTCCATATTCAGACTGCGCATTTGCCGTAATTGAAAATGCAATAAGCATAAGCAACATCAGCAAAAAGCGTCGTAATCCTCGTATCATGTGCTTTCTCCTATTGGTATTATTCACCTAAAAGAATGGGTTTTCTCCAAGGTGTCATTAATTCAAAGTTATTCCATACAAAGAGCTTTGCTGTTAAACCATCTTTTTCTGCAGTATATTCCTCAGTGGTTTTGGTTTCTGTTTTTCCGCCGGCAACAGTAATAAGTTCTGTTTTCTTTGCAGCAACTAACTTTTTGCCATCATAGATTGCAAGTATTCCGTAGCAAGTTGCATCACTGTCTTCTTTGTTTGTAACTGTTACACTGCCTTTAATAACATCATCTTTTGTAAGTGTAGTTTCAGAATATACCTTATCGCTATTATCAAATATAAATCCATCTACAGTACACTTAGGAACTATAGACTTAACCGAGAAATTAAGGTCCTTGTAAAGAGCGGATTCTGCAGAAATACCGCCGGAAAGACCGCTATTATAGTCAGTAAGACCTTTTTTTATTGTCAATTTATAATCTGTTCCCCAGTCAAGTCCTGTTAATTTTACACTGAAATTAGATGTGTTACCATTGGTAACAGTTCCGAAAATTATGGAATATCCTGTTGTCATCTTGTTACCGTCTGCATATAACTCAATGTTGTCTGTAGTGAGCTTTGAAACAGGAACAGGATTTGAATATGTGTACTGAAGTTCGATGGGTGCTGTGCTTGTAAGAACAGTTCCGTTTACAAGTTGTCTGTTCTCTTCAGCAATTACTGCACTTGTGTTTGCATACTGAGATACATATTCAAGACCTTGATGTATGCCGGCAATGTTATTATAGATAATAGGATTACCATCTTCGTCGGTTGCACCTACATTGTAGAGAGGATTATTGAATACATCAAAACTTTCCTCCACAATTACAGTTCTCTTCTTTACATCTGAAAGGTCTGAAAAAGAGGCAGCAGTATATATGTTTGTATTGTCCATGTGGATTGTTCTGTCCTGTGCTGCAGAATGCTGTGTACTACCGCAATAGAGAATGATTGTACGACCGCTTTCATCGAACATCATTGGTTTTATAGCATAAGGTTCTTTGGTCTGAACAAGAATGTTATTTGCCTGGTCTTTCAAATAGAACATAGCAACCGGGGTGGAATAATTTGTGAAATCAACATCCCATACAAATCTGTACCAGGTATTAGTTGAAGTAGCAAAGTTTGTAGCATCGTTGGAAAGAGTAACTGCCGTATCATATTTTGTACCATTGTATGATCTTACAACAAGACCTTTGTCAGCGATTATTGCAGTAGCATCAAAAGGCTGAGTACCGGAACCCTTACCGCCTTTTCCTGATGAAAAGCCAAAAATATCATAAGGGAAATACTTAAAGTTATTGGTATTCATATAACGCATATCCATTTCTATGCGTGCAACTTTATTTGCGCTGGTTTCGGAAATCAATGCATTTTCATCGTTGGAAAGGTTAAAATATTCACCAACATCTCTGAATGCCGTTCTGTCACCTACGCTGATATACTTATTGATAAGACCTACAGTTCCAAGTGTATATGTGGGAAGATTTTCAACTTTGTATGCATCAAATTCATTTACAAGAACCTTTTTTCCAAAATCATAATTATAGGCCTGAATGTTTACACCCAGGAAAGAGGGAGTTGTCGCACTATATGACGATAAGCTGCTTGCATAGTGCCATCCGGATTCAGCAAGAAAATTACCTTCTGCATCATATATGAAAGCATTCATATATGTTTTCTTGTCTGCCATAGTTTCACGGCAATCCATAATAGCGTCTATTCTGTACCATGTATTTTCCTGCATACCTGTGTAAAATTCTGTCCATGAAGAGATTTCCTTGTTGTAGCAGTAAGCCTTTCCCGCTTGAAGTTTAACCCCAAAGGTGTCATGAGATGTGTCTGCAGACCATGCCTTCTGTCTGGGAACAAAAACAGATGTTATAGCATCGGCATCTTCTACAGTGGGAAGATTTATCTTTGCTGTGAATTTGTTTACAGCACTTTTGTAAAAGCCGTTGTTTGTACCGTCTGTGAGACCCAAGGTAGCCTGTTCGTAATAATCTGTACTCTGTCCATATATTTCGAATATTTTGTTACTGCTATCCTGAGTATCTGCGATAACTAAAACATCATTTTCGTGTTCCGAGGAATAACCACTGTTGTTTTTAACGCTTCCTGTCGGAAGAGCAGTGCCTGCTTCATAAGCATCTTCAGCATTTACAGGCACTACCGGTGTGTCCGTCGAAGCCATTACATTAAATGTCATCATGCTCATAACAAGCATTACTGCCAGTAATAAACTAATTAATTTTTTCATTATTATTTTGCCTCCTAATAAATTTTTCAAATTATATATTGAAATATCTCAGGCGTAAATTAATATATCTTATCTTATAGCTTTTAATACTTCATAGAGCATCTTTGCAGCTTCTGCTCTTGTAGCAGTAGCCTTGGGTGCAAATTCTGTTTCGCTCTTGCCGTTTACAAGACCTGCATTCCAGAGCTTTTCTACAGCATCCTGCGCATAAGCGCTTATGGAGTCCGTAAAGCTCATGCCGTCTCTTACTGCATCAAGGGTTACACCCTCAAAGTCGATAGCTCTTGCGCAAAGAACAGCCATATCCTCACGGGTAATACTCTGTCCTACGCCAAAGGCATCGCCTACACCGTTTACTATGCCGTTCTTATATGCGGCATACACATAGGGAGCAAACCATTCGCTGCCTGTTACATCGGAAAATGCGGGGTTTTCACCGCCATCGTCTGTAAGGGATAGGATGCCGGAGAGCATCTTTACGAATTCTTCTCTCTTAACCATATCGTTTGGTGCGAAGTTGCCGTTACCCTTACCCGATACTATGCCCTGTGCATAAAGTTCGGTTACAGCTTCGTATGCCCAATGAGAATCCGCCACATCGTTAAATACAGTTTCGGTCTCGTCTGCCTTGGGCTCTTCTACCACTTCATCCTTGGGTGTGTAGGAAGTGCCGCCACCGCCACCGCCTGTGCCTTCGGACTTAACACCTGTGGTATCGCCTGTAGGTTTGGAGGGTGTAATGGTTTCTTCCTCTTCGCCATCCTTGGGAAGAGATGCGTTTATAGCATCTGCAAAGTCCTTTATGGTAGCAAAAGGCGCAAAAGCTACTATATCTCCGCATATATCAAGAGGTTTTTTCAATGCCTTGTATGCAGTCATGTCTGCACCGTTTGTCTCTAATGTTGTATCAAATTCGAGTATGAAGCTGTCTACAACACCGGGTGCTTCCTCCTTAGCGGGAAGAATGTTTACAAGGATTTCCTCACAAAACTTATCCGCTACATCCTTGGGAGTCTTACCTGTTAAAGGTGCAGCTTCCATTGTAGCTATAAGAGCGGTCTTGTTGTCCTCTGTAAAACGCTTGGGATTGGAGTATACATTATTGTACTCGTTTCTTGCGCTAAGACCCAATATATCGGCATTTTTTTCGATATAGTTCTTAAGGTCATCGCCTGTCTTGACATTTACGGTCTCTACTGCAACAGCCTCTTCAAAGAGAGTTACAAAATCCGAAGGTGCTTCAACTCCGGCTGTTTTGAAGTTGGCTGCAATATTGGAGTGTACCGATGCCTTAACATCGCCCAATTTGTCATATTCATTATAGTATTTGCTTTCTGCCACCTTAAGTATCTGATAAGGCTGATATACCCTATCGTTTGCCTCGGTGTCCTTTTTGAGTGCATCAGCTACAGAGGCGGCATCAAGCTTAAGCATGAGCTTATCTATAATCTGCTGTGCATCATAATCGGTAGAAAATACGAATTCTGTATCTATGGGCTCGTATATGCTCTTAACACTTATACGAACTCCGTACACGCCCTTGGGGCCTGTGGGTGCAACGGTGAAGCTGACTTCACCGTTTGCATTTAACTTGCCGTGATATACACATACGAGAGAGCCTTTTATAATGTCGGCATCATCTTCGTTATAGTTTCCGTCTCCAAGCAAATCCTCTACGCTTGCTGTGGGTTCGAAAACCTGTACCACTACATTCTTTCCTGCAAAGGCATCGCCGCAGCTTACGGTTAAGGTAGCATCATCTTTGGTTACATCTGCGTCCAGAGTAACCGCCGCCGAAACTGATACACTGCAAAGAAGTGCCCAAGTAACAATCAGTATTATGGTTTTATTTAATATTTTTCCTATTTTAAGGTTTGTCATTTATTCTTTCTCCATTCGTCGTACTGTTTCTGGATTTCGGCAATAAGCTTATCCTCGCCTGCTTCCTTTAACTTCTTAACGGCTTTGGGGAATACTACTTCAGGGTCTGCCGCACCTGTCATAAGTGCAGGGAAGAATTCGTTATACACATTGTTAAGTGCAGATATCTCATTCTGAACATCCTTGGGATTAAATGCAAAGCCCATAGCAGGACTCTTTATAGCATTTTCGTCGAATTCCTGATACTTTTCGTATATATCGCTGGGTGTGCCTTCTATCATACGGAAGATGTACTTATTACCCTGAGGCGAACCATAGGTTTCAAAGCCTGTGTCTGCCTTTGTTTCGCAGCCTTCGGGAAGCTTGTAGAAGTCGTCGCCTACAGCAATCCAGTGCTTGCCTTCGATACCGAGAGATGCCATGTTTCTTAAAGTTGGGTCGGTATTAAGAAGGTTGATAAATGCCATTGCCTTTTCGGGATACTTACAGTTTGCACCGATTGCAAAGCCCATACCGATAACATTGGAGGTACCCATTTTGGGCTGTACAAGGTGAGATACTGCAAGTTCATAAGGCATGAGGTTTGACGCATTGTGCTGGTCTACGAGGTAAGGAAGCTCCTGCTCTATAGACATGAACTCTCTTCCTGAAATATCTGCATTGGATGTAACTGTAGCTATATCCTTACGCATGAAGCCTTTCTGATACCATCTGTGCATAAGCTTGTAGTACTCGAGAGCTTCGTCTGTTGTATACTGATTTATAATCTTGTTGGGGTCGCCCTCAAGGTCGATTGCACCAATCTTTGTACCCATAATATTGCTATAGGGTAAGAGATCAAAACCGGAAAGGTTTGAGAGGAACTTAAAGGGATAGATATCCGGCTCCTTTTCCTTGATTGTCTCTAAGATAGGCTCGAAATCTGCAAGAGTCTTGAGATTTGACATATCCAGATTGTGCTTGTCTGCAAGCTCCTTGTTGTAGCGAACTACATGCTCTACGGCATAATCCTTGTATATAGGTACAAAGTAAAGTCTGCCGTCGATTTTTGCTGCATCCAATGCATAGTCAGGAGTTATCTCCTTTAACTCTTTACCATATTCATCGAGAAGGTCGGTAACATCCATAAATGAGCCGTTTTCTACATATGTATGGTAGGTGCTTCCTCCTGTGTAAACAATGTCCGCCTGCTCGTTTGCAGCAAGGATAAGACGCATCTTTTCGTTGAATTCTGCACCAACGATAGATATTCTCTTAATTCTGCATCCGATAAGGGGCTCGATGTACTCGTTGATTGCTTCTGTAACGAGTTCATGGTCGGGTGTGGTTGCGCTTCTGTCGTACCAAATGAGTGTGGGAACCTCGTCATCGCCGCCCTTGCCGCCTTTGCCGCAGGAAACGAGTGAGAGTGTAAGGATTACACACAACATAAGGCATAAGATTTTCTTAAAACTTTTCATTTTAAATTTCTCCTTTCTTTAAAGAAAAATGCTTTATATTAAATTCTTATTCAGAATATAATTTTTTAACCCTTAACGGCACCTACAGTTATACCCTTTACAAAATACTTCTGGAAGAACGGGAACGCTACAATGATAGGTACAACTACGAGAACAACAAGCGCCATCTTGACCGTTTCACCGGGAATGGATTCCTGAATTGCAAGTGCTTCAGAAACCGAAACCTCGGTATTATTTGCAAGGAACTGGATTTCGTTTTCTATACGCTTAAGAAGAAGCTGTATAGGATAAAGCTCTGTCTTCATTAATATATAAAGGAAAGCTCTGTTCCAGTCGTTCCAGTAATGAACTGCAAGGAAAAGCGAAATTGTTGCTATAGAGGGTACTGCCATAGGGAGTACTATCTTCCAGTAACATGTGAATTCCCTTGCACCGTCTATTCGTGCCGACTCTATTACGGCGGGCGGTATCGAAGTAGACATGTATGTCCTTAGTATAAGTACATACATGGGAGAACAACATCCGGGAAGTATGAGCGCCCAAATGGTATCGCGCAGATGGTAAACCGATGTAAATACTGTGTAGGTAGCAACCATACCGCCCGAAAACAGCATTGTAAAGTAAACAATGAATGTAAACTGTCTCTTCCAGGGGAAGTTGGGTCTTGACAAGCTATATGCAAGCATGGTCATTATGATAATACCAAGTATTGTACCAAACACGGTTACAAATATCGTAACACCGTAGGAACGAACAATCTGTGTACCATTCTTCAATATGTATTCATATGCATCGGTACTAAACTGGGCGGGGATAAGTCCGTATCCCTGCATACGAAGTGCACTTTCTTCGGTGAGTGAGATTGAAATTGTAAGCCAGAAAGGTATGATACATGCAATAGAAAGAAGTGTAGTTATAAAAATTGCAAATACTTTGAATGCAAGCGGCATATCGTCTGTTAATGATTTTTTCCTTTTTAACATTGGCATTTTTTATATCTCTCCTTTCATTAAAACATTGCATTGTCGGGCGATACCTTCTTAACAATGGCGTTACTTGTTATAACAAGAAGGAAGCCTATAATCGACTGATAGAAAGCAACTGCGGAGGTTGCACCGAAGTTTCCGCCGCCCGATGAGGTGATACCGTTGTATACATAGGTATCGATAGTAGCGGTTGTGGCATAAAGCATACCTGAGTTCTTTGGAACAAGGTAGAAAAGACCGAAGTCAGAGTGCATTACACCGCCTATGTTTATGATAAACATAATGGTAAGAATCGGTATGAGAAGCGGAAGTGTTATGTATCTTGTACACTGTCCCCATGTAGCACCGTCTATACGGGCTGCTTCATAATACTCAGTATCGAAGCCGCGGATATTTGAGTAGTAAATAACACTTGAATATCCCACATGCTTCCACAGATAGCACACAGGCAGTATAAACGGCCAGTACTTAGGCTCTGAATACCAGTTAATCGGCTCTATGCCAAAAACTCCGAGGAGCTTATTTATAACACCCATATCGGCACTAAGAAGTGTAAACACGAAGTAGGAACCTACAACCCACGATATAAAGTGCGGAAAGAGAACTACTGTCTGATTGATGCGGTTTATCTTTCTTTTGCCGAGTGCATCAAACATAATGGCAAAAAGAACTGCCGTTGCCATACCAAGTATAATGAAGAAAACATTATATACAATGGTGTTTCGTGTAATGAGCCATGCGTCCGAGGTTTTAAAAAGATATTCAAAGTTTTTAAAACCTATCCATTCGCTGCCCCAGATGCCCTGACTGAACTTGTAGTCCTTGAATGCTATTACAATACCGAACATAGGAACATAACATATAAGTATGAACCATGCCATGCCGGGTATTGACATAAGCAGCAAGGAAATGTTCTTCTTCAAATCCTTAAAAAATTTCAATTTCCTTCTCTCCTTCTTTGAGCGGCAAAGCAATCTCGGCTGTAAGTCCGCCGTGGGCGTTTGCGAAGTAGCTGAGACCTGCTTTGTCACCATATTTGTTTTTTAATCGTTTGTGTATATTAATAATGCCGATTTTATCGGTATTAAAAACTGTGTTATCTCCGTTTAAATAGCGGTTCAAGCTATCTGCACTGAAGCCCTCGCCGTTATCCTCTATACGGATTTTTAAAACATTGTCATGCACTTTGGCATTTACATATACAGATAGTGTTTCGTCTCTTTTGAGGCCGTGGATGATTGCATTTTCCACAAGAGGCTGAAGCATAAACTTCGGAACCTGAAGCTTACCGGTTTCTTCATCCACATCCACACTAAGAATAAATTCGGTATTTCTGAATTTCTCCTGAAGCTTTATATAGTTTCGGATGAATTCTATTTCTCCCGAAAGCTCTATAATCATCTCCGAGGTTCTTGCATTGTAGCGGAAGCTGTCTGCAAGAGCGGATGCCATGTCGGATATTTCTTCCTCGCCATGCCTTAGTGCCATCCACGAGATTGAGTCAAGAGCATTGTACAGATAATGCGGATTTATCTGAGTCTGCAGCATACGGAACTCGGTTTCCTTTTTCTGTTCGCCTAAGTTTCGGGCGGTAACAAGAAGGCGCGATATCCTGTCTGTCATGGAGTCATATGCTTTGTATAGACTGTCTATCTCCTTAACAATGGAATCTGACGTTTTGTATTTGAAGCTTTCATCCTGACCGCTTGTTATCATATAGTCGGAAAGCCGTTTTATCGGGCGTACTATAATACCCGAAAGCCATACCGTTAAAATAAGTGCTGCAAAAAGTACTATAAGTACCACTATGTAAACATCACGTGTAGTCTGGCGTATGGTTATAAACACATCGTCTCTGGAAACTGCTGCCACCAGAGTAAGGCCGAAATCCATATCGTACATACCTGCGTAATACTGATTGCCGTCTATCTCGGCGTTTGTCATATCTCCTGTTTTTACATCATTGCGCTTCTGATAGCCTATAGCAAAGTCTATGACCTCGGACGGCATGTTCTCATCGTTTGTGCATATGAGCTCACCGCCGCTTCCGATTACCATTATCTGTGCGGTATTCTTATCATCGGCTCCCCCGTAGTTTCTGAGTATGTTCTGGAAGTCTACTCCCACAACACTTATTCCAAGTACTTCGTCATTTATATCCACAAGATTTTTGACTTTCTGTGCGTAGAAAACGCATTGCGGAATCTCTTCGTCCTGAAATATACAAATCTGATTTGAGCTTTGCATAAAATCAACATACCATTTTTTGTTATCAAGTCCCCTGTCACTATATAGGTTTATGGTATCGGATATCATTTTTTTGTTGCTGTAGGGTTCAATATGATTTGATATCGGCATTTGTGAATTTACGAAAAATGAGCTGTAGTAGCCGTACTGGTCGCCTCCTGCAAAAGTGCGTACCGCCGAAATATCGTCCCTTATTTTCATAAGGTATTCGTAAACCTTTTCGGTATCGCTGCCACTGTATTTAAGTGCCTGAATAAAAGTGTTGTCAACAGAAAGAAGTCCGTTGGCTTCTTCGGCTCTCAGTACCGAGTGAGTAAGTTCATCTCTGCAGTTCTGGACAACGGCTTCGATACTGTCTATAGACGATTCCAGAAGCTTAATGTTGAACCTTGTAGTTGCGGCATACATTACAACTGCACTTACAAAAAGTATCGATATCATGAGGATAGTAAGAACGGCCATTCTTATACTGATTTTTATCTTTTTCATCCGTGACCTTCTTTCGCACCCATTCTGTACTCGGTGGGTGTAACACTTGTTTTCTTTTTGAAAACCCTTACAAAGTATCCGGGGTCGGAGTATCCGAGAATCTGGGCTACCTGCCGTATAGAATACGAAGTATTTGATATGATATCTTTGGCTTTTTCTATCTTAGCTTTTATGATGTAATCTGAAAGTGAGCCTTCTCCCACGCTTTTGAAAAGACGCGACAGGTGGTCTACCGAGAGGTTAAGATGGCTTGCCACGCTGTAGGAATGAAGGTCTGCACTTAAGATGTTGTTATTTATATACTCCTTGGCTATTGCCACCACGCCCGAGCCCGTCTTGCCCGAATCCTGACTGTCCAGCAAGATGATGGATTTAAAGGTCTCTTTAAAGAATTTCTTCATAGACGGGATATCGGATATTTCGTTTATAAGACCTATGCTCTTTTCACATATTTCTGTATCCCTACTGTGTGATTTAATGTATTCCCTTATATATCCCATAAGTACAAGGCAGTATTCCTTGAAATCCGCTATGCTTATATCATCAAACTGCGGCTCCATATCCAGAAGTTTATCGAGCATTTCTTCCTTCTTGTACCTTAATGCCTCCGTAACCTCGGTGAGTCTTTGCGGTGAGTGAAGAAACAGACGCCAGTTTATAGTGTGTTTCTTATCGCGCTGTACCATCGCAACCGCTTCGGAGAGCTGATTTAGCTTTGTACGGTTTATCGGCTTAATGATGTACTCCCTTACTCCGTAGCGGAGTGCCTCTCTTGCGTACTCAAATTCAGCGTGAGCGCTAAGGAGAATAATGTCGGTATCACGATTATTCTCATGTACATATTTAGCTACTGCAAGCCCGTCCATATGAGGCATGCAAACATCCAGAATTATTAAATCTATATTGGAGTGTTCTTTCAGGATTTCGACCACTTTCTCGCCGTCTTCTACAGCTGCAACGAGATTTGCACCAAGCTTAGACCAATCCAGCATCTCTGTAAGACCCAATCTGGCATTGTGGTCATCATCGGCTATAAGAACATTGATCACGGCACACACTCCTTTCGTAAAATACTTATATATTAGATTATAGACATGTTATTAATAAAAAATTAATAGTTTTTTAGCATAAAACACATATACTGTCAAAATAGCATTAAACTCTTTGTATAAATTATATCAAAGATTGCCACTTCAATATAGTGGATTTTTCCGATTTTTGAGTAGTTTTTTCCGATTTTTTAGATTATTTTTCATAGTTTTTAACAATTATTACATACAAAAAAACCACACGGAAAACCGTGTGGCTTAAAAATGATTAAATGATATCGTGTACCGTCTGATTTTTCAGAGGTAATTTATTCGAAATATTTTATGAGCATATCCGTGTTTTCCTTGGAGTATTCTACCTCCTCCGAATACATCCTTGCATACCTTACAATATCCGAAAATTCAAGTTTATGATGCTTTGCCTTATGCAAAGAGCAGAGCGCTCCTATAATGCAACAAGCAGAAAGAGAAAAGCATATTGCCTCGTAGTAATTGCCTTTTTCCATATTGAAATGCCTGAATATAAAATAGCACAAAAGCTGTTCAAAAAAAGTTCCAACACTCTCATCTTCAAAAATAAGTCTGTCAAACTCAAAATCCGTGAGAGAGTTTAAATATATTGTCCACTCATCGTTTAATCTTTCCATGGAAAGATGAAGCTCTGCAAGGTCGCTTACAGAAATATCCCAAAAATCAAGGTCATATTCCACAGAGAGCTTTTCCATGCGCTTTAGCATACTCTCATTCCTATTCTGAACTATGGAAAATGCCTTTTGACGCAAGGAGAAAAAATAATCCTCCTGCCCCGTAAACGACACATTTTCCAAGCCCTCGAGGGCAAACGGCTCTAAAAAGCCAAGTATGATTTCTCCCGCGTGCTCACAGCACAGACCAAGTCCTATCTCGCAAAAAGAAGAATAATAACTTCTAAATCTCGGGTGCTCCCTGCAAATATCACAAAGAGCATCTTCGCCAAGTTCTGTTATTATATCACAAAGACCGCCGCTGTTTAAAAAAGGACATCTCGAATCATTATCCAATACAAAACAGGCGTCTTTCGATATGCTGTCTGTAAGTCTTCTGCCAATATCACCGCCCGTATTACGATAGCGGCTCAGCGTGGTTTCGTCTACGGCTATCTCCCATCCTATGCAGCAGCTATGCTCACATTTATCTGCTATACACTTGAATTTACTGTAATAGTTCGGTACTGCACTTTTCATTCGTATTAATCCTTTATAAACAGATGTCTGGGAAGACCGTCTACCATAAACGGTGTAAGCTCGCCTATTATGAGCGGTCTTACATAATCTTCCATTTCCTTTGTTACATATGTACCGTCGGGTGTAATCCACTCTTTCGGAACACATTTTTCTTTGTTTGCTATTTCTTTTATGTCATAAGTATCTGTAATTGCAGAATAAGGCTCATTTGCAAGACGCTTTATTATTACCATTTTTGCAGTTTCGCCCCTTAATGCCGCCCAAACCGCGTCTGCACCGACCATGAACGCATCGCGTATATCATGGCGCGAAACCATGTGTGATGCGCAGCGCTGCAAGGTAGAAAATACTATACCTCTGGACTTAACGCCTGTCTGTTCGGTAATAAAATCCGAAAGATACATGGCAGTACCGCCAAGCAGCTTATGACCGAACGAGTCTGTAACGGTGTTTTTCTTATTTGCTTCACAGACATATTTGCCGTCCGCGGTTTTAACACCCTCTGACACAGCTATGGTTACTACCTTATTTGTTCTTTTGAGTTCTTCTATACGGGATATAAAATCATTGTGGTCGAACACCACTTCAGGCAGATATATAAGGTCGGGTCCCGAGCAGTCCTCACACCTTGAAAGCGATGCTGCCGCAGTAAGCCATCCGGCGTTTCTGCCCATGATTTCAACCACGGTTACAGAATCTGTATAGTATGTTTTGGCATCACAAATAATCTCTTTTGCTGAGGTGGCTATGTACTTTGCCGCAGAGCCGAAACCGGGGGTATGGTCTGTAACGCCAAGGTCGTTATCGATGGTCTTGGGTACTCCTATAAATCTTATATCGGAGCCTATCTTTTCGGCATAACCCGACATTTTCATTATAGTGTCCATAGAGTCATTGCCGCCAATGTAAAAGAAGTATTTGATATCGAGCTTTTTCAGGTAGTAAAATACTCTTTCGTATACCTCTGTGCTCTCCTCGTATGACGGGAGCTTATAACGGCATGTACCCAAAAAAGAGGCAGGTGTACGCTTAAGAAGTTCTATCTCCAGATTGCTTCTTATGTACTCGGACATATCGATGAACTCACCGCTTGCAAGCCCCTGTATGCCGTGCCTCATTCCGTAAATCCTTTTGCACCCGCTATCCTTTGCTGTTTTGAAAACACCCGCCAGCGATGCATTTATAACTGCTGTGGGACCGCCTGACTGACCTACAATAACGTTGCCTTTTAACATACATATTCTCCTTTAATCAACTGTGTTTGTATCCAGTTACTCATTTTCCAAGAGCTTTCTGTACAATTCAGAATATCCCTCTCTGTTTTGGGACACAAAGCTCATTGCCTCTCTTGGATGCTGGTTTAGAACTCCCGTAAAGAAATACGGAATATCATAACCCCATACAACACCGCTCTCTCTAAGCGGTATCATGTATTTTTCTATAAAATCAAGAATTGCAAACAGTGTATATTTGGGGTTCTTCAAAAATCCCATAAGAAGCTCTATATTGCAGTTACCCGCACCTCTGCCCATGCCGAGCATGGATGCATCCAGATAAGATATACCGTAAGACATAGTCTCTATTGTGTTTGCAAATGCCAGATTTTGATTGTTGTGAGCGTGGAAGCCGACAAATTTTCCATTATCCTCTGCAATTTTGTTATAGACCTGAGCAAGCTCCCCTGCATTTTCGGGATAAAGAGAGCCGAAGCTGTCTACAAGATATATAACATCCACCGGACTTATGGAAAGCATCTCCAATGCCTGATACATCTGAGTAGAGGGCACCTGCGAAATAGCCATTATATTGCACGCTGTCTCATATCCCAGTGATTTGAAATGCTCTATCATCTCTATGGCAGCAGGAATCTGATGTACATAGCAGGCTACTCTTACCATATCTATAACGCTCTGGCTCTTTGGAAGAAAATCCTCTTTGAAATCGCATCTGCCTACATCTGCCATCACAGATATCTTCATATCCGTAGGGTTATCGCCAACAATGGCACGGAGGTCCTCTTCCCTGCAGAATTTCCACTTTCCGAAATCCTTTTCGCTGAACATATTCCTGCTTGCTTTATATCCGAATTCCATATAATCTACACCGCTTTTTACATTGGCGTTGTAGAGAGCGGTTACAAATTCATCGGTAAATTCAAAATTATTGCACAAGCCTCCGTCGCGCATGGTTACATCCAAAACCCTTATATCCTCTCGTACGCTCAAGAGAGTTCCTTTTCTGTTTCTCATGTTAATATCCTTTCTGCGTGTCCGCTATTTACATTATATAATAGTTTTTTAGATTTTACAACATATTTTTGGTGTTTTTCACTTCGAATATAAAAAAATCAAAGCAGAGGATTATAACCTCTGCTTTACATTTTTATTCTTCATATTTTGCAGGTGTTTCCACCATTTTAACATTTAATGTAATAACCCTGTGGGAATCTGTCTCTGTAACGGTAATATCCAGATGTTCATAACCGAAATTATCCCCATTTTCAGGAATTTTTTCCATAAGTTCCATCACCCAGCCGCCTACAGATATACTCTCCGATTCAGCTTCGAGCGCAAAAAACTCACAGAAATCCTCGAAATTAACAGAGCCGTCTACTATAAATTCATCTTCGCCGATTTTCTTGAAATCTTCTACTATTTCATCATGCTCGTCCCATATTTCGCCCACGAGTTCTTCCAGTATATCCTCCATGGTAACCATACCGAGCGTACCGCCGTATTCATCTATAACAACAGCTATATGAGACTTATTCTTCTGCAGAATTTTAAGAAGGTCGTTTATAAGCACAGACTTCTGTACAAAGAGAGGCTCGGTCATGATGTCCTTGATTTTCTTCTTGGTTATACCGTCATAAGTCAAGAAGTCCTTAAGGTGAATAATGCCGACTATCTTATCTATGCTTTCTTCATACACAAGAAGTCTGGAAAATCCTGTCTGTGTAAAAAGCTTGGCAATCTCAGCTTTGTCCTCATCCTTGGACACAGCCTCCAAATCGACTCTGTGTGTTAATATGTCCTCTGCACGAAGCTCGGCAAACTCTATAGCGTTACGCACAAGCTCGCTGTCTTCGTCATCAAAGCTGCCCTCCTGCTGAACTTCGTCTACAAGCATAATAAGTTCCTCGGGAGACATCTTTGAACTTTCTTCGATATTTAGCACCTTGGAAAGAAGCTTCTTCCACATGGAAAAAATAAAATTAACAGGTGTAAGAAGAATTATAAGAAGATTTAAAAACGGTGCCGAAAAGCAAGCAAACTTTTCGGGCATATCCTTTGCAATACTCTTTGGTGATATTTCACCAAAAATAAGAACAAAGACAGTAATAACTACCGTAGCTATAGTAGCACCGTACTCTTTGTTTACACTTATGAAGAACACAGTAGCCACCGAGGATACGGAAATGTTTACAATGTTGTTGCCTACAAGAATTGTAGATATAAGCTTATCGTACTTTTCGGAAAGCTTATATGCAAGGTCGGCTCTTTTGTTGCCTTTTTCTGCCATTGATTTAAGTCTTGTCTTATTAAGCGATGAAAATGCCGTCTCTGTTGCCGAAAAGTATGCAGAGCCCATTATAAGAAGCACCATCACCACTATGTATGCGGTTGTACTCATATTTTTAATTTAACTCCATTCTGTACCTAAAAATTATTTTTGCACACAAAAAGACACACCTATACATATTTCTGTATATAGGTATGTCTATATTATTTATAACAGCAAATAATAATACAGTCCAGTAAAAGTGTAATTATCGCACCCGTCTGAATCCATTTTATTATCCTCTCTTTCACTATGTTTTTATGTATTGTAGCATATATATTATATTTTGTCAAGCAAAGTTATGTTAAATAAATATCCAAACTAAGTTGACACACCGCAAAAAGAGGGATATAATCATAGTAGGTATTTAAAACTATATTCTGAGGTACATTATGCGAAGAAAAGGAAAAATTTTTCTCTTTAAAGAGCTCGACTATACTCTTATACTGCTTACCATTTTGTGCACGGTTTTTGGCATTGTTATGATTTCGAGCGCGGTACATAGCTTTGAAAGTGCTTCGAGATATGTCATTATACAATCAGTTGCCGCTGTAATGGGCTTTGTTTTTATGACCGTTCTTACTGCTATAAACTACGAAAAGGTAGCATCAGCATGGAAACTTATATACACGGGATGCGTGTTCATGCTTGTTCTTGTGCTTATAATAGGTACAGGTTTTGAGGACACGGGAAGTCAGAGCTGGATAAGATTCGGTCCTATAGGAATACAGCCGTCCGAATTTGTAAAGATTGGTTTTATAATTACTCTTTCCAAAAGAGTGTCGGATTTCGGCGATGATATCAACGAGCCAAAGAATATTTTAAAACTTCTTTTGCATCTGGGAATACTTCTGTTCCTTATTCTGCTTCAGCCCGATTTTGGTACTTCTATGGTATTTATTTTCATATTTATAGGCATTGTATTTGCCGCAGGTATATCTTACAAATATATACTTACTGCAGCAGGAACCATAATCGGTATAATGCCTATGGTATGGTTTTTCCTGCTCAAAGAATACCAGAAGAACAGAATAAGAATGTTTATAAACCCCGAAAGCGACCCGCTCGGCTCAGGCTACCATGTAATCCAGTCCAAAATCGCAATCGGTTCGGGACAACTTTTTGGAAAAGGTCTGTACGAGGGTACACAGACACAGCTCGGGTATCTTCCTGCAAAGCATACAGACTTTATATTCTCTGTTATTGGAGAAGAGCTTGGTCTGATTGGCTGTATAGTCGTGACACTTCTTTTGTTTGCATTGGTTTACAGATGCATTGCAGACTCCAAACGCACAAAATCCGATATAAGCCGATACATATGTATAGGCGTGGCGTGTATGTTTCTTGCACATACATTCGAAAACATCGGCATGTGCATAGGTCTTATGCCTGTTACGGGAATTCCTCTCCCGTTCTTCAGCTACGGCGGTTCGTCACTTATAACCAACTTTGCCGCCATCGGACTTGTGCTTAGTGTACACATGAGGAAAAAGTCTATAACATTCACATGATTCTTAGCGGGTTTCCATGACGGAAATCCGCTAATTTTTGAATCCTTTGCCCAGCACCTGTCTTACATCGTTTGTTACTATAAATGCCTCGGGGTCTGATTTTTTTACAAAAGCAGCAAGCTTAGGAAGTTCTCGGGGACTAACTACACAATACAGCATGAGTGTACTCTTTTTTGAATACATGCCTATGCACCTTATACCCGTAACACCTCTTTGGAACTTTGTGAGGATATCATTTGCAATTTCCTCGCTCCTGTCCGAAACAATCTGAATTTCTTTTGCGGCATTGCCTAAAGAAATAACCAAATCGCATACCTTTGTTGCCACAAACAAGGTGAGCACCGAGTAAAGCGTTACGGTAATACTGCCAAATGCAATACCCGACAGAGCTATAACACCCAAATCTATGAATAGAATTATATTTGCCACGGATATATACGGCGCTCTTTTGTGTATCATGATTCCCGCAAAATCACTTCCTCCTGTTGAGCCGTCCACCCTTACCACTATGCCCAGACCAAAACCCATAACAGTACCGCCCGCAAGAGCGGCTGCCAATGTGTCCTCGGTATATACGGGAATGTGTGAACACAGTTCAAAAAACAAGGTAAGCGAAAGTATGCCAAGTGCCGTCTTTAAAAGTGCCTTTTTTCCAAGCTCCCTGTAGCCTACTAAAAACAGCAACGCATTTATAACTATGTTTGTCACAGATAACGGAATTTTTAAAAAATACAAAAGCACCGTTCCGACACCGCCTACTCCGCCCGATGTGATTTTGCACGGCACCAGAAAAACAATTACCGCAAAAGCTATAAAAAATGCTCCGAGAGTTATTAAAGCATAATCAAATACTCTTGTTTTGAAAATATTCATAAATCAAAATCCTCCAAAAAGTATTTTGATTATTTAGGAATAAAATATACTGATTTTTCTTAACGATTTTACAAAAATTCATAAAATTTCTATATTTTGTAAAAATATATTTATTTTTCTATTGAAATACTAAAAAAAAAGTGATAAAATGTTTTGTGGTAAAAAATTCCCGTATCAAGGGAAAATCTGTATAAGTTAGTGAGTGGAATATTATGACCAATGAAAGAAGAGTCGGAACCGTATCCCGCGGCATACGCTGCCCAATAATACGCGAAGGCGACAACCTTGTAAAAATCGTAGCCGAAAGTGTGCTCGAAGCATCAAAATCCAATGACGGTTTTGAGATACGCGACCGCGATATAATATCTATTACTGAATCCATAGTAGCGCGTGCTCAGGGTAACTACGCTTCTGTTGACAATATTGCCGCAGATGTTAAAGCAAAGCTTGGCGGAGAAACTGTGGGAGTTATATTCCCCATTCTTTCCAGAAACAGATTTGCTATATGCCTGCGAGGTATTGCAAGAGGCTGCAAAAAAGTTGTGCTTATGTTAAGCTACCCCTCTGATGAAGTGGGCAACGAGCTTGTAAGCCTTGATAAAATAGATGCTGCAGGCGTAAACCCTTATTCTGATGTTTTAGACCTTAAGAAATACCGCGAGCTTTTCGGTGAAAACAAGCATGAATTCACAGGCGTGGACTATGTGGAATACTACGGAAACATCATTAAGGAAGAGGGTGCCGAGGCAGAAATCATATTTGCAAATCAGCCAAAGACTATCCTCTCCTACACAGACTGCATCTTAAACTGCGATATACACACAAGAGCACGCACCAAGAGAATCCTTATGGCAAACGGTGCTAAAGTAGTGTGCGGTCTTGACGATATAATGACTTCCTCTATAGACGGAAGCGGCTGCAACGAAAAATACGGTCTTCTCGGCTCAAACAAGTCAACCGAAGAGACCATTAAACTCTTCCCCAGAGAGTGCAAAGACCTTGTTCTTGATATACAGAAAGAAATTCTTGATGCTACAGGAAAGCATGTTGAAGTAATGGTATACGGCGACGGTGCATTCAAAGACCCTCAGGGTAAGATATGGGAGCTTGCAGACCCCGTTGTTTCCCCTGCATTTACCGACGGTCTTGTGGGAACACCAAACGAATTAAAGCTCAAATACCTTGCAGATAATGACTTTAAGGACCTTTCAGGCGAAGCGCTCAAGGAAGCAATTTCCCAAAGCATTCGTTCCAAAGACAATGACCTTGTAGGCAATATGGCTTCTCAAGGCACGACACCCAGACAGCTTACAGACCTCATTGGCTCTCTGTGCGACCTTACAAGCGGCTCGGGTGACAAGGGAACTCCTGTTGTATATATTCAGGGTTATTTTGACAATTACACAAACTAAAAACAATCTTGCTGCCCTGCGCAATGCGGGGCAGTTTTTTCTTGACGAAAACATGAGTATAATATATAATTATTTCGGTGACAGTTATGAATCTTTTTGAAATACAAATACTTAAATACATAAATGAATTTATCGGAAATGACTTTCTTGACAATATTTTCAAATTTATCTCCCGTCTGGGAGACAAAGGCGCAATATGGATTATAATAACTCTTATCCTATGCTTAATTCGAAAAACCCGAAAGGCAGGGATAATATCTGCTGTATCTCTTGTTTTGTGTCTTATGGTAGGTAATATAATATTGAAACCGCTTTTTGACAGAATGCGCCCGTATGAATTTGATAATACTCTTAATATAATAATCCCGCTTTTAAAAGACGGCTCATTCCCGTCGGGACACACTATGGCAGCATTTGCCTTTGCCGCAAGCGTCGGTATGTGCTTTAAAAAATACAGAGTGTGCCTGTATGCATCTGCAGTTCTTATGGGCCTATCGAGGATATATCTTTGTGTTCACTACCCCTCCGATGTTATATTCGGTGCGGTCTTTGGAATATGCTATGCTTTTACAGCTGATAAAATCTACAATACTCTGCAAAAGGCAGGAAGCAAAAATGAATAAAAAATTATCTGCATTCAAAACCTTTGTCCCCTACTACAAGCCGTATATTCTTCTTATAATTATAGACCTTCTGTGCGCAATGTTTTCTACGGTATGCGAGCTTATACTTCCGCTTATTGTACGCCACATTACAGATACCGCCATAAACACACCGGCACTTCTTACACTTGAAATAGTACTTAAGCTTGGCGGACTTTATCTGTTTTTAAAGCTTGCAGACACTTTTGCAAATTACTTCATGTCATACATCGGTCATATTACGGGTACTAAAATAGAAACCGACATGCGCCGTGACCTTTTCGCGCACCTTAGTAAGCTGTCATTTAATTACTTTGACAATACAAAAATCGGGCAGATAATGTCCAGAGTAACCTCAGACCTTTTTGACATTACGGAATTTGCCCATCACTTCCCTGAGGAAGTTTTTATAGCAGCCATAAAGATAACAGGCTCATTTATAATACTGAGCAGTATAAACCTGTATCTTACACTTATACTCTTTATAATTCTTCCTATAATGCTAATTGCAGTTAAACTCTTTCGCGGCAGGATGAAAGACGCCTTTGCCAGACAAAGAGAACAGGTGGGCGAACTCAATGCCTCTTTGGAAGATACCCTGCTTGGCATACGGGTAGTAAAAAGCTTTGCCAATGAAAAATATGAAGAAAAGAAATTCGAAAAAGGCAACATGACCTTTTACGACAGAAAAAAAGAAGCCTACAAATACATGGCACGCTTCCAGTCATGCACAAGATTTTTCGACGGACTTATGTATGTGATGGTCATTGTGGCAGGCTCACTCTTTATGATAAAAAAGCAAATCTCCCCTGCCGACCTTATAGCTTATCTTCTCTATATACAGACCCTGATTACATCGATAAGAAAAATCGTGGAGTTTACCGAACAGTTCCAAAAAGGTATAACAGGAATAGAGCGATTTAATCACATAATGAATAGGGAAATTGACATCAAAGACAAGGAAGATGCAAAAGAGCTTTGCGATGTTTGCGGCAATATACATTTTGACAATGTAACATTCAAATATGACGACAACAAGGGTGATGTTCTTACCCACATAAATATCGACATAAAAAAAGGCGAAAGCATAGCAATCGTGGGACCCTCGGGGAGCGGTAAAACTACGCTTTGTAACCTTATACCCCGCTTTTACGAGCTAAATGACGGCAATATATTTATAGACGGTACAAATATAAAGGATGTTACCTTAAAATCGCTTCGTGACAACATAGGTATAGTACAGCAGGATGTATATCTTTTCTCAGGAACAGTAAGGGAAAATATTGCATATGCCGATGAAAATGCAACAGAGGAAGAAATCATACAGGCAGCAAAAAAGGCGGGAGCGCATGAATTTATAACATCTCTTCCAAACGGTTACGACACTTACATCGGCGAGCGCGGAATAAAACTTTCGGGCGGTCAGAAGCAGAGACTCTCCATAGCAAGAGTGTTTGTGAAAAACCCTCCCATACTCATACTCGACGAAGCTACAAGTGCCCTTGATAACGAAAGCGAACTCATAGTACAAAAGTCGCTTGAAGAGCTTGCAAAAAACCGCACAACGCTCACAATAGCGCATAGGCTTACTACAATAAAAAATGCAGACCGCATAATCGTGCTTACGGAAAATGGCGTAGAGGAAACGGGCACGCATGAAGAACTTATAAATCTGGGCGGAAAATATGCCGACCTATACAAATTATACACAAGATAACAGGGGGAAAAATCATGACAGGAAGAACTATTGAAATCATTGTACTCATTGTCCTTATAGTTGTAACAGCATATTTCTGGGACAAGTCGAAAAAGCAGGCACAGAGAGAAGCAGAGAAAGAAGCGGCACCTGAAACAGAAAACATCAAAATCATACAGACCGTAAAAATCGAAGGTATGATGTGTCCCAAGTGCAGCGCCAAGGTAAAAGAGGCGCTTAGTAAATTCGGGAGCGTAGAGGTAAACCTCGAAGAAAAAACCGCCACAATAGCCTCTGACGAGCTTTGTGACGAAAAAGAAATTGAACAAATAATTACAGAGCTTGGTTTTAGTTTTGAGGGAATGGTTGAATAAAAAATGTCATCATCCGTTTGGATGATGACATTTTTTATTTAGTCATAATCTTTGCAAAGAAGTGCTCTTATATAATCTCTTTCCTTGGTAGTGGAGTCTATGTAAAATCCTCTGCCGTAGTAGAAGCATACAAGAGATTTAATCTTGGCTGCTGTATGAAGCTGAAGCTGTTTAACACCCATAACCTTCATGTTTATATCCACAAGATTCATAAGTGCCTTTCCTATTCCGAGATTCTGAAACTCGGGGTTTACACCGAAACGGCTGAGATATCCGATTTCGCCGTTTACCGCAACTCTTACACTGCCTACAACCTTGCCGTTTATATAGGCTACAAGCACAAGCTTGTTTTTTATATCATCTGCAATTATCTCTCTTGTTTCCTTAAGTGCAGGAAGCTCGTACTGAGTATTGGCAAGCTCTTTGTACTTGACAAATGCCGACTCGGTAATCTCTAATATCTGGTCTATATCTTTTTCTGATGCATTTCGTATTTCAAATCCGCTGTACATAGTATTCTCCTTATTTATCTCCCATAGTAAGTGCCATAACTGCTTTTTGAGCATGGAGTCTGTTTTCTGCCTCGTCAAATATTACAGAACGCGGTCCGTCTATAACCTCAGTGGCAACCTCATAGTCTCTGTATGCAGGTAGGCAATGCATAAATATAGCCTCGCTGTCTGCCATATCAAAAAGCTCTTTGGTAACTGTATAATCCTTGAATATCTTTATTCTCTCCTGCTTTTCAGCTTCCTGACCCATGCTTACCCAAGTGTCTGTAATTACAACATCGCTGCCCTTTACCGCTTCCTTGGGGTCCTCTGTAAGAATAACCTTGGAGCCTGTGGTTTTGGCAGTATCGAGTGCTCTCTCGGTAACAAGTGCGTCACATTCATAGCCTTTGGGCGTAGCAACATTTATATTCATTCCAAGCTTTGTGCAACCATAAAGAAGTGAGTTTGAAATGTTGTTTCCGTCACCTACATAGCACACTGTCTTTCCCTTTAATCTGCCCTTGTGTTCATATATTGTCTGGAAATCGGCTAGTATCTGACAAGGATGCAAAAGATCGGTAAGACCGTTTATTATGCTTATTGAACCGTATTTTGCAAGGTCTTCTACATCTTTCTGGTCATATGTTCTTATCATAATACCATCTAAAAATCTGGAAAGAACATTTGCGGTGTCATATATGCTCTCGCCTCTTCCAAGCTGTATATCGTTGCTGTTTAAATAAAGTGCCTGACCTCCGAGCTGATACATACCCACCTCAAAAGAAACTCTTGTTCTTGTGGAGGACTTTGCAAATATCATACCGAGGCTCTTGCCCTTTAAGATATGATGCTCTCTGCCCGCTTTATTGTCTGCCTTAAGCTTAATGG
Organism: Clostridia bacterium; assembly: GCA_045646525.1. GTDB lineage: Bacteria > Bacillota > Clostridia > UMGS1810 > UMGS1810 > RGIG8748. The sequence continues at coordinate 7,991 of JAZRKX010000032.1, read as the reverse complement.
CAAGGTCCAGTATCTTTTCTATCTCTTCTGTGGATAAATCGTATAAACTTAATAAATGCTTCATTTTCATTCTCCTCAAATTGATTTTTTAAGAGCCTCTACAAAGGCATCTGCGTCTTCTTTTGTAATTATAAGCGGAGGAACTATACGGAATATGCTGTCTCCTATAACTCCCACAAGATAATTATATTCGCTTAAAAGTATGGAATTTATCTTTTTGGCGATTGGCTCTTTGAATTCAACACCAATCATAAGTCCCATTCCTCTTACCTCTTTTATTACATCAGTAAGCTCGGTTTCTATTCTCTGTTTTATGTAGTTTCCGATGTTGGATGCATTTTCGCAGAGGTTATCTCTTTGCATTACCTCGAGCACGGTAAGCCCCGCTCTTGTGCTTAAGGGATTTCCGCCAAAGGTTGTTCCGTGGTCTCCGGGGCTAAATGCCGATGCCACAAAATCCTTTGCCAGAATTGCGCTTATCGGTACTCCGCCTCCAAGAGCTTTTGCAAGCGTCATAATATCGGGGACAATGCCGTAATTCTGATATGCAAACATCTTGCCTGTTCTTCCTATTCCCGTCTGCACCTCATCATCTATAAAGAGAATTCCCTCTCTGTCACATATATCTCTGATTGCCTGTGCAAACTCCTTTGTAACGGGATGCACACCGCTTTCGCCCTGAATAAACTCTATCATAATGGCGGCAGTATGCTCATTTACAGCCTCTTTAAGAGAATCGATATCATTTATATCCACATGCTTAAATCCGGGGGTAAGCGGTTTATAGGGCACTTTATACTTATCCTGACCTGTTGCGGTGGCTGTGGTGATTGTTCTGCCGTGGAAAGACTTGTTTAAGGTTATAATCTCGTATCTGTCTATACCCTTGTTATAAAAATACTTTCTTGCAAGCTTGATTGCTCCCTCATTTGCTTCCGCACCTGTGCTGGCAAAAAACGCTTTGTCAAAATCGGATATGAGGCAAAGCTTTTCTGCAAGGAGTGCCTGATTTTCTACATAATATACACTCGAGGTATGAAGCAGCTTTGCTGCCTGGTCGGTTATAGCTTCTGTAAGGTCGGGATGCGCATGACCCAATGCACTCACGGCTATGCCTGCAAAAAAGTCCTTGTACACCTTTCCCGACACATCTGTAAGTTCTATGCCCTTGCCATGTGTAAAGCAAAGCGGAGTTCTGTCGCCAAAGGTGTTCATATAATATTTTTTGTCGGTATTTATGATTTCACTAAGCTTTTGAGATGTCATGATAATGCCTCCATGTACTCTTTTGTATAATTATACAACATTTATTCATAAAAATCCATAGTTATTTTTCATAAAACATTACTTTTTTCCAATAAATATATGGTAAATTGTACAAGCCATGTATTTAGCATAATAAATTCATTGCATAAGATTTAGTTTTATACACATAATATTCTTATGTCAGCTGGCTTAAATAGATTTGGTTTTGTCCTTTGAAAACCAAGCAATGTTAAAGGTGGTCCCTACAGACCACCTTTAACATTATACCTCAACATATGAATAAATTCAATAGTTTTCTATATTATTTATGATATCTCCAAGACCCTCACCAAGAAATTTCGCAGCTGTAAGTGCTTCGTCCATGGTGTTGCCGTTTGTGCCCATTTCAAAAAGAAGCGAGCCTTTGGAAAGATGCATATTAAATCTCTCTTTGCGAAGATTTAAAGGGCGCAGAAAAGACGGATAGTCTCTTTCAAACTTATCCTGAATATGTATGGCAAGCTTGAGGTTTTCCTGCCAGTCGGGGTTCTCTAAGTTCACATCAGTTCCGCACACTATCATAACCTGTGCGGTTTTCTCCCCCTTAACATCGGAAACGAATTTTACAATGTTCTCTCCCTCTCCTACGGCATCACGGTGAATATCAAATACAAAGCAAATATCACTATCCTCTTTAAGATACTTTTCTATTATCTTGCCCGTCTTGTTGTAGGAATCGTTATACGAGGGATAGTCGTTTATTGTTTTGTCGTGGATTACCTCTATCCCTTTTTTTCTTAAGTGTTTTGTGAGCTCCTCACCCACCCTTATTACATTAAAATCCGTGTCCTGTGTCCTGTAATTGCCGCTCGGTACATAATTGTAGTTTTGGCTTGCGGTATAGCTTTCGCTGCCATGTGTATGTACTATAAGTACCTTTGGGTTTTGTGTACTCAGTTGTATTTTCTCGTTTAAAAGAGATATTGTATCCAAAGTATATGAGGTTTCGTTTTTTATATCTATTCCTCTCGATGCGCCATTTTGAGCGGTTATACTCACCTTGGGAAGAGGAGGAGGTTCTTCTTCCTCTTCGGGCAGTGCTTCTTTTACGAAAAAAAGCGGTGATACACCTTGATACAGAACATATTCCGAAAACACAAAATCGCTCTGTGCTTTTGCCTTGCCAAAGGGATGAACACACGATATACCGTGTAAAATCACATCGTTTAAGGATACAAATTGTCCAAAAAGCATAATAACCAAAGAGAGCATCAAAAAGGATATCCAAAAAATTCTGATACCCTTTATAACGCTTCTGCCGATTGTATAGGAAACAAAGCTTTTGGAAGACTTGTCTTTATTTAAAAAAGTTTTTACATCATAATATCTTTGAGCTCTTGATTTTAACACACATCCTCCTCCTTTGTTACTATAATTATATTTTTGTTTTTACAGATTATTCTCCAAATCGTTTATCCCGTCCGAAATAAGATTAGATACCTTTGTGATTACACAGTCTATCTGAGACGGTGTTACTATAAGCTCACCAAAATAGGGATTTAATATCTTTTTTATAATTGCATATCTTTTGTTTTCGTCAAAAAGCGGATTTTCCGTATCCTCTCCCATTGCCTTCAATATGTGCTGGGCAGAATCGTTTGCCACGGTGGAAGCATCCACAACAGTAGGCACACCTATTGCTATAACGGGAATACCGAGGGTTTCCTTACTAAGAGCCTTTTGTCTGTTGCCTACCCCTGCTCCCGGGGTTATGCCCGTGTCTGCTATTTGTATAGTAGTGCAAATTCTGTGCATACTCCGCGAGGCAAGCGCATCTATAGCTATTACCACATCGGGTTTTATTCGCTCTGTTATTCCCTCTGCAATATCTACAGATTCTATACCTGTAATACCCAGCACACCGGGACTTACACAGCACAGTGCGGGATTTTGGCTTTGCACATTTATATTCTCCGTTACCCTTGGTCCCAGGGAATCGGGTGTTACATAGCGGTTTCCGAGTCCAAGCACAAATATGGATTTGGGGTTATGAGGACCTATTACCTTTTTTAATTCTTCGGTAAAAATCTCTTTTGCATTTTTGTCATACACATCGGTTGCATCTCTTAAGGATTCACATTCTATTGTAATATAACTTCCTCTGGCTTTTCCTATGATTCTCTCTCCCTCGGTGTTTATTACCTTAACACAGGTAACTTTGACACCATCTTTGGAATACTCCTCGGTTTCCACACCCTCAAGGACTTCGTTATCCTTTCGGGAAGTAAGAGCGGCAGCCTCAAGAGCAAGGTCGGTTCTTGGTAAAAACATAGTTTTCCTCCATAAATGTTTTTAAAATAGTCTTGGTAAATTTCTCTTGTAATATTCAAAGGTATTGAAAAATGCAGAATTTTGTGGTAAAATGATTGTATATTTTTAAAAGGGGTATTATGATGAAAAAAGACGAATTTATTAAAATATATTCCGAAAATATAAAAAGAGACGGTGCAGACAAGCTGCTTTCATACCTTACAAGCGAAAGCTGTGATTTCTTTACCGCCCCTGCAAGCACGCGTTTTCACAGCGCATATGCTGGAGGTCTCTGTGACCATAGTGTAAATGTATACCACTGTTTAAAGGATTATCTTGAAAGAGACCGCGTCAAAGATACCTACGGCCTCACGGTAAACGATGAAAGTGTTGCCATCGTAGCTCTTCTGCATGATTTGTGCAAAATAAACTGTTACAAGCCATCTACAAGAAATGTAAAGGACTCCCACGGTGTATGGCATACGGTCCCCACATTTACATATGACGATGACATGCCATACGGTCACGGTGAAAAATCCGTTTATATAATATCGGGTTATATGAGGCTCACCCGCGAAGAAGCCGTTGCAATACGCTATCATATGGGCTTTTCGGGAAATGAGGACAAGCTCAATGTAGGAAACGCATTTGAAAAGTTTCCACTTGCCTTTGCCCTCTCTACCGCAGACATGGAGGCGACATACTTCATGGAAGAAATGCCCGATGATATAAAATAAAGGAGGTAAACCCATGAAAAAAACTCTCATTACCCTTATTTGCATGCTGACTTTTTTCTGCTCATTCACAGCAAGAGCAAATGAACCTCCCGACAGCATAAACTGGAGTATAGAAGACGGTACCCTTACCATAACAGGAACAGGTGCTATGCAGGATTACCCAAATCCCGAAGATGCTCCATGGCACGATAAGAAAGATGAAATCACAAAAATCGTAATAGAAGACGGCATAACCCGTATCGGCAACCTTGCTTTTTACGGACTTACAAATGCCGTCGAAGCCGTTGTTCCCCAAAGTGTTAAAAGCATAGGTCTTTGTGCTTTCAGCTACACAGAGGGTACACGCACCAGCATAAGCGAGCTTGATGCAGATTACAGCTTTGAATTGAAAAGCGACAGTTCTGTTGTATCAAAAGGTACTGAGTTTTGCGTATCGGTAGAGCTTACCGCAGACTTTAAGGATATATCCGTTTTGCAGACCATTGTACTTTTCGATATGGACAAGATATCCATAGACGAAAATGAGATATTCGAAAGCACATGGTTTGACAGTGTGGATAATTCCAATATCGGATATATTTCAAAGCCTATGGGAGGCATTGTGGCAAATAATGTGCGCCTTGCATATCTTTCCATGAATGGTTCTTCTATAGATGCTGCCTCCCCGCTCTATGTCAAGGGCAAGCAAACACTTACAATCGCAAAGATAAAGTGCAGGGCATTAGAGGATATCGAAGATGTAAATGCTTCGTGCTTTTACCTTAAAGGAAGCGGAATATCTCTTGTCAGCGGCTCAAACCCCAAATGCAGCGAAACACAGCTTACAACCGTTACAAGACTTCCCATGGCACAGCTTAATATAATATCAGACGGTATAGAAGAAACACCTGTATCCAATGTTATAACGGTCATGGCAAACGGTAAAAAGGTTAATTATGACACAGCACCATACATTGACAATAGCGGTGTTGTAATGATACCTCTCCGATACAGTGCAGAAGCTCTCGGATGCATGGTAAGCTGGCACTCAGATACAAAAACTGCATTTGTGTCTTTTGAAAATAATCTTGCCGCAGTACAGATAGGTCAGGATGTTGTATTCAAAAACTCGGGTAACACCAAAATGTCCGCAAAAGCAATAATAACAAACAACCGTACTATGCTGCCCCTTGAATATTTTGAAAAGGCATTTGGATTTAAAACAGATTACGACAAAAAAACTAACACAATAACAATATCAACAAAATAAGTAAGAAAGTGAAGCTGGAAATGACAAACCAAATACTAGAAAAAATGGGTGTATCTAAAGAGGTAAAAAATTACTGTGACAAAATCCTCGATACGCTCAAAGAAAGATTTGAAAAAATAGACGAAATCGCTGAATATAACAGCGCCAAAGTAACATACGCCATGCAGAAAAACCGCGTAAGCGCAGAATGTTTTGCAGGCTCTACAGGTTACGGCTACAATGACATGGGCAGAGAAACGCTCGAAAAGGTTTATGCCGACTGCTTCAATACAGAGGCAGCTCTGGTAAGACCGCAAATAACCTGCGGAACGCACGCCCTTGCAGTAGCACTCAGTGCAAATCTTCTGCCGGGAGATGAGCTCTTGTCCCCCGTAGGCAAGCCCTATGACACTCTCGAGGAAGTTATTGGCATACGCGAATCTGCTTGTTCCCTTGCCGAGTATGGTGTTACTTATGCACAGGTAGACCTACTCTGTGACGGTTCCGTGGACTATGACGGCATAAAAAAAGCTATAAACGAAAGAACAAAGCTTGTAACCATACAGCGTTCCAAGGGCTATGCCACAAGACCCACCCTCTCTGTAGAAGAAATAGGTAAAATTATATCCTGTGTCAAATCCGTACGCAAAGATATAATATGCATGGTAGACAACTGCTACGGTGAATTTGTAGAGACTATAGAGCCATCGGATGTAGGCGCAGACATGATAGTAGGCTCGCTTATAAAAAATCCGGGAGGCGGTCTTGCCCCCATAGGCGGATATATATGCGGTACAAAGGCTTGTATTGACAGATGTGCATACAGACTCAGCGCACCCGGTCTCGGTCAGGAGGTTGGCGCAAGTCTTGATACTAACAGAGCGCTTTATCAAGGCTTTTTCCTCGCTCCCAATGTGGTGTCGGGTGCATTAAAGGGAGCTGTCTTTGCAGCCAATGTGTACGAAAGTCTCGGATTTAAAGTGGTGCCCGATTCCAATGAATCGCGCCACGATATAATACAGGCTGTAAATCTTGGAAGCCGCGAGGCAATGATATCCTTTGCAAGAGGAATTCAGGCGGCAGCGCCTGTAGACAGCTATGTAAGTCCCGAGCCGTATGCAATGCCCGGATATGACTCCGAGGTTGTAATGGCGGCAGGTGCCTTTATACAGGGTTCTTCCATAGAGCTTTCTGCCGACGGTCCCATAAGAGAGCCTTACACCATATTTTTGCAGGGCGGACTCACATGGTACAATGCAAAGCTCGGTATTATGATGTCACTTCAAAAGCTTTACGAAGACGGATTTATAAACTTATAAAGGAGACAAAAAAATATGTGGATTATAGCAATTATAGCCATGCTCTGTTGGAGCGGCTCGGATATTTTCAGTAAAGTAGGTTCAAGACAGGATGATAAATTAAGTCATTACAAAGTAGGTATTGCGGTTGGTCTTGTAATGGGAATTCACGCTTTTTATGAAATAGCAGTACGCGGTGTTCCCTTTGCCCTCTCGGATATTATTACATACCTCCCCGCATCCGCATTTTACATAATTTCGATGGTTGTAGGTTATGTTGGATTAAGATATATTGAACTGTCCATTTCATCACCTATATGCAACGGCTCAGGTGCGGTAACAGCAATTATGTGCATGTTGTTTTTCGGAGTGACATTTAATCCCGATTCCGATTCCAATGCGGTATTTTTAAACGCACCTATCATTGCAGGTATTGCAATGATTGTTTTAGGTATTATATCCTTAGGAATTATAGACAACACCGAGGACCCCGATTTAAGAGCACAAAGACAGCTTACGGCAAACAGAAAATATTCCAAAAGTATTCTGGCAATACTTCTTCCTGTGCTCTATTGCGTGCTCGACTCATGCGGAACTTTTGTAGACACACTTATTGCAGACAATTATGTAGCAAATCTCATAACTGCAGGACTTACAGAGGATGCCGCCGATACCCGCGCGGGAGATGTTCTGAATGTAGCATATGAACTCACATGGTTCCTCGTAGCCGTAGTATTTTCAATTTATGTTTTCCTCTTTAAAAAGGAAAAGCTTACAAAGGATAACAGCAAATTCGAACTTTCGAAACTTGCAGGAGGTATATGCGAGACTGTAGGACAGGTTTTCTACATGATGGTAATTGTAAAAGGCTATGTCCCCGGATATGTAATAATTTCTGCATATTGCGCAGTATCACTTTTGTGGGGCAGAATATTCCTCAAGGAAAAACTTTCATATAAACATTATATCGCTCTTGTGATTGCCTTTGCAGGTATACTGATACTTGGATTTTATGATGTATAATTACAAAAATAGGCTCTTTGTCAATAGTTGGGGTCAAAATTGAATAATGGAATTTTGAGGGCGGTTGCAGCTTTTATGCAGCCGCCTTTCCAATATTAGATTTTTTGTAGTTAAACATATGTAATATTCTTTTTCTGAATCTATTGAAAT
>JAZRKX010000031.1:0-2543 GCA_045646525.1 Clostridia bacterium | reverse complement strand
GGTCAAGCTGCTCTGTTTCTGCTATGTGCATGATTGCGGCTTTTACCTGATATCTCGGTCTTGTCATAGGGTCATTTGTACACGGAATCGGTACAACCTGTTCGCCCTTTACGTATTTTGCGGCATTCTGACCTATCTTACGGTAGGTATCGAGGTCCATAAGCGGAGCCTGGGGGAATAATTCCAGATTGGAAAGCGGATACAAATCCTTCTGATGTATAACCGTAGTTCCCTTGGACTGTATGCCGACGCCTATACCCGAGCCCGAAATCTTGGCGGCTTCAAGTGCCATGAAGCATACATCTGAGGTATCCAGAATTTTGACAACTCTGGGCACCATGCCCTCTTCCTCAATACCTGCTTTTACATTTTTTATAACATCTTCAAGCGGTATTCCGTTTATGGTCTTTTTGATTTCCCTCTGGAAAGCGGCACCTACGCCTATTACAACCTCTTTGGGGTCTGTACCCTGTTTTGCCTTGGGATAGTCGGCATATGAGGTCTTCTTTTCATTTATGCGGTCCTTACCTGCAAGAGAATTCACGCCATTAGTATTTGAAGGTGTATCGCTGCCAAGCTGACGCACTACTTCTTCGGTAATCTGTCTTATTAAATCTTCGCTAAACTGCATAGTAGCCTCACCTCCTATATATCCTTGGGGTCGATGATGTGGGGAATGTTCTTGATTTCTTCCCAACGCTCACCCTCTACACGATAGCCTGTGCCAGGTCCCATGTAATCATTGGGAGTATTAACACCGGACAGTACATTGAAATTCTTATCTAATATAGCGGCTGTCTGCATATAATCGCCAACCACTCTCTGCTTTAACATATTAAGTACGCTTTCGGCAACATCCTCATAGCCTGTTTCTGCAAGAGCCTTAACTATATCTACACCTGTGATATGTCTCTTTAACACATCCTCGGCAGACATAAGGTCTGCGGTAACATCACGGGGAAGTGTATCCTTACTGCCATGTGCATATGTAACGGCTTCCACCTGTTCGTCCGAGATGGGTGTTAAACCAAGCTGCTTAAATACTGCCTGTACAGCCTTGCCTGCTTTGTTTCTTACAAATATAACCTGTTCTTCGGTAACGGGGCGAAGACCGCCGTCTACCTGCATATCTCTCTGAAGAACATTGTAATCATCGAAGTCCTCGGCATCGAAATTGGAACCTGCAAACATATTATCATAGTTTGCCTCTGCGGCATAACCCGAGAAAATAAAGTCTGTACCCGGGAGGAACTGAAGCATTGTTCTTGCAGTTCTTCTCATATCGGAATTGGAGAAGCTCTGGTCATTGGAAGATGCACACTCGAGACCGAGAAGTGCAGCAACCAGATTCTCGCTCATTACCTCGCGGATACCTCCGGGAACTGAGCCGGGAATACCTATACAGCTTACGGAACCATTCTGAATACCCTGACTTCCTGCGCCCTTGGTAACATAGAGACAGCGGCACTCAAGATAGAGCATGGATTTCTTTTCGCTGTAGCCCATGAGCACTTCGCTTCCTGCGCCCGAGGTAAAGCGTACCTTAAGACCTCTTGAAGCATAGGCGGAATTTAAGAATGCCTTGGAATACGGTGTATCGTCACCGTCTACGAAAACCTTTTCCGTACCGTATACAGAAAGTGTTTCGGCATATGTAGTAAGACCGCGTATACCAAGTTCAAGCTCTGTGGCTTCCTCTGCGGAGCACTGAGTGAGAACACCGGGGCGTCCCACCTGAGAGCCTATGAGAAGTGCTATAGCACTAAGGGGTGCGTATCTTGCTACACCCATAGTGGTCTCCTCTTCGGCAAATCCGCGGAGAGCACCCTCGGCAGCATCTGCAGCGAGCTGAACGGGGTCATCCTTAAGGTTTGTGATATGAGCCTGATTACCGGGCATCTTGCGGGCACGGATTTTCTGCATACCCATCATGAGCTCAACCACATTTAAGTGATTCATAACCTCTGTCATTTTGGCAGGGGTTATGCCCGAAATAAGCTCAAGGATTTCCTTTCTGGAAACATTTATATCTACAATCATTCTGGCAATATCGAGTGATGATACTGCCATTGACTTTTCTGCACGTTCGATATTTATAGCATAATCTGCTATAAACTGGTCGATAAAATCGAAGTCTTCTCTCCTTTTGCCGTCCAGCTCTATGATTGCACCGTTTTCCACCTTGACAGAGGGTTTGGGGTCATAGGGACTCTTCATTGCAGCAAAGCCCATTTCCGGCCATTCGTGTATGTATCCGTCAAGATTTACCGGTCTTTTATCGAGTGTTTCAATACGTTTTGATCTTTTCATATGATTGCTCCTCGTATTCATACAAAGGCTACTTCCCCGTATGATTCATTACTATGAATAATGATATCACAAACTGTTTCAGATTTCAAGCTTTTTTTGAACAAAATTTTTGTTTTTTATTTGTTTTTATTTGTTTTTCCTTGTTTTTCTGTGATTTTGCCGCCAAGATATTTTTTGTCCACAAAAAAATGCAGGCAACTCAAACGGCTGCCTGCTGAATTCTTCTTAATTTT
>JAZRKX010000030.1:0-23353 GCA_045646525.1 Clostridia bacterium | reverse complement strand
ATTGTAAACGCAGGCGATGCTGACCGCGAGGGCGAAATCATCATAAGACTTTGCGTGCGTTACGCACTAAAGACACCCAAAGCTCAGAAGAGACTTTGGCTTCCCGATCAGACCAAAGAGACCATACTCGAAGCCTTAACCGTAATGGAGGATGACAGTAAATACGACAACCTTGCAAACGAGGGTCTTGCAAGAACATACATAGACTGGCTCTACGGTGTAAACCTTACAAGGTACGCCACGCTTAAGATGGGCACTCTCATGAGGGTTGGCAGAGTTATTGTCCCTATAGTAAAGGCGATATACGACAGAGACCTTGCCATAAGAAACTTCCAAAAGGATATATACTATGCACTTGTAAGTAAGACCGTTATAGACGGTGTAGAGCTTGAACTTACCAGTAAGCATAAGTTCGAAAAGAACGATTTAGACAGGGCAAGGCGCTCCTGTGATGTACTAAATGCCAATCCCGCACTAGTGACCGAGGTTAAGTCCAAAAAGGATTCCGTATCCCCGGGTAAGCTGTATTCCTTATCAAAACTGCAGAATGTACTTGGTAAAAAGTACAAGATGTCCATGGACGAAAGCCTCAAGGTAACACAGGATTTGTACGAAAAAGGATATCTTACATATCCCAGAACGAATTCCGAGTATCTTGCAACTGCAGAAAAAGGCAAGGTAAAAGAGGTAATAAAGCTTGTTGCCGATATGGGTTATCCCGTGGAATTCAAGGACAAAAAGACCATATTCGATGATTCCAAGATAGAATCCCACAGCGCCCTTACTCCTACAAGGAAGATACCGAGTAAAGATGCGCTTACAGAAAGCGAGCGTGTTGTGTATACCACGGTACTTCGGCGTTTTGTGGCAGTATTCTGCTCGGAAGAGTGCAAGGCACTTAAAACGGAAATCACGATAGATGCTTCGGGCAAGGAGCAGTATACCGTTAAGGGTATGATAATGGAGGAACCTGGCTGGACAAAATACGATGAATATACCAAAAAGGACAAAATGCTCCCACCACTTAAAAAGGGAGACGAGATAACCTTAAACTTTGTACCTGCAGAAAAGGAGACTTCCCCTCCCAAACACTATACCATCGAAACTCTTAACAACTACCTCAAAAATCCTTTCCGCGAGGATAAGGCAAATGCTGAAAATGAGGATGATGCACAGGAGTACAAGGCTATGTTTCAGGGACTCGAGCTTGGCACAGAGGCAACCCGTACGGGTATAATAGGCAATGCTCAAAAGAGCAGATACATAGACCTTAAAAAGGATGTATACCACATATTGCCCGACGGCGAAAAACTCATAGAGTCTATAGCAAGGATGAATATATCCATGGATAAATATAAAACCGCCACTCTCGGCAAAGCACTTAAAAGTGTGTACAGAGGCGAGATGACGGTGTCTGACAGCATAGAGCTTGCAAAAGAGGAGATTACATCTGTGTTTAACTCCGTAAAGCCCGACACAGACGATGGCTTTGTGGGAGACATCATAGCACCGTGTCCGTTTTGCAACGGCAAAATAGTGCGTTCGTGGCTTGGCTACAGTTGTACGGGTTACAAGGACAATAACTGCCGTTTTGTGCTAAGGAGTGTTATTTGTTCAAGAACAATCCCCAAAACAGCCGTGGAAAAGCTTCTTACAGAGGGCAAAACAGACAAGCTGGACGGTTTTGTATCGCAAAAGACGGGCAAGAGCTTTTCTGCCGCACTTAAGCTCGAGGGAGGCAAGGCAATATTTGATTTTGGTAATTGACAATATATGAAAATAATGGTAATATAGTATTTGACATTAGGTTATATAACATTGCACATTACATATGGAGGAGATACTATGTCGCAAACAAAAAAAGTTCGTATGCAAACCCTTGGCGAAGAGATTGCAAATGCCGTGTCGCACGGTGTGGGCACACTTCTTGCCATAGCTGCGTGTGTTATCGTCATTGTGCGTTCCGCGTTTAAAAGCACCGCAATAGGAGTTGTGTCTGCTTGTATCTACGGGGCATCTCTTGTACTTTTGTATACATTTTCATCGTTGTATCATTCGCTTACAAATGTTAAGGCAAAGTCCGTTTTCCGAGTGTTTGACCATTGCTCCATATTCTTCCTCATACTCGGTACATACACCCCCATATGTCTTACCATGATAAAGGGCGGTATGGGATGGACGCTTTTCGGTATCAACACCTTTTGCACGGTTTTGGGCATTGTCTTTAATTCCATAAGCCTCAACAGGTTTGCAAAGCCGTCGCTTGTTTTGTATGTGCTCATGGGCTGGTCTGTACTTATAAGCATAAAGCGTGTTATCGAGGTCATTCCTTTTTCGGGTATGGTATTTCTCGTTATAGGCGGACTGTGCTATACTATAGGAATTATTTTTTATAAATTAAAGAGCGTTAAGTATATGCACTTCGTTTGGCATCTTTTTGTGCTTAGCGGAAGCATAATGCACTATTTCTTTGTTCTTTTCTACTGTTATAAATAAGGTGATTTTATGTACTATATCTATATGCTCCGTTGCAGCGACAATTCGCTCTATACAGGCATAACTACGGATTTTAAAAAGCGGTTCGAGACTCATGTAAATAAAGACAAGGCAGCCGCCAAATACACCAAATCCCGAAAGGTAGTATGCGCCGAAGCACTATGGACCTGTACCGACAAAAGCAGCGCCCTTAAGCTTGAGTGTTATATAAAGCGCCTTACGAAGAAAAAGAAAGAAGAACTTATCAAAAATCCAGAACTTGTAAATAATATGGACTTTACAACAGAATATGAAATTCAAAAAAACTTCGCATAAACTGCGGAGTTTTTTGTTGAATTTTATGCCTTTTGAGGGTATAATGTAATTGTATAGGATAATATTGTAGAAATGAACAAGCTTGTGGTTGACGAATAAAGGAGAGGGATACCTGTGAAAAAAGAAAACGCCGCAAAGTGTATGATGGCGATGGCTATGTTTATTTTTGGTACATTGGCACCCTTTGTGCGAAATATCAATGTCAGTTCAGGTGAGTTGGCTTTGTATCGGGCGATTATGGCTGCGGTTCTTGTGGGGGGCTTTTTGCTGCTGGCAAAGCAAAGGCTGTCTGTAGCAGGAATCAAAAAGGAATTTCTGCTTCTTTTGATGTCCGGTGCAGCTATGGGTGTTAATTGGATTCTCCTCTTTGAAGCGTACAAGTACACCACCGTTTCCGTAGCGACCTTGAGCTACTACTTCGCTCCGGTGATAGTGATGGTGGTATGTCCCTTGATATTTAAGGAAAAACTCACAGGCAAACAAATCATATGCTTTGCTATGTCAACTTTGGGATTGGTGCTGATTACCGGAACTTCAGGAGGGGGAAAGCAGGATCTTATGGGAATTGCCTTCGGTTTGGGTGCGGCGGTGTTTTATGCCACGGTGATGCTGGCAAACAAATTCATCAGTGGTGTGACGGGACTTCACCGCACTTTCATCCAGTTTTTGTCGGCTATTGTGGTGCTTGTGCCTTATGTGTTATTTACAGGCGGTTTTACTATAGTAGGATTAGACAACACAGGTTGGATGGCTTTGCTTATTGTAGGTCTGGTGCATACGGGCATTACATACTGCATGTATTTTTCTGCACTTAAGGAATTGCCGGGACAGAAAGTGGCAATACTTAGCTACATTGATCCGCTGGTCGCGGTGCTGGTAAGTGTGATTTGGTTAAATGAGGTAATGACGGTTCCGCAGTTTATTGGTGGATTGTTGATTTTAGGATTTACCCTCTGGAGTGAACTGCCTGTGGAAAAAAAGTAAATCACAATTTACCTGTTCCTGCCTTGACACAGCCTAACCCATACAATGTAAAAAGGAGAATCACGGATATGAAAAAATGCCGTATAACTGTAATGCGGATATCCCGTTATGATGATTTGATAGAAAAATACGAAAATCCGATAGAACATGCCTGTGATTTAAAAGAAGGACAGGTTTTCATTGCAAACGGATGGGAGAAACCTGAGAGGTTGTGCAATAGTGCGTGGGAGAGTATGTCAGCTTTTGTTATGGCTTTGTCCCACGGCGCAGAAAACCTTTATGACGGATAGATGAAAAACAAAAAATCTGCAATGATTTCTTGTAACGATGGTTTCAGACCCGTGAGCTTTTATATTGAGGCACTTGACGAAAATGCAGATACATAAATTATATTTTTAAAATCGCACACTATAATAATATACAGAGGTGACATTAATGCGCAGACTGTTAAAACCGTTTTTCAGCAAAAAAGTGCTCGGTGCAATCTTTCTTCTTATGCAGATTGCACTTTTTGTGTTGCCCATACTTGGTGTGTACGAACGGCAGATATTTATAGATTTTGTCACGGGCATTCTTGCCCTTACGGTAATAATATTCGAGATAAACCGCGAGACTGATTCGGGATTTAAGCTTATATGGATTGCTATGATTGCCGTCTTTCCTGTGTTTGGCGTATTTTTGTATATATATGTTCACTCGGATATTATTTTGTATAATATAAAGCGCAAAACAGGATTCCTGAAAGTGAGATTTTCCGAAGCTACGGAAAAATTGGGTGAGGACATATCAAAGCTCAAAGAGGAAGTACCCGAAGAATACGGTATTCTGAACTATCTTGCAAATGAGGCTCAGGCGCCGTGCTTTAAGTGTTCAAACACAGAATATTTTCCGCTTGGAGAGGATATGTTCGATAGGCTTACAGAGGATATAAAAAGTGCAGAGCACTATGTGTTTCTTGAATTTTTCATAATAAACGAAGCCGACCATATGTGGAAAACACTCTTCCAAATCCTTTGCGAAAAGGCAAAGCAAGGGGTGGATATCCGTATAATGTACGACGCTATGGGATGCCTTACTACAGTAGGCGGGGATTTCTCCGAGCGGGTCAGAAAAGAGGGTATAGAGTGCTATCCATTCTCAAGCGTAAAACCCTTTGTATCCACATATCACAATAACCGCGACCATAGGAAAATGGCTATAATAGACGGAAAGTGCGCCTATACGGGCGGCATAAACATAGCCGATGAATATATTAACCGTAAGGTGCGTTTCGGTCATTGGAAAGACACCGCAATTCGTGTGGAGGGCGGGGCAGTAGCGGGATTTTTGCTTATGTACTACAGGCTCTGGAGTCTTGTTTGTACCGAGGCAAGTACCTATAAGAAAGTCAGCGCACCCGAAGACGAAGGTGAGGGCAGGGGATACATCGTTCCTTTTGATGATACCCCGCTGGACGAACAATGCGTTACAAGAGATGTGTATCTGCACATCATAAATTCCGCAAGAGACTATGTGTATATAAATACACCGTATCTCATACTGGACGATGCAATTCTTCGCTCGATTAAGTTTGCCGTGCAACGCGGTGTGGATGTGCGTATATGTATGCCACACATCCCCGATAAGTGGTATGCGTTTGCCGTAGGCAGAAGCTACTATCCCGAGCTTTTAAAGGCAGGAGTAAAGGTGTATGAATATACAAACGGCTTTCTCCATGCCAAAAGCACGGTTTCCGATGATATCCGCGCCTATGTCGGCTCGGCAAATTACGATTACCGCAGTCTGTATCTGCACTATGAATGCGGTGCATATGTTTACGATAATCCTGTAATATCAGATATTAAAAAAGACTACGAAGAAACTCTTAAAATGTGTATGGATTTTACACTTGACGAGTACAAAAAGCTAAATGTTTTTTACAGATGCACAGGCAAGGTGCTGAGACTCTTTGCCGCACTCATGTAGGTGACCTCGGGCAGTTCAAGACCGCAACCCCCCAGAAGGTCGCCTATTATTTTTTTAAGCTCGCACGGCATTATCTTTTTTTCGGCAAGCTTTAGTATAAATTTTGTGGTGTACTCACCCGTTGCAAATATATCGTTTACAACTGCTTTTTCCAGTAGTGTTTCTATTCCGTTTTCCTTTTGTCTTTTTTCGACTTCTACACCGTAAACGGTTACTATAATATCAGAATTGGGTATTTTTATTTCGGATTTAAGCATGCAATAATCAACATAGCATGCGCTTATAAAAGGGCTGGAGTTATCTATGGAGATGCATTTTCTGGTAGTGTATATTCGTTTCATCGTATACATCCTTTCTGTTTTGTAAAAATATACTCAATTCAATTATAGCCTTTCAAACAACATATTTCCATATAATTACATCGCAATGTTCAACCTTTTGCGACAAGGGAAAATATTTATTAAAAAATAAAATTTATGTATTGAAATTATATATATTATGTAGTATAATAGTATAGTCGTACGGCCGGGGCAGTAGCGGCGCCCTGTACTTGCAATCCGCTATAGCAAGGGTTATATCCTTATTGAGGATTTTATAAGACATCAATGTGTCAGTTAAGTAGTGTTGAGAATCGGTTCTTGCGCGATGAACGCGCGTGAACCTGGTCAGGTGAGGAATCAAGCAGCCATAAGCGTTTGCGAACATGTGCCGCGAGGCAGACCGATTTGAGCTAACTGATTGATAACGGTTGTCTTTTGAATTCGATTTAAGGATGTACGACTTTTTTTATTTTGGAGGATACGGATATGGCATATCAGACACTATACAGAAAGTGGAGACCATCTACCTTTGATGAGGTGGTGGGGCAGGGTCACATAACTGCCACTTTAAAAAATGAAATAATAAACGGAAAAACCGCTCATGCCTATATGTTCACAGGTACACGGGGTACGGGTAAGACTTCTACTGCCAAAATATTAAGCCGTGCCTTAAACTGCGAGAATCATACTGATGGTAATCCGTGCAATAAGTGTCCTTCGTGCCTTGGAATTCTAAGCGAAACAATCCTTGATGTAGTGGAAATGGATGCCGCCTCAAACACAGGTGTAGACAGTATAAGAGAGATTATAGACCAGGTTCGTTATACCACCGCAAGCACAAAGTACAAAGTCTATATTATAGACGAAGTGCATATGCTTTCCATCGGTGCATTCAATGCGCTTTTAAAGACCTTGGAGGAGCCTCCCGCACATGTGGTTTTCATACTTGCAACCACCGAGATACACAAGGTTCCCGCAACTATACTGTCCCGTTGTCAGAGATTTGATTTTAAAAACATATCCTCCTCTGATATTGCAAAAGCGGTAGCAGATATCCTGAAAAAAGAAAATGTGGAAATAACCGCGGAAGCGGTAGAATACATCGCATATCTTGGAAACGGCTCGATGCGAGACGCCTTAAGTATCACAGAGCAATGCCTTGCATATAAGCCTACAGACATAAGCTATACCGATGTTACGGAAATTCTTGGCACATTGGATGATAAATTCCTCTACAGTGCAGCAGAGCATATAGCAAATTCCGATGTAAAGGGAGTTCTTACGCTCTTTAGTGAATGTGTATCAAACGGTAAGAATCCCTCACTTTTTGCCGAGGGACTTTTAAAGGCTTTCAGAGATATTCTCATGTATAAATTAGCGCCCGAGGTGTGTGATTTTACAAGCGGAAAAACAGAATTGTTCTCCCGCACCTCTCAGGCTTTCACCAAGGAAAAGCTTACAAGATGTATAGATGTTTTATCGGGCGGAATAAGAGATTTGAAAACCTTTTCGAACGCCAATGTTCTTGTGGAAACCATGCTTATAAAGCTTTCGTCACCTCAGTACGATGCGGATTTATCCTCGCTTCTGGACAGAATATCCATTTTGGAAAAGAAGATATCCGATTTGTCCTCGGGTATTACCGTTGTGCCGAGTACCAATACAACTATAGAGGTGCCAATGCAAGAAAACAGAGTAGAGAATGAAGCGGAGAAACCTGTAAAATCAGAGGAACCGCCGATTCCCGTAATACATCACACCCAAGGCTCGCTCGGTGAGGTTGTATCCCGCTGGGAAGATGTCATAAGAGAGCTTGAAGCATCGGGAAGACTCATGACATTTGTATCTCTGTACGGTGTAAAGCCAAGATGGGAGGATGATAAACTCATATTGCCGTTCGAAACGAGGGATGCCGCATCATCGTTTTCAAATTCATCGGCCATTTCGGATGTTGCCGATGCCGTAATGAAGCTTTTTGGAATCAAGGCAGATATCAAGTGTGTTTTCGAGGGGAAAACAGCGCAAAATTCGAGCCAAAACAATGATATTTTTACTCAAATTGCCGAAATAAGCAATAATTACCCCGAAAACTTTAAAATAGATTAATACAAAATTGACAAACCATAGTAAATGTGGTATAATTTATTGCAATTTAATTTACGGTTTTGGAGGAACACAAATGGCAAAAGTATGCATAATCGGTTTCGGTTGTATCGGGTCCGGTACATATGAAGTTTTAAAACAAAATAAAGACATCATTGCCAAAAGAGCCGGCGAAGAAATAGATGTCAAATATATCGTGGATATAAGGGATTTCTCTCAGCATGAGGTTGCTCCGCTTGTAACTACAGATTTTTCCAAGGTGCTTGCAGATGACGAAGTAACCGTTGTTGCGGAGACCATGGGCGGAACTACCTATGCATATGATTATACAAAGGCCGCTTTGGAAAGCGGAAAATCCGTAATAACTTCCAACAAAGAGCTTGTAGCACTCAAAGGAGACGAGCTTTCAAAGCTTGCTGAGTCAAAGGGTGTCAAGTATTTTTACGAGGCAGCCGTAGGCGGAGGTATTCCTGTTATAAGAACAGTATCCGACAGCCTTGGTGCAAACAATATAACCGAAATCACAGGTATATTAAACGGCACCACAAACTACATCCTTACCAAGATGCTCACCGAGGGTACAAAATTCGAGGATGCCTTGTCCGATGCCCAAAAGCTCGGCTACGCAGAGCAGAATCCCACAGCAGATGTTGAGGGATTCGATACAGGTAAGAAGATTTCCATACTTTCCTCCATGGCTCTTGGCAGAAAGGTGAATTTTGAAGATGTTTATACTGAGGGTATCACCAAAGTTACTCTCGAAGATATAGAATATGCCGAAGCTGTAGATTGCACAATAAAGCTCATAGGCAAATTTAAGAGGTCAGAAGACGGCGACGATGTACTTGTAGCCCCAATGCTTATACATAATACAAGTCCTCTTTACGGTGTAGACGATGTTTTCAATGCCGTACTTATAAAGGGCGATATGCTCGGTGATTCTCTTTACTACGGCAGAGGCGCAGGCAAGCTTGCAACCGCAAGCGCTGTCGTAAGCGATATTATGAATGCAGTGGAAAATGCTTCTTCAAGATATACTCCCGCATGGGAGAGCGCAGACGAAAGAATCATAAAAACTCACGATGAGTACAGCGCATCCTTTATGATTCGTCTGTCCGCCGCAGAGGGTGCATATGCAAAGGCTCTTGCAGCTTTTGACAATGCAAAAACCATAGAAATCAAGGACGGCGAGTTTGCTGTTATTACACAGGATATAACCGTAGCAGAGCTCAAAAAAGCAATAAGCAATCTTGAAGTTATAAGTGTATATGCGTTTGCATAGGAGGTTGCTATGGTAAGGGTAAGAGTTCCCGCCTCGAGCGCAAATATCGGTCCCGGTTTTGATTGCCTTGGGGTTGCACTCAATATGTATAACGAAGCAGAATTTATCCCCATAGACTCGGGAATGGAAATAGAAATCATGGACGATGCCTATTTTATCCCGCGTGGCGAAAATAATTTTGTATACAGAGGCTTCAAGAGAGTTTTCGATGAGCTTGGCGAAAAGGTGTGTCCCATACGAATTCGTTTGTGGAGCAATATCCCTGTTACAAGAGGACTTGGAAGCAGTTCTTCGAGCATTGTTTTGGGACTTATGGGTGCCAATGCACTCACAGGAAACAAGCTTACAAAAAGCGAGCTTTTGAGACTTGCTTGTGAAACAGAGGGGCATCCCGACAATGTTGCCGCGGCACTTATGGGCGGTTTTACGGTTGCCTGTGCAGACGGCGGAGAGGTTGTATGCTCAAAAACCCCCGTTTCAGACAATCTGCATTTTGCGGCGATGATACCTGATTTCTATATGCAGACCAAGAAATCCAGAGCGGTGCTTCCGGGATTTGTCCCGTTCAGGAATGCTGCCTACAATATAGCACATTCTTCGCTTATAGTTTCTGCATTCACAAGCGGCAATCATTCGCTTCTTGCCATGGGAGTAAAGGACAGGCTGCACCAACGTTACAGATTTTCCAAGGTAAAGAGCGGAGAATTCATTGCCCGTTCCATGCGCCGAAACGGTGCGCTTTGCAGTTATTTAAGCGGTGCAGGCCCTACAATAATGGGAATTGTTGAGGGTGACTATGCACAATTTTACGAAAAGATGAATAATCTTATACAAACAAACCTCAAAGGATGGCATCTTGTAATGCTTAGTGCCGACAATGAGGGTGCAATATATATCTAAATTTATTCTGTTTACAATAAGGAGGCAAAATTGTGAGCTTAATAGTACAAAAATTCGGCGGTTCTTCCGTAAGGGATGCCGAAAGAGTAATGAATGTCGCAAGGCGTGTTATCGAAACATACAAGGCAGGTAACTCTGTAGTTGTAGTTGTTTCCGCACAGGGCGACACAACAGACGATTTAATCGAAAAAGCCAGGGAAATAAACCCCAAGGCAACCAAAAGAGAGATGGATATGCTCCTTTCCACAGGCGAGCAGATTTCAATAGCGCTTCTCGCCATGGCTATACAGTCACTCGGAGTTAATGCCGTGTCGCTTACAGGCTGGCAGGTAGGAATGAAGACCGACTCCAAATACGGTATGGCAAGAATTAAGAGCATAGACGGCGAAAGAATCCGCAATGAACTCGATGATAACAAAATAGTTATTGTTGCAGGCTTCCAGGGTATCAACAAATATGATGATATCACTACACTCGGAAGAGGCGGCTCCGATACAACTGCGGTAGCAATAGCGGCTGCGCTTCATGCAGACCTTTGCGAGATATATACCGATGTTGACGGTGTATATACCACCGACCCCAGAATAGTTCCCGAAGCCAAGAAGTTAGATGAGGTTTCGTTTGATGAAATGCTTGAGCTTGCAAGCTTGGGTGCAAATGTTCTTCACAATCGTTCAGTAGAAATGGCAAAAAAATATAATGTTAATATGTGTGTTCGCTCCAGTCTTAACAAAAGCGAGGGAACATATGTCAAGGAGGAAAGCAAAGTGGAAAAGACACTCGTTAGAGGCGTAGCACGCGACAATGATGTAGCAAGAGTAGCAATTTGTAACTTAAAGGATGAACCGGGCATAGCATTCAAGATTTTCTCCCATCTTGCTAAGCACGGTATAAATGTAGATATAATCCTCCAGTCCATAGGCAGAGAGGGCTACAAGGATATAAGCTTTACCGTAACCGAGGAAAACGCTCAGAAGGTAGAAGAAATCCTCATGGCAGAAAAGTCCTACCTCGGATTTGAGGATATCAAGATTTCCACGCAGTTTGCCAAGGTTTCCATCGTAGGAAGCGGTATGGTAAATAACCCCGGTGTTGCAAGCGTTATGTTTGAAGCACTCTACGATGCAAATATAAACATTCATATGATTTCCACATCCGAAATCAAGGTATCTGTACTTGTAAACAAGAACAACGCAGATGCAGCAGTAAGAGCAATACACTCAAAGTTCAACCTTGCATAAAAGAAAATCCAATACTAATTAAAATCGGGAACACCATCTGCAGCAATGCTGCACGATAGTGTTCTCTGTTTAAGCAGATTCTTACAGGTGATTAATTATGAAGCAAGAAGAAACATCTAAAATAGAGGGCAGAAATCCCGTCATGGAAGCCATCAAATCCGGCAGAAGCATAGATAAGCTCTATGTACAGTCGGGGGAGAAGAACGGCTCTATAAGGCAGATTATAGCCCTTGCGCGCAAAAACAAAATTGTTATAACAGAAGTTGACAGGCAAAAACTCGATAAAATGTCGGAAACATCCTCACACCAGGGCGTAATAGCACTTGCCGCGGCAAAGGAGTATTCCACGGTAGAGGATATATTAGATTATGCAAAGTCCAAAGGCGAGCCGCCCTTTGTTGTAATATGCGATGACCTAAACGACCCGCACAATCTCGGTTCCATAATCCGTACTGCAAATGTAATGGGCGCCCACGGGGTTATCATACCCAAGCGCAATTCCGTAGGACTTAGTCCTGTAGTGGACAAGACCTCAGCAGGTGCTCTGGAATTTACGAGGGTAGCAAGAGTTACAAATCTAGTTTCTGCCATAGAAGCGCTTCAAAAGGAAAATGTGTGGATAGTTGCCGCTGATATGGATGGTGACAGAAGTATATACACACACGATTTTTCGGGTGCTGTGGGCATAGTTGTGGGCTCCGAGGGTAAGGGTGTGTCAAGACTTATCAAGGAAAAGTGTGATTTCGTAGTGCAGATTCCCATGAAAGGCGAAATCAATTCTCTTAATGCATCTGTTGCAGCCGCGCTTATGATATATGAGGCTGCAAAAGCACGATAATATAATATTTTGGAGTGATATGTGATGAAAAAGGCTATAGTTACCGTAGTAGGTAAGGATACAGTAGGAATAATCCATTGTGTAAGCGGTGTTCTGGCAGAAAACAAGATAAACATCCTTGATATCTCACAGACCATTTTGGACGGTATGTTCACTATGATGATGGTGGTAGATATTTCTGCATCCGATTTGGGAATAGACAAGCTTTCCGTGATTTTAAAGGAAGCGGGAGCGGGTATCGGAGTAGATATAAGAATTCAGCTTACAGATATATTTGAGTCTATGCACAGAATTTAACGGAGGATGAGTTTATGATTAACAGAGGCGAAGCATACGAAACTTTGCACATGATAGAAAACGAACATCTTGATGTTCGTACCATCACCATGGGTATATCACTTTCCGACTGTATAGATTCCTCGTCCGACAAGGCTTGTGAGCGTATATATGATAAAATTACCTCCAAAGCCGAAAAACTTGTAAAAACAGGCGAAGATATTGAAAAAGAATTCGGAATACCCATAATAAATAAGAGAATATCGGTAACACCTATCTCTCTTATTGCAGGTGCAAGCGAGGCACAAAGCTATGTTAAATATGCCAAAGCACTTGACAAGGCTGCAAAAACCGTGGGTGTAAATTTCATAGGCGGATTTTCTGCGCTGGTACAGAAAGGCTTTGCAAAGGGTGACAGAATTCTTATAGACTCCATCCCCGAGGCACTGAGCGAAACGGATATTGTATGTTCATCCGTAAATGTGGGCAGTACCAAAGCAGGTATCAATATGGATGCCGTAGCGCTTATGGGCAAAGTTATAAAAAAGACAGCAGACCTTACCAAAGAAACCGACGGTTTCGGTTGTGCAAAGCTTGTTGTGTTTGCCAATGCGGTAGAGGATAATCCTTTTATGGCAGGTGCATTTCACGGCGTGGGAGAGGCAGACTGTGTTATAAATGTAGGCGTAAGCGGTCCCGGTGTTGTAAAATGCGCTCTGGAAAAGGTAAAGGGTGCAGATTTCGGTGTTGTTGCCGAGACCATCAAAAAGACAGCATTTAAGGTAACCCGTATGGGTCAGCTTGTTGCATGTGAGGCATCGGAGCGTCTTGGTGTGCCTTTCGGCATAGTAGACTTGTCTTTGGCACCTACACCTGCAGTTGGCGACAGCGTTGCATATATATTAGAAGAAATGGGTTTGGAAAAGTGCGGTACACACGGTACTACAGCCGCTCTTGCTCTTTTAAACGATGCAGTTAAAAAAGGCGGTGTGTTTGCATCTTCATCCGTTGGCGGATTAAGCGGTGCTTTTATTCCCGTAAGCGAGGATGCAGGTATGATAGACGCTGCCAAAATCGGTGCACTCACTCTGGAAAAACTCGAGGCAATGACCTGCGTATGCTCCGTGGGACTTGATATGATAGTAATCCCCGGAGATACAAGCGCATCTACAATTTCGGCAATTATAGCCGACGAAGCTGCTATAGGCATGATAAACAATAAAACCACCGCAGTAAGAGTTATCCCCGCACCGGGCAAAAAAGTGGGTGATATCGTAGAATTCGGCGGACTTTTGGGCACGGGTCCCGTTATGAGAGTAAATGAATTCTCCAGCGAAGAATTTATTGCACGAGGCGGCAGAATTCCTGCACCAATGCACAGTTTAAGGAATTAATGTCATGTTGAAAATAAAGGAAATAATAATAGTAGAGGGAAACTATGATAAATCCAAGCTTTCAACCATTGTGGATGCCACAATCGTTGTAACGGATGGATTTATGGTGTTTTCCGACCGTAAAAAGCAGGAAATGATAAAATCTCTTGCCATGAAAAACGGTGCTATAATCCTTACTGACAGCGATTCGGCAGGTTTTCAGATACGTAACTTTTTAAAGAAGATACTATCGGGCTGCAAGGTACGCCATGCCTATATACCCGATATAAAGGGCAAGGAGAGACGCAAGAATCATAATTCCAAAGAAGGATTTTTAGGGGTAGAGGGAGTAGGTAACGATACAATAATCACCGCCCTTAATAATGCGGGTTATGAAATTATGACAGACGAAAGACTCATTACAAAGGCAGACTTTTTTGCCGACGGTTTCACAGGAAGTGAAGATTCCGCACAAAAGAGGGAAGAATTAAAGAAAAAATTAAATCTCCCAAAGCACCTCTCTGCCAATATGCTTATGGATGTTCTTAACCGTTTGTACGGCTATGAGGAGTACAGAAAGCTTGTGGATGAGATGAAAGATAATTAATTTTTTGACGAGTTTCTACTATATTATATATAAGCACATCGGAACAATTTGTCCGGTGTGCTTTTTTGCGTCTTGATCAGGCATTGTATAAGGGAATCTGCATTATGACTTATAAAAAACTGTAAATCATATAAAATATGTATATTTCTCCTTAAAATCAAGCAAAAAAGCGCATAAAAAGGCGAAAAAGCGGAGAAAAAACACAGGATTTCGATTTACATAATTAAGTATATGTTTACTCACCGCCTTAAAACCACCACTTATTTTGTGTCGTGTGCGACACAAAATAAGTTTTTTAAATTAAAATTAACATATTTCAATACTCTCAATACTATATATAGTTTAATAAAGGAGGTGAAACACAACATATCGTTTGTAAGACTGCCTAAATTTTGTTTAATGTGCACAAAATTATTTTGATTTGTAATAATTTTGTAATTTCGGGTTAATATATCCGGTAACCCTTGTACTTACTGCGTTTGGCGGTTTTTTAAAACTTTGAAATCTAAAACGGGGGTACTTATTGGATGTGTCAAAAAAAGCGATTTTTTTTGTTCAATATACACAAAGAAAAATGGCTTCAAATTTGACAAAAAGAGTTTTATACCATAAAATGTACCACGAACGCAAAAAATCTATTAAGGAGGAAATTATGTTTTCAGATTACAGTTCGAATTTAAAATCTAAAATATCCGCTTTATCTGAGCATAAGAGACACCAAGATAGAAATATTTATGATGTGTTTAAAAATGTGATGAGATGTAAGAAAGGTGTTGCCACAGTATTTGTTGCTTTGTTCACATTTACTGCTACGGTATCTTATGCTGCTCCGCAGTACTTTGATGTAGAGATAGTAGACGGCAAAAAACTTTACGGCCTTTCATCAACAGGGACAACAGTTGAGAAGCTTTTGGACAGCACAGGTGTTGAGCTTTCCGAATATGATATGGTGAGCCCTGAGCTTGGCAGCTATATAAATGCTTCACAGACAATAGTTGTTCAGAGAGTTAAGAAGGTTTCACTTTCTATCGGAGGCGAAAAGAAGGATTACCTTACAACTGCCGAAACGGTAGAGGGCTTCTTAAAAGAGCAGGGTATCGATGTCAACTATCATGACATTGTAAGTCTTCCTCTTGAAACCAAGCTTAAAACAGATAACAATTTGGAAATTGTAAAAGTAGTTAGGAGAATAGTCAAGGAAGAAACGGAAATCCCGTTTGCCACAAAGACTGTTTCCGACACATCAATGAGTATTTCTGACAGTAAGATACTTACACAGGGTGTTACAGGTATCGACTGTCAAACATATGAGGTTCTTCTTCACGACGGTGTGGAAATAAGCCGTGAGCTTATATCCAAGGAGCGTACAAGAGAACCTGTAACAGAAGTTATAGCAACAGGTGCACCAAACGGCACTAGAATGCTCAAAAAAGCAGATGACTTTAGTTATTCAAAGGTTATTACATGTAATGCAACCGCATATGACCTTTCATTCCAGAGCTGCGGCAAATGGCCCAGCGACCCCGGTTACGGTATCACCGCTTCAGGTACCCGTGCAAAATACGGTACTGTAGCTGTTGACCCCAGAGTTATACCTCTTGGCACAAGAATGTATATCGAATCTGCCGACGGCAGCTTTGTATACGGCTACTGTGTAGCAGAGGATACAGGCGGCGCTATAAAGGGCAACAAGGTAGACTTGTTCTTTAACAGCTACAACGAATGCATGCAGTTCGGAAGAAGAAATGTAAATGTCTATATTTTAGATTAATTCAGAGGGAGAGTTTTCTCCCTCTTTTTTCGTATTTGAAAAAGAAAAATGCATGTTATAAAAACAACAAATGCCACTATCCATTTTTCCTTGCATACATAAAGTGCAATTTTGTCAAATTTCGTAAGTGTAATATATGTTATCACAGAGGACATAATTCCTATAAAAAGTCTTGTTATATAATATTTTTTCATACTGAGTCCCGTGTCTTTTATAAGACTTTTTACCTGCATATGTACCGATATGCCCGACCAACCCAGCGCAAAGGAAACCATTGCAAGCTTTACGGCATATGGGAAGCTTTCGCCCTTTAACTCAACTACTGCGTTTGTTATTTCGATAAAGCTAAGTACAGAGGAGCGCACAAAAGGCGGAAAGTGTGATGTGGCAGGTTTTATAAGTTCGTTTATTACAGAAAAGAACACAATAAACCCGCATATGTTTATTACATTTACCGCTGCAGTGCAAACACTTCCTGTAAAGCCGTTCTTTTTTGCACAAATCCTTTGAGACGAAACCACGGGATATACAGTGTAATATTTAAGTATCCTTGCGGCACACAGAGCAGAGAAGATTTGTACAGCATAGAGTATAAGTCCTGTTTTAAGTGAGCCATATATTCCTACACCCACAGCCCCTATAACAAATAAGGGACCGCTGTTGTTAGAATAAGCTATAAGAGATTCCGCCTCCGAGGCGGATATTTTTTTCGCCCTGTAAAGCTCTGCGGTGCATTTGGCACCAATGGGGTATCCGCATATAAGTCCGCATATAAATGCTGCGTTGGCGCTTTTTCTTATTCCGAGTACTCTGCCTGTTACTTTGCCAATTATTTTAAAGCTGTCTTCGTCACAACTTTCCACAAACAGAGAGGAGAGAACCATAAAAGGAAAAAGAGATGGTATAACCGAAGAAAAACACACACCGAGACTCTTTTTTACACAACCCAGTATTTGCGCAGAATTTACGGCAATAAGTATCATGGAAGCCAGAATTAAATATATAAAAAGATTTTTTTTGAGTTTTAACACATCTTCCACCTCATATATCAAAAGATTCTTTCATAAAGTATTTTATGACGGAGGTTATTTCATATGTCTGTACTAAATAAAATAAAAGAGGTAACGGAGGATATAGAAAGGCTTTCCAGGGAAAAACTTACCATCACCGTAACCTCTGATTCTGCAATGATAGTGGAAAACTATAAGAGCGTTAAATTTTTTACAGATGAAAAGCTGCTTTTGGAAGCCAGAGATTTGTATATATACATATGCGGCTCAAAACTTGAGATGAAGTTTTTTTCGTCTTCGCGCATTGTTGTAACAGGAAACATAAAATCCATATCGTATCTTGAGGATGGCATGAGTATATCGGAGGAATTATGAAAGATATTTCGTGGAAGAATAATGTTACCCTTAAGATAAATGACAAAAATTTCGAAAGCTTTGTAAATGAATGTATGAAAGAAGACATCATACTAAAGGATGTCAAAAAAGAAAGCGAATACTTTCTTTGCACAATGAGCTTTTCCCACTTCAAGAGAATAAGACCCATAGCGCGCAAAACCAAAGTTCACATAAGGATAAAAAAGAAAGCGGGAATGTTATACTTTGTGCACATTCATCGCAGGCGCTACGGGTTTTATGCGGGTGCTCTTATTGCAGTTTGTTTATTTGTGTATCTTACATCGTGTATATGGGTTGTAGATGTTGTGGGAAACGATACCACAAGCGAAGAAGAGATTTTGTCTGTTATGAAGGACAACGGCATACATGTCGGTTCGTGCCGATTCGGAAAGAAGATATCTCATATAAAAAACAACGCCCTTATAGATTTGGACACACTCTCATGGCTGTGGGTTACTTTAGACGGCACAAGGGCGGTAGTGGAAGTAAGGGAAAAGGGCGATTCAACGGAAATAGTGGATAAAACCAAGCCGTGCAATCTTGTGGCATCTCATTCGGGTGTAATATACGATATGCAGGTAAGAAGCGGCAGAAAGGTTGTAGTAAGAGGAGATACCGTGGATAAGGGTCAGCTTTTGGTAAGCGGAGTTACAGAGACCGTCTACAGACAAAACCGATACATATATTCATCGGGTACGGTTGTAGCGAGGACATGGCGCACCGAGGAGGGCGAGTTTTCGAATAAGAAAGTGAGTAAAATAAAAACAGGCAAGACTCAGAAAAAATACAAGCTTGATATATTTGGAAAAAGCTTCAAAATTTATTTTAATAATAAGTTGAAGTTTGATAATTATATAAAAGAAAGCAAGAAATCCAATCTTAAACTTTTTAAAAATATTTATTTACCTATAACCTTTACAACGGAAGAATTTTGTGAGATAATAACAGAAGAAAAAACGCTCGGTGATGATGCCGTAATTGAAAATGCGGTGGAACTTCTGACCGACAGAATAGAAAAGCAGCGAAGCGACGGCGCTGATACCATAAAAAGGACCTACGGCTACGACACCCTGGCAAACGGCAACATTCATGTTACCGTGACGATAGAAAGTCTTGAGAATATTGCCCGTCAGGTTGGAATAGATGTTGAAAAAACGGAGGATAATATCGTTGGAGAAAATAATTGAATTTGACAGTATAGATAAAATAATATCTGTATTCGGCGAGTACGACAAAAATATAAATCTCATATCAAAGGAATTTGGCGTAAGCATAATAAGCCGAGGGGAAACCGTAAAAATTTCGGGAGACGAGGATAAGGTAGCGATGGCGTCTGATGTTGTATCAAATCTTATGCGTCTTTTAGACAGCGGTGACAGTTTAAATGACCAGAATGTTGCATATGCCATAGAGAGTGTAAGAGACGGCGTGGACCCGGCAGCGCTTTACGGAAGCGATTGTGTGTGCATTACCGCAAAGGGTAAGCCCGTAAAGAGTAAGACACTCGGTCAGAAAACCTATGTTGATTCTATAAAAAACAATACCATTACCTTTGGAATAGGTCCTGCAGGTACAGGTAAGACATATCTTGCGGTTGCCATGGCGGTAAAAGCATTCAAAAATAAAGAAGTTTCAAGAATTATCCTTACAAGACCCGCCGTAGAAGCAGGGGAGAAGCTGGGCTTTCTTCCGGGTGATTTGCAAAACAAGGTAGACCCGTATCTTCGTCCTCTGTATGACGGCTTGTATGAGATGCTCGGCATGGAGAACTTTGCAAGGCTTTCCGAAAAGGGTGCCATAGAGGTAGCACCTCTTGCATATATGCGAGGCAGAACCCTCGACGATAGCTTTATCATACTCGACGAAGCGCAAAACACCACACCCGAACAGATGAAGATGTTCCTTACAAGAATCGGTTTCAATTCCAAAGCAATAGTAACGGGAGATATAACACAGATAGACCTGCCCGACGGAAAGAAGAGCGGACTTAAGGATGTAATAGGGGTTCTAAGGAACATAGAAGATATAGCCTTTTGTTATTTCACAGAACGCGATGTTGTAAGACACCGCCTTGTACAGAAAATTATAAAAGCGTACGAAAAGCGCGAGAGCGCATACAAAAGAAAACCGGAGGGAAAATAAATGCAGGTTGTAACAGATATTGTAAACGAACAGGAGATTATAGAGATTACTGAAGAAATCGAGGATATCATAAGCAGAGTCATTCTTAAAACTTTAGACCTCGAGGATTTCTCCGAGGATTGTTATGTGGCAGTTACCATAACAGATGACGAAAACATAAAGCTTATAAATAATGACCAGCGCGGTATTGACTCTTCTACCGACGTGTTAAGCTTTCCCGTACTGGAATTTGAAGACGGGGAGATGCTTGCAGGAGTAGGGGACTACTTTGAAGATAAGCTCATATTGGGAGACATAGTTCTCTCTGCCGAAAGGGCAAAGCAGCAGAGCGAACAGTTCGGTCACAGCTTTGAGAGAGAGGTTGGCTATCTTGTTTGCCACAGCGTACTTCACCTTTTGGGTTATGACCACGAAAATGAAGAGGAAAGAGAAGTAATGCGTGCCAAGGAGGAGGAGACACTTGAACACCTCTCCCTCAAAAGATAAATTATGTTTGTAACCATTAAGGAGAAAACAGATGACAGATAATTTCAAATCGGGTTATGTAGCAATAGTAGGAAGACCCAATGTGGGAAAATCCACAATATTAAATAAACTCGTAGGGCAGAAGATTGCCATAATGTCGCCCAAACCGCAGACCACTCGAAACAAAATACTCGGTGTTCTTCACGGTGACGGCTATCAGGCGGTGTTTCTTGATACACCGGGCTTTCATAAACCCCGCACCAGACTTGGCGAAAACATGGTTAAGCATGTAAACGATGCCATGGACGGTGTAGACATCACCATGGTGGTAGTAGAGCCGACGGACAGGATTTCACCAAGTGAGGAAGAAATAATAAGAAAAATCGACTCTCCCTCTTCGGTACTTGTAATAAATAAAACAGATACCGTGAAAAAGGACGAGCTTTTGTCTGTAATAGCTATGTACAGTAAGCTTCACACTTTCGGGGCTATTGTTCCTGTAAGCGCAAAAAGCGGAGACAATATGGACGAGCTCAAAAAGGTTATTTCCGATATGCTTCCCGCAGGACCCATGTATTATCCCGAGGACATGGTTACCGACCAGATGGAGAAAGAAATCGTTGCAGAGGTTATAAGAGAAAAAATATTAAAAACCTTAAGAGACGAAATACCTCACGGCACTGCCGTAGAAATTGTAAAAATGAAGTACAGAGAAGATAACTCGGGCGGTATATACGACATAAGCGCCAATATCTTCTGCGAAAAGGATTCGCACAAAGGAATAATCATAGGAAAAGGCGGAAAGACTCTTAAACAAATAGGCTCACTTGCAAGACAGGAGTGTGAAAGAATGCTTGAGACCAGAGTGTTTATGGAGCTTTGGGTCAAGGTAAAAGAGGATTGGCGCAATTCCAACAGCCTCATGAAAGAAATCGGCATACTTACAAATGAGGATTAAACTTCCACACATACCTTTTTTCATACACGGCAAACTAATACCATAATACAGACAAAGGGGATTTTGGTATGTACAATTCGCCGTGGTGGAATATGTTCGAAGGTTACGGAATGATAGAGCTTTATCTGCTCTACAGAATCATGGAGGAACAGAGGAGAAAAAATGCAGGAAATGAAAACGGCGGGACTTATATTGACCGCAGTAAATTTAAATGACAACGACAGACTCTTCACCATACAGACCCGTGATGCGGGAAAAATCACGGCAATATCCAAGGGCATCCGTTCTCATAAACACAAGGATTTTGCCGCACTGCAGCCCTTCTGCTACAGCGATATGGTTTTAAACAAAAAAACAGGGTTGTATTATGTATCCTCGGCATCGGTTATAAATAATTTCTATGATATAAGAAGCTCGGTGGAACAGATGGCTTTTGGCACATATTTTTCAGATGTGGTAAAGTCCTTTCCCGAGGAGCTACTTTTAGAGGATGATTATTTTAGCTTTGTATTAAATACCATGTATCTTACCTCCAAGGCACTCGGAAAGTGTAAAAACGGAGATGTTACAGGATATCTTACAAGGCTAAAAGCCGTATTTGAGCTTAAGACCGTATGCTTTTCGGGTTTTATGCCCGATGTAGCCTCATGTGCTTTTTGCGGTGCCAAAAAAGATATAGAATATTTTGATGTATCTTCTGGAACCGTTCTGTGCAAAAACTGCCACGAGAAATCAGCAGGCGACCTCTTTAAGATAAATGACAAGATTATAGGACAGCTTTCGTTTATATTAAATGCCGATTACAAAAGTGTATTTGCATACGGCGGGGCAGAGGGCGATGTGGATTTGGTATCACAGATTGCAGAAAAATACATGATAAATTCTCTGGAAATCTTTCCTGCAAGCCTTACATACCTTAAAAATACGGTGTTTGGGCAAAGATAAGGGCAAACTTTTGTGTAAAATGCCCATTTTAATAGTGCAAAACTTATAAAAATAGCATAAAATTACTAAACTAATAAAAAAGACTGGCATTTTATTCCGTTATGTTATACAATAAACGGTGTGATAAAATAAGTTTATTCTAATTTGGAGGTATATGAAATGGCAAATAAGTTTGTTTACCTTTTCTCAGAAGGCGATGCCACAATGAGAAACACCTTGGGTGGTAAAGGTGCTAACCTTGCAGAAATGACCAAACTCGGTCTTCCTGTTCCCCAGGGCTTTACAGTAACAACAGAGGCTTGTACACAGTACTATGAAGATGGCCGCAAAATCAACGATGAAATCCAGGCACAGATTATGGAATACATCGTTAAGATGGAAGGCATCACAGGCAAGAAGTTCGGTGACAAAGAAAACCCCCTTCTCGTTTCTGTACGAAGCGGTGCCCGTGCATCCATGCCCGGTATGATGGATACCATTCTTAACCTTGGTCTTAACGAAGAAGTTGTAGAGACAATGTCTGCAAAGTCCGGCAATCCCAGATGGGCTTGGGACTGCTACAGAAGATTTATCCAGATGTACTCCGATGTTGTTATGGAAGTTGGTAAGAAGTACTTTGAACAGCTTATCGACGAAATGAAAGAAGCAAAAGGTGTTACACAGGATATCGAGCTTACTGCAGAAGACTTAAAGGTTCTCGCAGGCCAGTTCAAGAATGAATATAAAAACAAAATCGGTAAGGACTTCCCCACAGACCCCAAGGAACAGCTCATGGGTGCTGTAGAAGCCGTATTCCGTTCATGGGACAACCCCAGAGCAAATGTTTACCGTCGTGACAACGATATCCCTTATTCATGGGGTACAGCTGTAAACGTACAGATGATGGCATTCGGTAACATGGGTGATAACTGCGGTACAGGTGTTGCATTTACACGTGACCCCGCTACAGGTGAACCCGGACTTATG
>JAZRKX010000029.1:0-48485 GCA_045646525.1 Clostridia bacterium | reverse complement strand
TCCTATGATTGATCTACACCTTTAAAATTTTTGTATAAAATGAACACCAACCCCCTGCGCAAACGGTTGCAAAAATAGTACCGTATCACAATTTTCATTTAATTGTATGTAGTTTAAAGTAAAAACACTTGATTTTCGTCTTTGAGTATGCTAAAATATTAGCATCAGTATTGTACTGATATCATTTCATAACATTAGATGCTTAGAGTGGGTTGACAAACCCACTCTTTCGTATTGTTAAGGCATACGCGGTTAGACTCCCGTGTGCTTATTCAGAAACGAGGTGTTAATATGGCAGTCGGCTCTAAGGTTGCCGAGGCTGTTCTCGGTATGGCTCTTCCCATTGCTAATTTGCAGGGATGCACTGTGTACGATGTTGAGTACAAAAAGGAAGGCTCGGATTATGTTTTAAGGGTAATTCTGGATTCTTTCGATGACAGTGTACCGGTATCTATTACAATGTGCGAAAATGTAAGCCGCGAATTAAGTGACAAACTGGATAATAATGACCCTACAAACAGTCCGTATATTCTTGAGGTTACATCTCCTGGTCTCGACAGACCGCTTAAAAAGGACGAAGACTATGTAAGATTTGCGGGAAAAGATGTCGAAATCGGTCTGTATAAGCAGCTAAACGGAAGTAAGCTTATTTCAGGGAAGCTTCTTGGTTTGGAAGACGGCATGGTGGCTGTAGAGGTTTCGGGCGAGAAGCTTCTTATAAAGCGCGAAGATACATCTTTTGTAAGATTGGCAGTAATTTTTTAATATATACAATACATGAGAGGAATGATTATAAAAAATGAACAGTGAATTTCTTAACGCATTAGATGAAATCGAAAAGGTAAAAAGCATAAGCAAGGAAATTTTGCTTGATGCCATTGATGCAGCTCTGGTATCCGCATACAAGAGAAACTACAATACCAACCACAGCAATGTAATTGTAAACATTGACCGTGAAAGCGGAGAAATCAAGGTTTATAAGCAGATGGAGGTTGTAGAAAATGTGGAAGACCCATTCTGTCAGATAACTCTTGACGCTGCAAAAGGCATAAGCGGTACTTACGAAATCGGAGATATGGTAAATGTAGAAGAAAAGCCGGCAGATTTCGGAAGAATAGCCGCACAGACTGCAAAACAGGTTGTAATGCAGAGAATTCGTGAAGCCGAGCGCACACTCATATTCGACGAATTTTCCGAAAAGGAACACAAAATATTAACAGGTACAGTTCAGCGCATTGAAAAGAAGAATGTATATCTGGATATCGGCAAAACCGAGGCATATCTTGCTCCTAATGAGCAGGTGCCCACCGAGGACTACTCATTCCATAAGAGAATGAAAGTATATGTTACCGAGGTTAAAAGAACAACTAAAGGTCCGCTTGTTACAGTATCAAGAACAAGACCCGGTTTGGTTGTAAAGCTTTTTGAAGAAGAAATCCCCGAAATACATGACGGTATAGTTGAAATAAAGAGCATATCCAGAGAGCCCGGCTCCAGAACAAAGCTTGCTGTTTATTCCAATGACCCCAATGTTGACCCCATAGGCTCATGCATAGGTGCCAAGGGAACAAGAGTTCAGGGCATAGTAGACGAACTTAACGGCGAAAAAATAGACATAGTTAAGTATAGCGAAGACCCCAGAGAGTTTATAATGGCAAGCTTGAATCCTGCCGAGGTTATAAGCCTTGAGGTTGATACCGAAAACAAGGAAGCATATGTCATCGTTCCTGCAACACAGCTTTCGCTTGCTATTGGTAAGGAAGGACAGAATGCCCGCCTTGCTGCCCGTCTTACAGGTTACAAGATAGACATAAAGAGCGATGTTCAGTAATAACTGAGGTGATTATATGAGCAAAAATCCCCTGCCCACAAGAATGTGCTCCGGATGTATGGCACGCCTGCCCAAAAAGCAAATTACAAGAATAGTTGCTTCCGATTGTGGCAAGGCTATCATAGATACCCGACAGATTCTTCCCGGAAGAGGAGTGTATATATGCTTAAATGAGTCTTGTATAGAAAAAGCAGAAAAGAAAAACCGTTTTTCAAAAGGACTTAAGTGCGATATAGATAAGTCGATATACACTGAGCTTAAAATACTTGCAAATAAGAGGTGATTGTATGCAAAAGGCGCTAAGCCTTATAGGTCTTGCGAAAAGAGCAGGAAGGGCAGTTTGCGGCGAGGGTGCTGTTAAGGACAGTATCCGTTACGGCAAAGCGCATCTTGTAATACTCGCCGAGGATGCAAGCGATAATACAAAAAAGAGCATAACAAACAGTTGCAAATACTATAATGTCGCATGTTACATATGCGCTACCAAGGATGCTATAGGTCATGCACTCGGCAACAGCTACAATGCATCTGTATGTATTACAGACATAGGCTTTGCCAAAAAGATAGAAACCTATCTGCAGCCCAATACTAATGGAGGTGAACAATTATGACCGGACCAAGAGTACATGAATTAGGTAAGGACATAAATTTAACAAGTAAGGTGCTCATTGAGCTTTTGGAAAAGTACGGCATTACCGTAAAGAACCATATGACAACATTGGAGCTTGATGAAACAGATGTTGTACTTACAGCACTTTTGAACAAGTATGATGATGGCTCAAGCATAGAGGATTACTATACCAAGCTTCATATGGCCAATCAGGAGGCAGAGGCAAAAGCTGCTTCCAAATCAAAATCAAAGACAGATGAAGCAGAGGAAGCTGTGCCTGCCCAAGAGGAAGTAATCCCCGAAGAAATAGAAATTAAGAAGCAGAATAATCATAAAGTGGTAGACACAAGACAGAATACTGTGGACTTGGATAAGCTCGACACAGACAAGATAGAAAAGCTTGTGGATATCGACATCGGCGACAAATCCGAAAAGAAGCAGAAGATTAAAAAGAATCCTCAGTCTTCAAAAAAGATGGAGAAAAAGCCTCTTGAACAGAAAGAAGCAAAGGAAAAGAAAGCCAAGGAAAAGGAAGAGCCTAAGGTTGTAGAAGTACCCGATGAGATTTCTGTAGGCGATTTTGCTTCAAGACTTGGCGAAAATGCTACAGTAGTAGTTAAGAAGCTTTTTGAAATCGGCATCATGGCATCTGTAAGCCAAAATATAGATTTTGATACAGCGGCGCTTATTGGCGCAGATTTGGGATATACTATAGAAAAAGAAATAATCGTAACCGATGAGGACCGTCTTTTCAATGATGTTGAGGATAATCCTGAGGACCTTGAACCCCGTTCTCCTGTTGTTGTAGTTATGGGTCACGTTGACCACGGTAAGACATCGCTACTTGACGCTATCCGAAACACCAATGTTATAGCAAAAGAGGCAGGCGGTATTACTCAGCACATTGGTGCATACAGGGTAAGAATTCACGATAAGAAGATTACTTTCCTCGATACACCCGGACACGAAGCGTTTACCACAATGCGTATGCGCGGTGCTCAGGTTACAGATGTAGCAATACTTGTAGTTGCCGCAGATGATGGTATCATGCCCCAGACAGTAGAAGCTATAAACCACGCCAAAGCTGCAGGAGTTACTATAATAGTAGCTATAAACAAAATCGACAAAGAGGGTGCAAACCCCGACAGAATCAAGCAGGAACTTATGGAATATGAGCTTGTTCCCGAAGAGTGGGGCGGCGATACCATATGCGTAGAGATATCTGCAAAATTCAATAAGAATATCGATGAACTTCTCGAAATGGTTACACTTGTAGCCGATATGAAGGAGTTAAAGGCAAATCCGAACAGAAATGCCAAGGGTACTGTAATAGAAGCACAACTTGATAAGGGCAGAGGTCCCGTAGCTACAGTTCTTGTACAGAACGGTACCTTAAAGACAGGTGACATAGTAGTTGCAGGTACTGCAACAGGCAGAGTAAGGGCGATGGTTGATGACAGAGGAAATCAGGTTAAAAAGGCTGGTCCCTCTGTTCCTGTAGAAATCATCGGTCTTAGCGAAGTGCCCGAGGGCGGCGATATTCTCTATGCAGTAGACGATGAAAAGAAAGCAAAAGCTGTTGTCGAAAAGAGAAAAGAAAAAATCAAAGAAGATAGCATTAAATCGCGCTCGGCTGTATCTCTCGATGCTTTGTTCGACCAGATTAAGCAGGGTGAGGTTAAAGACCTCAATATCATAGTAAAGGCAGATGTTCAGGGCTCTGTGGAGGCTGTTAAGCAGTCACTTTCCAAGCTTTCGAACGAAGAGGTAAGGGTATGCTGCATCCATGGCGGTGTAGGCGGTGTTACCGAATCCGATGTAATGCTTGCCGCAGCGTCAAATGCCATAATAGTAGGCTTTAATGTCCGCCCCGATAACGGAGCACTCTCCTCTGCAAAGCAGAACGATGTAGATATCCGCCTTTACAGAGTTATCTATCATGCAATAGAGGAAATCGAAGCTGCTATGAAGGGTATGCTTGCACCTAAGTTCAGAGAAAATGTACTCGGTCACGCAGAAGTAAGAAACACCTTTAAGGTAAGTGGTGTAGGTACTATTGCGGGCGGTTATATCTTAGACGGTAAGATTTCGCGTAATTCTCAGGTAAGAATTGTCCGTGACGGCATTATCGTACACGAGGGCGTGCTCGCAAGCCTTAAGAGATTCAAAGACGATGTCAAGGAAGTTAATACAGGATACGAATGCGGTATCGGTATAGAAAACTTCAACGACATCAAGGACGGCGATATTATCGAGTCCTTTGTAATGGAAGAAATCAAAGAATAAGTTTATTTTTCAAAAGGCGTCTGTGGCAGTTAATAAGACTGTCACAGAGTCTTTTGCAATGAGGATGAAAATTATGGGTTTTAACAGAGTAGAAAGAATTCAGGAAGAATACAAAAGGGAGCTTTCGTCTATAATCCGCACCATAAAAGACCCCAGAATGTCTTCTATGGTAAGTGTGGTTTCTGCAAATGTTACCAAGGATTTAAAGTATGCAAAGGTGTATATATCCGTACTTGGCAGTGAAGACGAGAAGAAAAGCTCCATGGAGGCATTAAAGAGTTCTACAGGTTACATTAAACGCGAAATAGGCTCCAGACTTAATTTAAGATGTGTACCGCATCCCACCTTTGTGTTGGATAATTCCATCGACTACGGTATGCATATAAATGAGCTTTTGCACAAAATCAAAACTGACGGTGAATAATTATGAGAAAAATAGCTCGTCTTATTAAGAAAAATGAGAGCATAGCCCTTGTTGTCCATGTAAATCCCGATGCCGATTGCATAGGCTCTGCGTGTGCACTCCTTATTGCGTTAAGAAGCATGGGTAAAAAGGTGCATATCTTTTGCGATAGCAATGTTCCAAACAGACTTTCTTTTCTTGCAGAAGAGGATTTCTTTGCATCTTGCGGAAACTACGATGTGTGTCTGACTATAGATGTTGCAGAAAAGGGCATGATGGGTGCTATGGAAAATGAGATATATAACAGAGCACCTGTAAAATGCTGTATAGACCACCATTTTACAAACAAAGGCTATGCGGATTATAATTATATCGACTACAAGGCATCTGCCGCGGGCGAGATAGTATATCAGTTCATAAAGAAGTTTTTAAAACAGGAGATAACCCCCGATATTGCTATGCGTCTTTATGCTGCCATAGCAAGCGATACGGGAAGCTTCAGGTACTCCAACACTACACCTCGAACACATGAAATAGCATCTTGTCTTTTAAATACAGGTTTTGATGCATCGCGTGTTATGAGTACGCTCTTTGAACGCAAGACCTCCGAACAACTCAAGCTTAATGCAGAGGTTACATCAAATCTTGAATTTTATATGGAAAACAAGGTTTGTGTAGCTGTGGTAGACGAGAAAATGCTTGAGAAATACTCTCTTGCCTTTGGCGAAGCAGATGACATAGCATCAATTCCCAGAAGCATAGTAGGAGTTGAGGTTGGTGTATATATCAAGGTAAAAGGCGAAAAAGAGTGCAAGGTCAGTCTGCGTTCTAACGAATATGTGGATGTAGCCCAAATTGCCAAACAGCTCGGCGGAGGCGGTCACATCCGCGCCGCAGGTGTAGCGGTAAATGAAACACGAGAGGATACGAAGAGGTTAATACTCGATTTAATACAAAAGGTAATCTGAAATGACTGAATTAAACGGAATATTAGTTTTGAATAAACCAAAGGGTTACACCTCACATGACGCTGTGAATGTGGTGCGAAAGCTTCTCGGCACACGAAAGGTGGGTCATACAGGCACACTTGACCCTAATGCTGAGGGTGTACTGCCTATATGTGTGGGTAAGAGCACAAAGGCATGCGATATGATAACCTTTTCGGATAAGGAGTATGTTGCGGGCGTTAAGCTTGGAATTACTACAGATACTTATGATATATGGGGCAGTGTCCGAGAAAGCATGGATGTCAATGTAACCAAAGATATGCTGGAAGAAACCGTAAGCAGTTTTTTGGGTGATATCATGCAGGTTCCCCCTATGTACAGTGCCATAAAGCAAAACGGCAAGAAGCTTTACGAACTTGCAAGACAGGGTGTGGAGGTGGAGCGTGCACCCCGAAAGGTTAGCATATACGAATGTGAAATCATTGATTTTAGCTGTGATACCTTTACCATAAGAGTGCGCTGTTCCAAGGGTACATATATCCGTTCTCTTTGCCATGATATTGGAACGGCACTTGGGTGCGGAGCGTGTATGACATCGCTTGTCCGCACAAAATCCTCTGTATTTGACATTGAAGAGGCGATGACCTTTGAAGAAATAAAGGAAAGGGTAGAAACTTTGGGGGCACAAAGCGTTTTGGGATGTGTAGACAGAGTATTTATGGGCTATCCCGAATATATTGCATCGGATGTTGTAAGAGAGCGCCTTATAAACGGAGCATATTCCAGAGTGAGCACCGAGCTTGGCACTTACAGGGTGTATGACGGTGATGATATATTCGTGGGTATTGCCAGGATA
The DNA here is from genome assembly GCA_045646525.1 of Clostridia bacterium. Lineage (GTDB taxonomy): Bacteria > Bacillota > Clostridia > UMGS1810 > UMGS1810 > RGIG8748. The sequence continues at coordinate 41,552 of JAZRKX010000029.1, read as the reverse complement.
ATACAGGGCGAAAAAGGAAATGTTATAAAGATGGAAAAATCTTTTATATAATTTTGTGTTTCGGAGATATATAATGGATGAAAGAAATATAGTAGTTCTCGGTAAGTTTGACGGTGTACACATGGGGCATATTAAGCTTTTGGAAAAAGCAAGCCAAATATCGCGGGAACGCAGTATGTCTGTGGTTGTGTATGTTATGTCTTTTAAAAAGGATGAGGTCATAACCAATGATAGTGATAAAGAGAATATTCTGAGAAGTCTTGGTGCAGATAAGGTTATCGTGCGTACCATAGACGATGAACTTAAAAACATGATGCCCGATGAGTTTGTACAAAAAATAGTACATACTTCACTTAAGGCGGGATTTGTTATTGTAGGAGAGAATTTCCGTTTTGGTAAAGGGCGCTGTGGAGATACCGATACTTTGTCTAAGCTGTGCTCTGATATGGACATGGAATGTGTTGTGGTGGATACTGTCCGCATGCTGTCTCCAAAAGGAATTACAGAGGTTGTAAGCTCTACCGCTATAAGAGAGTACATTGCTGAAGGTCAGGTGGATATTGCGGGTGAATATCTTGGCAGAAAATACAGTATAAAGGGTGTTGTAACGAGCGGAAAGCATCTTGGGGGCAGGATGGGTTGTCCTACGGCAAATGTGTATCCTCCCAAAAATTCACTCACAATGAAAAGCGGAGTATATGCATCTGAAATAATAATAGACGGCGTAAGTTATAAATCAATTACAAATGTAGGGTGCAATCCTACCATAGATGAGGACAAAAAGGTTATTACAGAAACGCATATTCTGGCCAACACTATAAATTGCTACGGCAAAACCGCGGAAATAAGGTTTATCAAATTCATTCGTCCTGAAATTTGTTTTGAAAATCAGGATAAGCTTTATAAGCAAATAGAAGCTGATATATGCCAAGTAAAAAAAATGTGGGAACTTCCGTAACGGAAGTCCCCACTTGCTAAAATCAGTCCTCACTACAGCCTGAAGCACACTTTATAATGCAGCCGATTTCTGCAATCATAAGAGTGAAGAAAAAGCCGAGGGCACCTGCTATTATTGCGCCGACTATGCTTGTTGCTGCAAAGGTTATGCCCAAAAGAATCACCGATGTGAGAATTGTGCCGAAAATTCCTGTTAAGAGAACAGTTAGTTTAGGGCATATGCAGTTTTGTACCGCGGTACACCTTAAAGACGGAGACAGCGCAAACGCAACTGCCAGATACACTATAGCAATACCAAGTGTTACCAAGGTAAATGCGGGAGTAATGGTTATGGTTGCCGTTATGGTTAGAAAAGCGGTAATTACTCCTATAAGGATGCTTGCTATGATGGCAAGGATAGTGCAACCGTCGTTGCATCTTAATCTTAATCCTGACATTTAATCACCTCCTTATACACTATATGCAGGAGGGAAGGAATTTGCAAATAAATTCTATAATAAATATATTGGAAAGGACGAAAAGTATGGTTTTTAATAAGTCAAATATTTTAGTGCCAAAGGGCATCGATATGACAAAGTGGGGCACGGTTGCCTGCGACCAGTATACCTCCGAGCCTAAATACTGGCAGGATGTAGAGGCATTTACAGAAAAGGCACCCTCTGCGTATAATCTTATACTTCCCGAAGTATATCTTGAGGACGATGGTGTGGATGAAAAAATATCCAAACTCAACAGCAATATGCACAAGTACCTTGATTCCGATGTTTTCTGCACACAGAAAAACTGCTACATATATGTAGAAAGGACATTAAAAAATGGCTCTGTGCGCAAGGGTGTGGTAGGCGAAATAGACCTCGAAGAGTACGATTATTCCAAAGGAAGCACCACCAAAATACGCGCTACGGAGAAAACAGTTGTAGAGCGTATACCGCCCAGATTAAAGGTAAGGGAAAACGCGCCCATGGAGCTTCCCCATATAATGATTTTAATAGACAATCCCGAAAAGGATATTGTGGAATTTCTTGGGGAAAATAAAGATAAGTTTGAACTTGTATATGACTTTGACCTTATGATGAATTCGGGTCACATCACAGGCTACAGAGTAGATGACAAAACAGCCGAAGAATTCCAAAAGAGACTTTGCGCACTTGACAATTTAGATAAGTTCAACAGAAAGTACGGACTGTGCGAAAAAACACCTCTTGTATATGCTATGGGTGACGGCAACCATTCTCTTGCAACAGCCAGGGAGTATTATACAAAGGTAAAGGAAAATGTAATAGACGGCAATGCTGACTTGGCAAGATATGCCCTGTGCGAGATAGTAAACCTGCACGATGATTCACTTGAATTTGAAGCAATCCACAGAGTTATGTTTGAACTTGACGGTGAAGATTTCATGGCAAAATTAAATGAGTTTGCACAAGCGGGCGAGGGTGAGCAAAGCTTTGTGCTTGTCCATGACGGCGAAAAAACTCTCTATAGTGTAAAGAAGCCTACATCAAACATAACAATAGGCTCTGTGCAGAATTTCCTTGATGATTACCTCGGCAAAAGCAAGGGTAAGATAGACTACATTCATGGTGAAGATGTAGTACTGGAGCTTTCAAAGGGCAATAATTACGGTATAATATTTGACTCAATAGAAAAGTCTGATTTATTTAAGACAGTAGCGGTAGACGGAGCACTCCCCAGAAAGACATTCTCAATGGGCGAAGCGTGCGATAAAAGATTCTACATAGAAGCTCGTATTATACGATAAACACACAAAATATAGTATCCAATTCTTGACAATGTGACAGTATATGGGATATAATAAACACAACTAATGTACAAAAGCGTAAGTAATACGCTTTTGAAAGATGTGTTTATTGAATCGGTGTGAAGCAAGCCGTTAAAAAGGCTTGCGCCTATGATATAATAAACTGTAAATGTTTTTTAGGAGGGTAAACAAATGTCCGGACATTCCAAGTGGAATAACATAAAACACAAAAAAGAAAAATCTGATGCTCAAAAAGCAAAGATATTTACCAAAATGGGAAGAGAAATCGCAGTTGCCGCAAAGGCAGGCGGAGCAGACCCTGAGGTAAACGGCAGATTAAAAGATGCCATTGCAAAGGCTCGCTCCTTTAATATGCCAAACGATAATATACAGCGTGTTATTAAAAAAGCCGCAGGCGACCTCAATACCGATAACTACGAAGATATCACATATGAGGGTTACGGCATAGGCGGTGTAGCTGTAATTGTAGAAACTCTTACAGACAACAGAAACCGTACCGCAGGCGATTTAAGACACTATTTTGATAAATTCGGAGGCAACCTCGGAACAAACGGCTCTGTAAGCTGGATGTTTGACACCAAGGGTATGATTATAGTAGCAAAGTCTGACGATGTGGATGAAGATGCTATTATGATGGATGCTTTGGATTGCGGTGCCGATGATTTCAACGGCGAGGGTGAGTATTACGAGATATCCACCTCTCCCGAAGCACTTCGCGATGTCAGAGACGCTCTTGAAGAAAAGGGTTACAAATTTGAATCCGCAAGTGTAGAGAAGATTCCCCAGACTACCATAAGGCTCACAAATGAAAATGATATAAATATGATGGAAAAGCTCATTGAAAGTCTTGAAGACAACGATGATGTTCAGGAGATATATCATAACTGGGAAGAATAGTATTTTAGAAATTTCACACCAAATTTTTTAGGAGGATTGTTGTGGAAAAACTTCTGATTAACGGAGGCAAACCCTTAAAGGGCACTGTATCTGTAAGCGGTGCCAAGAATGCAGTTGTTGCCATAATACCTGCAACACTTCTGGTAAAAGGTGTTTGCCGTATAGAAAATGTTCCTGATATAAGCGATGTAGATATTATTATAAAGATGATTTCCTCTCTCGGTGCTAAGGTTCAAAAAGAGGGTTCAAACACTCTTATCATAGATTCCACCGAGCTTAAGACATATGTTGCAGATCCCGACCTTGCTGCAAGAATGAGAGCATCCTATTACCTTATGGGAGCTCTTATAGGCAGATTCAGAAATGCCCATGTTCCGCCTCCGGGAGGATGTAACTTCGGAAGCCGTCCCATAGACCAGCATATAAAGGCTTTTAAGTATCTTAATTGTCTTGTTGCAGAAGACGATACTTTTGTAAAGATAGATGCTTCTTCTTTAAGAGGCGGAAATGTTTATTTTGATGTTGTGTCTGTTGGTGCAACCATAAATGCAATTCTGGCATCTGTAATGGCACCCGGTAAAACAATTCTGGAAAATGCCGCAAGAGAGCCTCATGTAGTAGACCTTGCCAATTTCTTGAATTCCATGGGTGCTCAGATAAGAGGCGCAGGAACAAATGTAATCAAAATCACAGGTGTTGATTCCTTGAATGGCGGAACATACTCCATAATCCCCGACCAGATAGAAGCAGGCACATATATGTTTGCCGCTGCGGCTACCCGTGGAGATGTGGTTGTAAAAAATGTAATTCCCAAGCACCTCGATGCCATAACTGCCAAATTTCTTGAAATGGGCTTTGGCGTAGAGGAGGGGGACGAGGAAGTCCGCATATACACAAACGGACCTATAAGCTCTATAAATATAAAGACAATGCCGTACCCCGGATTTCCAACAGACCTCCAGCCGCAAGCTGTGGCCATGCTTGCTACTGTAAACGGCACAAGTGTTGTAACAGAGGGCGTATGGGAAACAAGATTCCAGTATATAGACGAGCTTGTTAAATTTAATGCCAAGGTTACGGTAGACGGCGAAAAGGCTATAATAGCAGGCGGTGCGCCGTTTGAGAGTGCAAAGGTAACCGCTACCGATTTAAGAGCAGGGGCAAGTATGGTAATTGCCGCACTTGCATGTAACGGCACCAGCGAGGTAAACGAGCTTCGCCATATAGACAGAGGATACGAGCATATGGTGGAAAAGCTTCTTAAACTGGGCGCAGATATAGAAAGAGTAGATGATTAGATTTTGTACATTATACAGCAGTAGCGGCGGAAATTGTTCGTTTATATCAGACACAAAGACTAATATTCTTATAGATGCGGGCGTAAGTGCTTCGAAGATTGTAAAATCTCTGGAAGAGCTTGGTGCAAGTCCGTATGATATCAATGCTGTGCTTGTAACGCATGAGCACAATGACCATGTATGCGGTCTGGATGTACTCACAAGGAAGTATTCCATCCCTGTGTATGCAAATGACGCTACAGCAGCTGCCATCGTAAGAGGCTCCAATTCTATAGATGACAGGTACATCCATACTTTTGTTACAGGGGAAAGTTTTGAGGTGGGCGGTGCTGTTATCCGTCCGTTCAAGACACCTCACGATTCGGCAGAATCGGTGGGTTATACCATAAACTTTGGTGACCGCAAATTCGGCTTTGCCACAGATACGGGCTCTATAACAAAGCCTATGCTTTCTGCCTTAGCGGGCTGCGAGGCTGTAGTTATAGAGGCAAATCACAATATAGATATGTTAAATGTCGGGTCATATCCTTATCCGCTCAAAAGGAGAATTCTATCCGACAACGGACATCTTTCCAACGAAAATTGTGCTTGGCTTGTAACTCAGCTTGCAATATGGGGCACAAAGCACATTGCTTTGGGACATCTCAGCGAAAACAACAACACTCCCGAATTGGCTTATGAAGCGGCATGCAATATGCTTTCTCAAAATAACTTAAAGCTTGGCGATGATGTGTTTTTAACAGTGGCTTCAAAAAATAAAATTACATATGTAATATAAAACGCGATATATTCACACATGAATATATCGCGTTTGCTTTATTTACGAAGTTCGTTTAATAAATCTTGGAAGTAGTCGGGCAAGGGAGCGTCAAACTCCATTTTTTCCTTTGTGACGGGGTGAGTAAAGCATATGCTCTTTGCATGAAGTGCCTGACCGTTAAGGTTGTAAGAATTCTTATTAAGGTACAGAGGGTCGCCAACAATGGGGTGTCCTATATAGAGCATATGAACTCTTATCTGATGTGTTCTGCCAGTTTCCAAATCGCAGGCAACATATGTGGCATTATTAAGGTGCTCAAGCACTTCGAAATGTGTTACCGCATCCTTTGAGTTGGTGGGTGTTACTGCCATTTTGAGTCTGTTTGACGGGTGTCTGCCTATTGGAGCATCTATTATGCCTTTTTTTGTCTTCATTAAACCGCATACTATACATTCGTAATGTCTTCTTGCAGTTTTGTTTTGTATCTGTTCAGATAGCGACAAGTGCGCTTCGTTGGTCTTTGCAACAAGTATAAGTCCGGAGGTATCTTTGTCTATACGGTGCACTATACCGGGGCGCATTACGCCATTTATACCGCTTAGGGAATCCTTGCAATGATACAAAAGTGCGTTTACAAGTGTACCCTCATAATTGCCCGGTGCAGGATGTACCACCATTCCCTGAGGCTTGTTTATCACAAGGAGATGCTCGTCTTCATACACAATATCAAGGGGAATGTTCTCAGCTTTTATATCGAGCGGCTCGGGGTCTGGTACGGTAAGAACAATGATATCACCGTTTTTGACCTTGTACGATGATTTCGCAGTATTGCCGTTTACACTTGCATACCCGTCGTCTATGAGCTTTTGTATCTGTGTACGGGGCATGGTATCAATTTTTATAAATTTGTCAAGCCTTGTACCGTTTTCGGTACTTGTAAATTCATATTTAGTCATTTTTATCATCTTTCTCAGGTTCTTTGTATATAAAGAGAATGTATATGCAAATCAGTATGGCGCCTATAACCACAAAGCAGTCTGCAACATTAAATACAGGATAATCTATAAATGTGACCTCAAGCATATCTACAACATATCCTCTGAATATACGGTCTATCATGTTTCCTACAGCGCCCGAAAGTATCAGACAAAGCGATACATTAAGCAATTTATTATCAGGCTTATATTTAAGTTTGTACCATATCATCAGTATTATTGCGAGAGTGGTTGCAACTATGAAAACCCAGCGGGCGTTTTGCAGTATGCCAAAGGCGGCGCCTCTGTTTTCCACATAGGTAAGGCTGAAAATTCCATCCAAAACTTTCACACTCAAAACAGGTTTTAAAAACTTAAGTGTAAAAAACTTGGATATCTGGTCGATTGCTACAAGGAATATTGCAATTATATAAAAAAGCATATAATCTCTCCTTTATGAAAATGGGTTGCAAAGCACTATGCAACCCATTTGAATTATTTATTAACAATATCCAAAACCTTTTGTATAGCTTCGTCTGCAGTAAGCTCGGTAAGTTCTCCGCTTTTGCGCTCTTTGAATTCCACAATGCCTTCTAATGCTTTCTTGCCCACGGTAATTCTTAGTGGAATACCGATAAGCTCTGCATCGTTGAATTTAACACCTGCGCGCTCATTTCTGTCGTCTATTATGGTTTCGATACCTTTGGCACTGAGCTTGGCATAAATTTCCTCTGCCATTTCTCTTTGTGTATCGTCCTTAACATTTACAGGAACAACTATAGCATGATAGGGTGCTACACTCATAGGCCAGATTATGCCGTTTTCGTCGGAGTTCTGTTCAATTATTGCGGCAAGACATCTCGACACGCCTATACCGTAACAACCCATTATGGGAACCTGCTCCTTTCCGTTTTCGTCGAGGAAAGTACAATCCATGGATTTTGAATACTTAGTTCCGAGTTTGAATATGTGTCCAACCTCTATGCCTCGGCAGGTTTTAATCTTTTCGGATTTGCATATGGGGCATATATCGCCTTCTTCTATGTTGCGGAAGTCACCTACTATGGTAGGAGTAAAGTCTCTTTCTATATTAACATTTTCGAGGTGATAGTCGGTTTCGTTTGCGCCTACAATCATGTTTCTCATTGCGGCAACCTCATAGTCAACATACACATCAATGTCAAGTCCTACAGGGCCTGCAAAGCCTGCCTTGGCATTTGTTATTGCCATGAGGTCATCGAGAGGAGCAAGGTCAAATTCTATAGCGCCGCCAAGAGCATTTACAACCTTAGTGTCATTTACTTCGCGGTCTCCTCTTACCATTACTGCCACAAACTTGTCGTCAGCCTTGTATATTATTGTCTTTGCAAAGTCCTTGGCTGTTTTGCCCAGGAAGCTTGTTACATCCTCTATAGTTCCCGCATTTGGTGTATGTACCTTATTTACTTCTGCCATGGGTGCATCAGAAACTGTGTCGGGAGCTATGCATATTGCCTTTTCTTCGTTTGCGCAGTAGTTACACTTTTCGCAGTATGCTATGGTATCTTCGCCAATATCGGATTTAACCATAAATTCCTGCGAGCCGCTGCCGCCCATAGCACCTGAATCGGCATCTACTATGAGGTAGTTAAGCTGCATCTTATCAAATATTTCCTTGTACGCATCGTACATGTTTTTGTAAGAAACATCCAGACCCGCCTCGTCTCTGTCGAAACTGTAAGCATCCTTCATTATGAATTCACGGCTTCTTATTACACCGAAACGAGGTCTTCTTTCGTCGCGGTATTTAGTCTGTATCTGATAAAGGGTTACAGGAAGCTGCTTGTATGAACGGATGTTCGCCTTTACTGTGTCGGTAAAGATTTCTTCATGTGTGGGTCCAAGACAAAAATCTCTGTCATTTCTGTCTTTCAAACGGAACATTTCGGGTCCGAAAACTTCCCATCTTCCCGAAACTTCAAACATCTCCTTGGGAAGAAGGGCAGACATAAGAAGCTCCTGTGCATCGTGGCGGTCCATGCCGTCTCTGATAATTCTTTCCACATTTCTAAGCACCTTAAGACCAAGCGGGAGATAGCCGTATACACCCGAAGCCAGTTTTCTTATAAGACCGGCGCGGAGCATGAGCTGATGGCTCGGAATTTCTGCTTCTGCAGGTACCTCTCTTAATGTGGGTAATAAATACTTAGATAATCTCATATTGCATAATCCTCTCGTGTGTTAAACATATAGAAATATTATACTCCAATATAATGTAAGTTTCAAGCTTTTTTTATAGAAAAAATAAATAAGTATGTAAATAAAAACCCCTCCGTTGCCGGAGGGGTAAAAAGTACTGATGTTATTCTTCTATTTCTGCGTTGTTGTATGCCTCGATAACCTTAGCTTCGATGAACTGTCTGAATTCAAAGTTGATGGGGTGAGCCACATCCTTGAATGTACCGTCTTTTAATCTCTTGTTGGGCATTGCAATGAACATCTTGTCTTCATTTTCGATAACCTTGATGTCATGAACAGCAAAACAATCGTCAAAAGTAACGGATGCAATAGCTTTCATCTTGCTTTCGGTTTCAAACTTTTTGATTTTGATACTTGTGATTTCCATACTGTAAACTCCCTTTCAAGTACTGAGAAACTCATACATAAAACCATTATAAATAATATGTATGTTTTTGTCAAGTTTTAGCTATCTTGGTAAAATATTTTTATAAGTTTTCAACAAAAACCCGTAACAGTTTTTGTGTTTAATGACAACAAGCAAAATAATGTTTTTTTTACAAAAAATGGGTGGTATTTTTTGATACAATGTGTTAAAATAAACTTATATATGTATATACGAAAGGATATTATCATGGCAGATGTTATAAAAAAGCAATTAAAAGACGGGATAACATTATATTATATTCCCGATACCAAATACAAAACCGTGTCTGCGAGTGCGTATTTAAACAGAAAATTAAAAAAGAGCGAGGCTACCACAAATGCTCTCATTTCAAAACTTCTTACTCACGGAACACAGGATTACGACGATATGCATAAACTCAGCATATATGCCGAAAATCTGTACGGAACTCTCTATGATGTGAACATAACCAAAAAGGCATATGTTCAGAGTCTTGTGTCTTCTGTAAACTTTCTGTCCGATGAATACACAGGCGATAAGATTGCAAGAAAGTGCACATCTCTCATGCTTGATTTGCTCTTTAAACCGCATCTTGAGGACGGACTTTTTCCTGAGGATGCCGTAAAGGTTGAAAAGCAGAATTTAAAAGACGATATAGAGGGTCTTATAAATGACAAGCGCTCATATGCAAACTTCCGTTGTATTGAGGAAATGTGCAAAGGAGCTGAAAACTCTATTTTTGAATTCGGATATCTTGAGGATTTGGATAAGATAGATGTTAAATCCGTTTCCGAGCACTATAGAGATATAATTACAAAAAGCCCGCTCGACATTTTTGTAGTAGGCTCTGTGGATATAGATGAATTCTGCGGATTTTTGGAAGAGTATTTTAAAGACTTTGATTTTGATATCAGTCCCATAGAAGCAGGCGGAGGTATAGTAAAGGAGACAGATGAGGTGAAATATGCCGAAGATGTCTTTGATGTAGCACAGGGCAAGCTTGCAATGGGCTTTACCACGGGCGTAACAATAGATGATGAAAACTACTACAGCATTCTTCTTGCAAACAGTATATTTGGCTCGGGCGCACATTCAAGGCTTTTTAATACCGTGCGTGAGGAAATGAGCCTTTGCTACTATGCTTCCTCGATGCTCGATAAATTCCGTGCGGTTATGCTTGTAAGCTCGGGCATAGAATTTGTAAATTACGAAAAAGCGAAAACCGAAATAGAAAAACAGCTTTCAAATATAGCAAAGGGAGATTTCACCGACGATGAATTGAATGTTGCCAAAAGCTTTATTGTAAACTCATACCTTTCTTACAAGGACAGTCCTTATGCCATGAAGGAGTACTACCGTTCACAGTGCTTCAGCACAAATAAGGACAGTATAGATGAGGCAGTAGATAAGATTTCGTCTCTTACAAGAGATGATGTTACAGAGGCGCTCAAAAACATAAAGCTTAACACAGTTTATTTTCTTAAGGGAAAGGAATCTTAATTATGAACTACACCAAAATAGAAAATTCAAAATTAAAAGAAGTTATGTACATCGGCGAGCACGAAAGCGGTCTCGGTGTGTTTGTAATACCCAAAAAGGGCTGTGTTAAAAAATATGCAACCTTTGCCACAAAATTCGGCTCTGTAAATAATACCTTTGTACCCATAGATTCCCACGAGAAATGCACAATACCCGACGGTGTGGCTCATTTTCTTGAACACAAAATGTTCGAACAGAGCGATGGAACAAACGCTTTCGATAAGTTTGCAAAATACGGCGCAAATGCCAATGCATACACTTCGTTTACACACACCAACTATCTTTTCTCCTGTACGGAAAACTTTATGGAGAGCTTTGAGCATTTGCTTTCTTATGTGGGGGACCCTTATTTTACCGATGAAAATGTGGAAAAAGAGCAGGGTATCATAGGGCAGGAAATCCGCATGTACGAAGATGACGGGCAATGGATTGTAATGTTTAATCTCTTAAAGGCTCTCTATCATGTAAATCCTGTGCGTATAGACATCGCAGGTACAGTAGAGAGTATAGCGGAAATTGATAAGGATGTACTTTACAACTGCTACAACACATTTTATAATCCCTCAAACATGGTAGTATGTGTTGTTGGCGATGTTGAGCCAAAGGATGTATTTGATACTGTGGACAGGGTCATAGTAAAGGAAAGAGCGCCCAAGGATATAGAACGCATTTTTGAGCACGAGCCAAAGAGCGTGTGTTCTAAATATATTGAAGCAAAAGCAAGCGTATCAATACCGCTTTTTAACATAGGCTTTAAGGATAATTATTTAAAAGAGGGCGATGAACTGCTTAAGAGGGAAATTGCCGTAGAGATTATTTCGCGTCTGCTCTTTGGAAGAAGCAGTGAGCTTTACACCGCTATGTACGAAGACGGTCTTATAAACGAAAACTTCGGAACAGATAACTCAACAGAAGCAGAATTTGCCTGTGCTGTAATAGTGGGAGAGAGCGAAAAACCCGAAGAGGTAAAAGAAAGAATAATGAAAGCTATAGAAAACACTCACAAAAACGGCATAAAGCAAGAAGAATTCGAACGGGTAAGAAAAGCCTTTTACGGTTCGTATTTAAGAGGCTTCAACAATGTGGAAACCATAGGCAATATAGTAACCAGATACATCCTCGGAGGCATAAATATATTTAGCTTTACAGATGTATTTGAAACAGTAACTCTGGATTATATAACACAGGTATTTAAGGAAATCTACACCGAGGAAAATATGGCTATGAGTGTTGTATATCCTGTTTAAAACAAGCACATTAAAGGACTGTTATTATGACACAAGATTACATTTCGTTTCCAAAACTCAATCTTACTTTAAATATCGACAGAGTGGCTTTTACCATAGGTGAAAAAAATATATACTGGTACGGCATAATAATAGCCGTCGGGTTTCTTCTTGCCGTGGTTTGTGCTCTGCACCTTGCAAAAAAATACGGCATGAAGCAAGACACGGTAATAGATATCGTTATGATAGCCGCGCCTGTATCGATTGTATGTGCAAGACTTTATTATGTTGCATTCAACTGGGATTACTATATCTCACATCCTGAGGAAATAATACGCATATGGAACGGCGGACTTGCAATATACGGCGCTGTAATCGCTGCAATAGCGGTTGCGGTGATATACTGCAAGCTAAAGAAAGAAAATCTTGCTCTCTTCTGTGATATAGGTGCCGTAGGGCTTCTTATAGGGCAGAGTATAGGCAGATGGGGCAATTTTGTAAATCAGGAGGCTTTTGGTACAAATACAAATCTTCCGTGGGGTATGACGGGAAGCGGTATAAAAGAGGATTTGTATTCACTTATGGCAAAGGGTGTAAATGTGGACGCTTCGCTTCCCGTGCATCCCACATTTCTGTATGAATCGGTGTGGAATTTTGTGTTTCTTGTGATTTTTCTTTTGCTCTTTAATAAGCGTAAGTTTGACGGTCAGATTTTTGCAGGCTATCTTATAAGCTACGGTTTTGGTAGATTTTTTATAGAAGGCTTAAGGACAGACAGTCTTCTGATAGGGAGCTTGCGGGTGTCGCAGCTTGTGGCGGTTTTGTGTGTGCTTTCGGGGGTTTTTATAATGGTGTACAATCTTAAGAAAACCCACAGAAAACTCACACTTAAATCAGATGAGGCAGTTATAAAAAATTAGAAAAACCTATTGAGATTTGTAAAATAGTGTGATAATATAATTAGAGAATGATTTTATGAGAGGTGAGATTAAATGGACGCCGGAGGTAGTAGCAGTACCAGTTATGTCGGGTGTAGTCATGTAAATAAGCTTTATTTTTGTGCGTCTGTTTGTCGCACAATATAGTTAAATTTAGATTACACGGCGGCTTTATGGGCGTATTGTGCCTGTTTTGCCGCTTTTATAATTGTGTACCATACTCTTCCTACCCAAATGAAATTTTTAAGGGAGGAATCAAAATGGACGAAGAAAGAAAAATACTTGAAAGAGCGCAGGAACTTCTGCATACAAAACAATTTGCCAAATTAAAAGAACTTCTTGCAGACATGAACCCTGCAGACATTGCTCTGTTTATGGAAGAATTAAAGGATGATGAACTTGTAATAGCCTTTAGAATCACTCCTAAGGATTTGGCGGCAGATACATTCGTCGAAATGGATAGCGACCAGCAACAAGAGCTTATCCATAACTTTACAGACAAAGAGTTAAAGGAAGTTATGGACGAAATCTATGTAGACGATGCCGTAGATATTATAGAGGAAATGCCTGCAAATGTAGTAAAAAGAATTTTGCGTGCGGCTGATGTCGATACCAGAAAAAGCATAAACATGATTTTACAGTATCCCGATGACAGTGCGGGAAGCATCATGACTACAGAGTATGTAACTCTTAAGAAAAACATGACTGTAGATGAGGCTATAGCACATATAAGACGCATAGGTCTTGACAAGGAAACTGTATATACCTGCTATGTTACGGAGAACAACAAACTTATAGGTCTTGTCACCGTTAAGGATTTGCTTCTTGCTGGCGGTGAGGATATCATAGAAGATATCATGGAAGATAAGCCTATATATGTTGTTACAACAGAGGATAAAGAAGCCGTTGCATTTGCATTTGACAAATACAATTTCATGGCACTTCCCGTAGTGGACGAGGAAGAACGCATGGTTGGTATTGTAACCTTTGACGATGCTATAGATGTCCTTCAGGACGAGGCGGCAGAGGATATAGAAAAGATGGCGGCTATCGTGCCAAACGACAGACCGTATATGCGCACGGGAGTTATTGAAACATGGAAAAAGCGTATCCCGTGGCTTATACTGCTCATGCTTCTGGCCACATTTACAGGCATGATAATGTCAGGATTCGAAAATGCACTCAAGGCACAGATAATCCTTACTTCATTTATACCCATGATTATGAATACTGCAGGTAATTCGGGTTCTCAGGCATCGGTAACCATAATTCACGGGCTTTCTGTAGGAGAGATAGAATACCGCGATACCATTAGGGTAGTGTGGAAAGAAATACGCGTGGCAGTTTTGTGCGGTATTACGCTTAGTATTACCATGTTTTTAAAGTGTCTTCTGCTCGACAGACTGGCTCTTAATGTATCTGCAGTTATAGCGCTTACGCTTATTTTTGCCGTAACATTTGCCAAAATTATCGGTTGTCTTTTGCCCATAGGCGCCAAGCGTATAGGATTTGACCCTGCTGTTATGGCAAGTCCGTTTATAACAACCATTGTAGATGCACTCTCGCTTTTGGTTTACTTTAGTGTAGCAGGGGTATTTTTGGATATTTAAGGTGATTGTGTGTTAAAAAAATATATAGGCGGCAAAGAGTTTTATAAGATGCTCTTTGTAGTTGCAGTGCCTATTATTCTGCAAAATTTCATAACAAACTTTGTAAACATGATAGACAACATCATGGTAGGCTCTCTTGGTACAGAACAGGTGTCTGCCGTTGCCATCATAAACCAGCTTATATTTGTATTTAACCTTGCAATCTTTGGTGCGGTAAGCGGTGCGGGAATATTCACCTCTCAGTTTTTTGGCAAAAAAGACGATGAGGGCATCCGGTATACCATAAGATTCAAGGCGGTTGTTTGCTTTGCTATTTTTGTTATAGCGGCAGTTGTGTTTATTTTCTGCGGCAGATTTCTTATAAGCCTGTATCTTCATGACGGAAGTTATGATTGCGATAAGGATGCCGCAATGGCTTATGCACTAAAGTATCTTCGTATAATGCTTGCAGGCTTTTTACCTTATATTGTGACACAGGTTTTTGCAGGCACGCTTAAAGAGACAGGCGAGACGGCAGTACCAATGTATGCTGGCATAACGGCTGTAGTCAGCAACACAATTCTTAATTATCTTCTCATATTCGGTATAGGAATTTTTCCGAAACTTGGTGTTGAGGGCGCTGCTTTAGGTACAGTTATATCCAGATTTATAGAGTGCGCCTTTGTCATTGTATATGTATGTGTAAAGCAAAAAAAGCACACATATTTTAAGGGAGCGCTAAAGACTCTTTACATACCGCTTGGTGTTGTAAAAACATTCGCTTTTAAGGGTGTTCCGCTTCTTATAAATGAGATAGTATGGTCTGTAGGCATGTCTTTTCTTACCATGTGCTACAGCAGCTACGGTCTTAGTGTGGTAGCGGCATGCAGTATATCGTCTACGATTGTAAATCTTCTTAATATAACATTCCGCTCACTTGGTATTGCTACGGGTATCATAATCGGCAAGGACCTTGGTGCCAACGAATTTGACATGGCTGTAGACAATGTACATAAGCTCAATTTCTTTTCCTTATGTGTAAGTGTTGTTATAGGAGTTATAACCTTTTTTGCAGCAGATTATGTTCCGTATCTCTACAATGTTTCTGCCGAGTCGGAAAGCTGGGCAGTATACTTTATAAAAGCATCTGCGTTTTTTATGCCGTTTTTATGCTACGAAAACTCCGCATATTTTACCATGCGTGCGGGCGGACGGATTCTCATAACTTCGCTTTTTGACGGGTATTTTGTACTCTTTGTGTGCGGAGGTGTAGCCTTTATGCTAAAGGGTATTGCACCTGTTAATATAACATATGTTGCAGTAGAAGCAACAAATATACTAAAAGCTGCCCTTGGCTTTGTATTTATAGAGAAAAAGCTGTGGGTACGCAATCTCGTAGGAGGCAATAGTGATGAATGATATAGCAAACCAGTGCAGAAGATGTGCACAAGACCTTATTGAAAAAGCACACCTTAAGAAAGGCGATATTGTGGTTGTGGGATGTTCCACAAGCGAAGTGCTCGGAAGTAAGTGGGGCACCAATTCCAGTCCCGATACCGCAAAGGTGCTTTTTGAAAGTATATATGAAGTGTTTGAAAAAGAGGGAATATATCTTGCGGCACAATGTTGTGAGCACCTCAACCGTGCTATTATAACAGAACGTGAAGCTGTTCCTGTGAGCGATATAGTAAATGTAGTTCCTCAGCCTAAAGCGGGCGGCTCTTTTGCCACCGAGGCATACAAGCACTTTAAAAATCCTGTAGCCTTAGAGGAAATCAAGGCGGATGCAGGCATTGATATAGGTTCTACACTTATAGGAATGCATCTTAAAAAGGTGGCTGTACCCGTTAAGCTTGAGCCTGATACTATAGGCATGGCAAATGTTACTGCTGCCAGAACAAGACCAAAGTTTATAGGCGGTATAAGAGCACAGTATGATGACACACTTATTGGCTGATTAAATTGTCCTGTTTTCTTGACATTTAGTGCAGTTTTTTGTAAAATGGATATGATAATTAACATATTTTGGAGGAAGTTTGTATGCTTACCAAAGCACCCAAGGGAACTTCGGATATTTTGCCCGATGTTTCTTATAAATGGCAGTATGTAGAAAGTGTTATAAAAAAGCTCTGTGCAGATTTCGGAGTCAAGGAAATCCGCACTCCTGTATTTGAACACACCGAGCTTTTCTCCCGAGGTGTAGGCGATACCACCGATGTTGTAGAAAAGGAAATGTACACCTTTAACGACAAAGGCGGAAGAAGCATTACCCTAAGACCCGAGGGAACTGCAGGTGCAGCAAGAAGTTTTATAGAAAACGGACTTTTCAATAATCCTCAGCCTACCAAGCTCTACTACGGTATAAGCTGTTACCGCTACGAGAAGCCTCAGGCGGGCAGAATGAGAGAATTTCATCAGTTCGGTGTGGAGTATTTCGGCACACAGCATTACAGTGCTGATGCAGAGATTATAGAGCTTGCACTCATGCTTTTTGCAAGACTTGGAATAAGGGATGTAACACTTCGCATAAACAGTATAGGATGCCCCAAGTGCCGCAAGGCATACAATGAAAAGCTAAAGGAATTTTTATCAGAGAATTACGATAACCTTTGCGAAACATGTAAGGGCAGATTTGAACGCAATCCCATGCGCATAATAGATTGTAAATCATCTGTGTGCAAGGGTATAATAAAAGATGCACCAAGACTAATAGATTATCTTTGCGATGAGTGTGCGCAACATTTCTCATCAGTAAGAGCATCGCTTACAAATATGGGTATAGACTACACCATAGACCCCGATATAGTAAGAGGACTCGACTACTACACAAAGACGGTATTTGAGATTACATCGGATATTGCAAGTTCCAACACCACCATATGCGGCGGCGGAAGATATGATGGTCTTGTAGAACAGCTCGGAGGTCCCCAGACTCCTGCCTGCGGCTTTGCCATTGGCATGGAAAGGCTTCTCTTGTGCCTTGAAAGTCAGAATATATCTATCGAGGAAGATTCACCGATGCAGATTTTTGTAGGAAGCATAGGAGACGAAAGTGCATTTTTCGCACAGCGACTTGTTCATGAGCTTCGACTTTTGGGCATAAGTGCAGACTACGATAAGCTTTGCCGAAGTGTTAAAGCGCAGATGAAGCAGGCAAATAAGCTTGGATGCAAGTATTCTGTAATAATAGGGGATACTGAAATTGCAGACGGCAAAATAATGCTTAAAGATATGGCCTTGGGTGAGTCAAAGGAAGTAAGCCTTACAGCCGAAGCTATAGCAGAAAATATACTATAATCATACACGGAGGCAATACAATGTTTGAAAAAATAACGGATTTTAAAAGAACAGACATGTGCGGCAACCTCACATGCGAGGATATCGGCAGAGAGGTTATCGTTATGGGCTTTGCCGACCAGGTAAGAGACCTGGGAGGACTCATATTTATAAATTTAAGAGATATTTCGGGAATAATCCAGCTCGTATTCGATACAGACAACAAGGAGCTTTGCGAAAAGGCTGCCAAGGTAAGAAGCGAGTATGTACTTGCGGCAAAGGGTGTTGTGTCAAGACGCTCTTCCGTAAATAAGAACATGAAGACAGGCGAACTTGAAATTGCAGTTTCCGAGCTTCGTATACTTGATTCCAGCCTTACACCGCCTTTCTATATAGTAGAAAACAGCGATGTTAAGGAAGAACTTCGTCTTAAGTATCGATATCTTGATTTAAGAAGACCCGATATGCAGAGAAGAATGATACTTAGAAGCAAGATTGCAAAAATCGTTCGTAATTTCTATGATGAAAACGGCTTTTTGGAAATCGAAACCCCCATGCTTCAGAAGTGTACCCCCGAGGGCGCAAGAGACTACCTTGTACCGAGCCGTGTGCACAATGGTAAGTTTTATGCTCTTCCGCAGTCTCCTCAGCTTTACAAACAGCTTCTTATGATATCGGGTATGGACAGATACTATCAGATAGTTAAGTGCTTCAGAGACGAAGACCTCCGTGCAGACCGTCAGCCTGAATTCACACAGATAGATATCGAGATGTCCTTTGTAGATATGGACGATGTTATATCCGTAAACGAAAAACTTCTTGCAAGAATATTCAAGGAGATAAAGGGTATAGACCTGAAACTTCCTTTTGAAAGAATGCTTTACAAGGATGCAATGGACCGTTTCGGATGCGATAAGCCTGATACAAGATTCGGTCTTGAGCTTAAGGATATAACCGATTGTGTTAAAAATTGTGAGTTCAAGGTGTTTACCGATGTCATAGCAAACGGCGGCTCTGTCCGTGCAATAAATGCCGAAAACTTGGGCGACCAGCTCACAAGAAAGAAGATAGACGCTCTTGGCGAATTTGTAAAGACCTACAGAGCAAAGGCGCTCTCTTGGATTAAGGTTAATCCCGACGGTATACAGTCTCCCATAGCCAAGTTCCTTTCCGAGGATGAGATGAACGCAATCCTTACTGCAACAGGTGCCAAGGAAAACGATGTAATATTCATCATCGCAGACAAGGACGATATAGTGTATGCATCTCTCGGAGCACTCCGTCTGGAAATAGGAAAGAACTACGGTCTTATAGACGAAAATAAATTCAATTTCCTTTGGGTTACAGACTTCCCGCTTCTTGAATTTGATGAGGAAGAAAACAGATATGTTGCAAAACACCACCCCTTTACTTCGCCCAAGGATGAGGATATTGAACTTCTTGATACTGCACCTGAAAAGGTAAATGCAAAGGCATACGATATCATCTTAAACGGTGTTGAGCTTGGCGGCGGAAGCATAAGAATATATAATTCCGAGCTTCAGGAAAAGATGTTCAGTGTACTCGGCTTCAGCAAGGAAGATGCATGGGCAAGATTCGGATTCCTCATGGAAGCGCTCAAGTACGGCACACCTCCTCACGGCGGTATGGCATACGGCTTTGACAGAATGGTAATGCTTATCGATGGATGCGAATCTATAAGAGATGTAATAGCATTCCCCAAGGTACAGAATGCATCCGAGCTTATGAGCGGTGCACCCGATGTGGTAGAGGTAAAACAGCTCGATGAGCTTGGTATAGGAATAGTAAAAACAGAAGATTAAAATTTAAGGCGCTGTAAAAACTATGTTTTTTACAGCGCCTTAAATTTTACATTCCTTTGCGTTATCAAAACTTATAAATGACTATTAATTATAGAATCAAGATTTTCAAGTGCAATACCTGTACCTTTGGCAACACATGAAACAGCATCTTCGGCAATTATTACGGGAATACCTGTATGCTTTGAAACAAGCTTGTCGAGACCGTTTAAAAGAGCACCGCCACCTGTAAATAGTATGCCGTTTTTCATAATATCGGAAAGCAGCTCGGGAGGAACTCTTTCAAGAACACCTTTTACTGCTGTAACTATATCGTTTGCAGGTTCTCTTAATGCGTCCATCATCTCTACCGAGGATACGCTCACCGACGAGGGAAGACCAGTTTGCAGATTTCTGCCTTTAACATCCATTCGTACTATTTCATCGGTATCATAGCATGAGCCTATGGTTTTCTTGACGTTTTCTGCCATGGTATCACCAATGGTTATGTTGTACTGCTTCTTTATATATCTTATAATTGCCTGGTCAAATTCATCGCCTGCAACCTTTATGGAGTCATGCACTACAATGCCGTTTAAGGACAATACGGCTATATCGCAAGTGCCGCCGCCTATATCTACAACCATAGTGCCCGTAGGCTTGGATATATCTATGCCTGCGCCAAGTGCCGCCGCAAGAGGCTCTTCTATAAGATAAGCTTTTTTCGCACCTGCGTTTGTGGTGGCATCTATTACGGATTTCTTTTCCACTTCGGTTACGATGCTCGGTACACAAACCACAACACGAGGCTTAAATACAGAGCGTTTACATACTTTATTCAAAAGATATTTTATCATAACCTCTGTTGTTACATAGTCGGATATAACACCTGCTTTAAGCGGGCGTATCGCCACTATGTTTGCAGGGGTACGACCAATCATCTTTTGAGCATTTTCACCAACGGCGCGAATTTTTTTGGTATTGTTATCTATAGACACAACGCTGGGCTCGTTTAATACAATCCCCTTGCCCTTAACATATACAAGTATTGTAGCTGTGCCTAAATCTATTCCAATTTCCTGAGATTTCCAAAAGGGCATCAAAGTATCCTCCTAAAATTTACTATAATATAATTATACATTTTATTTGAAATAAATCAAGACCCAAAGCAATTTTTTCTGTCACCCAATACTGCCATGCAGAATAAAATAATTAATAGGTATAAAAATCGGAGGTGGTACAGTGAATAAGGTGTTAATTGTCTTGATTTCATCAACATCAGCATTTTCGGTAAAAACGCTTTTGGAGAAGAGATACAAAATTCATTCAAGAATTATACAGTCTCCTGCAAAAATAGCCACGCTCGGTTGTGCCTATTGTCTGGAAATAAATGCCGAAGATGCAAAGACAGCCATAGACCTAATCAAAGTGTCGGGTATAAGTATAAAAGGTGTATATACTACCGACACATATGAAAGGATTTATTGATAGATATGATATATTTGGATAATGCGGCTACTTCGTGGCCAAAACCGCACAAGGTTGCACATTGCATAACAGAGTGCATTGTAAATTATTGTGCAAATCCGGGGCGAAGCGGACACGAAATGGCACTTAAAAGCGAAAATACCGTTTATAACTGCCGTTGCAAAATTGCTTCGCTTTTGGGTGTTCCAAAGGTGGAAAATGTTATTTTTACACACAATGCCACGCATGCTTTAAATATTGTTATAAATGGTATTCTCACAAAGGAATCTCATGCAGTTGTTACATCTATGGAGCACAACAGCGTAATGAGACCTCTTGCTTCAACGGGTGCAATGTATGATGTGGTTAGTGCCGATAAATTCGGATATGTTACGGAAAAAGATGTAGAAGAATGCATCAAACCCAACACCGCACTTATAATATGCACTTTATCTTCCAATGTATGCGGAAGTGTCCAACCATTTGAAAAAATTGCAAAAATCGCAAGACGGCACAAAATACCTTTTCTTCTCGATGCTTCGCAAGGAGCAGGAAGTATAGATATAGATATGGCAAAGCAGGAGATAGATTTTGTTGCCTGCCCCGGTCATAAGGGACTTTTGGGACCTACGGGTACAGGGGTACTTTGTATAAATTGCGACATCGAAATGAAACCCCTTATAACAGGAGGTACAGGAAGTCTCTCCAAGCTCATATCGCAGCCTTTTGCACTTCCTGACCGTTTTGAAAGCGGGACAGTAAATGTGGCAGGTATAGCAGGTCTTGATGCGGCATTGGACTATGTAATAAAAAGATCGCCGAAATCTATTTTGCATCATGAGAACAGGCTGTGTTCATATCTTGCACAAAATATAGAAAATATGCAAGGGGTAGAGCTTATTGGATACAATCCAAAAAGACCGAGAACTGCGGTTTTGTCTTTGGTATTTGAAAACACAGACTCACTTATAGCTTCATCGATGCTGAATATCGATTACTCTGTTGCAGTACGCGCAGGCTTTCATTGTGCATATACTGCCCACACCACACTTGGAACACACGGCACAGGCACAGTAAGAATAAGTCCGGGTATCTTCAATACCAAAAATGATATAGACAAAGTAACCGATGCAATATATGCTATAGCTTTACAAAAGTAAAAAAAGATGATATTATAGTGCGTAGGACAAAAACCAACGGAGAAAATCATGAAGATAAGAATAATTTGCGTAGGAAAAATAAAAGAAAAGTTCATGGTGCAGGCAATAGACGAGTATGCAAAAAGGCTCTCGAGATTTTGCACCTTTGAGATATGCGAGCTTTCTGATGTGAAAATTCCCGAAAAGCCGTCGGATGCTCAGTGCACCATGGTTAAGAAGACAGAGGGCGATGCAATACTTGGGCGTATATCCAAGGATAGTTTCGTTATCTCTCTCTGTGTAGAGGGTAAAGCCTTTTCCTCAGAGGAATTTGCGTCTAAGATAGGGGATATCACTCTTTCGGGAAAGAGCACTATAGACTTTATAATAGGCGGCTCTCTCGGACTTAGCGACGAGGTAAAAAAGCGAAGCGACTTAAGGCTCAGCTTTTCTTCCTTTACTTTTCCTCATCAGCTTATGCGGCTCATACTTTCCGAGCAGATTTACAGAGCCTTTAAGATAAATGCAAACGAAGAATATCACAAATAAAAATATCGACAGCATACCGTAATGGTAGCTGTCGATATTTTTTTATATATCTTTTTCTATTTCTTTTATAAGAGACTCGGCTATAAGACCATGACCCATTGCTGTGGGATGAACGCCCTCTTTTGTCCAGTATGTACAGGGGGCGTTAGTGCATGCATCGTCAAATTTTTTCTGTAGCGGTATAAATGTCAGATTGTATTTCTCCGCAATTTTCTTTGATACTGCAGCTCTCTTTTCCACTTCGCCGCGGAAGATTTCCCATCTGTCATCAACAGCCTCGCCGTGAGTTAAAAACGGCTCAAGGATATAGATTTTAATATCGGGAAGCTCCTCTGTTATTTCTTCTATAAGCATACCGTAGAGCATCTCAAACTTTTCAGCCGATATACCGTTTTTTTGCTCAAGTTCGTGCCATACATCATTTACGCCTATAAGTATGGAAAGGTAATCGGGCTTCAAGTTTATTATGTCTTTTTTTATTCTTGCATACAAATCTACAACACGGTTTCCGCTTATGCCGCGATTGAAAAATTCAAGCTTTCCCTGGTGCTTTGCACCAAGTGCCGCAGCAACAACGGTTGCATAGCCGTTTCCGATTTCGTAGCCCGGAATATTCTCAATATTTTTGGTGCGCTGGGCATCTGTTATGGAATCACCCTGAAATAAAAATCTTTTCATAGTTTACACCTCATAAAGTTTTAAAAATTTTTCACCCTCGGATATACTGTAGAGCACACTTTCCTTAGCAGGTGCACCCACAACCTTGCGGTCATTTACGCATGTTTCGAGCGATATTGCTTCGTATATATCGTCCTCTATGATATCCGAACAGTTTTTGAATTCCTCCATTGTAAAGTCGCAGAGGGCTTTGTTATTATTTATGGCATAAAGTACCATTTTACCTATTACCTCGTGTGCTTCACGGAAGGGCATACCCTTCTTTACAAGATAGTCTGCCGCATCGGTTGCATTGGTAAAACCGCCGCCTGCGCCTTTATACATGTTTTCCTTGTTTATCTTCATGGTTGTAATCATTTTTCGGAATACGGGCAGGCACAACTTTACGGTGTCTATGGAATCAAAAATACATTCTTTATCTTCCTGCATATCCTTGTTGTACGCAAGGGCAATACCTTTCATAGTGGTAAGTATTGACATAAGATTTCCGTATACTCTGCCGCTTTTACCGCGGATGAGCTCTGCTACATCGGGATTTTTCTTCTGGGGCATTATGGAGCTTCCCGTGGAGCAGGAATCGTCCATTTCCACAAAGGAGAATTCGTTTGTATTCCAAAGTATAAGTTCCTCGCAAAAACGGCTTAAATGCATCATACATATGGAAAGCGCTGATGAAAGCTCAATTACAAAATCTCTGTCCGATACACCGTCTATGGAATTTAATGTTATACAGTCAAATCCAAGCTCATCGGCAACCATCTGTCTGTCCAGAGGATATGTGGTGCCTGCAAGTGCGCCTGAACCAAGCGGCATTACATTTGTTCTTTTGAATGTATCGTCAAGTCTTGTAATGTCTCTTTTAAACATTTCAAAATACGCCATAAGATGATGGCTGAGTGTTACAGGCTGTGCTTTCTGCAGATGGGTATAGCCGGGCATTATAGTATCCAGATTATCTTTGGAGAGAGTAAGAAGAGCATCCTCAAGACTAAGAAGCATATCCCTGATTTCGCAGATTTCATCTTTAAGGTACATTCTTATATCGAGAGCTACCTGGTCATTACGGCTTCTGCCGGTGTGGAGCCTTTTGCCTGTATCACCGATTCTGGCTATGAGCATGGTCTCTACATTCATGTGTATGTCTTCGGCATCTATCATGAAATCAATTTTGCCGTTTTCTATATCGGCAAGTATTTCCTTGAGACCCTGTATTATTTTCTCGCTGTCGGAGGAGGGTATTATACCGCATTTTCCAAGCATTCTTGCATGAGCTATACTGCCTGTTATGTCCTGACGGTAGAGCCTCTTATCGAAGCGTATGGAGGAGTTGAAATCGTTTACCGCTTCATCGGTATTCTTGGAAAATCTTCCGCCCCATAATTTCATATGTACAACCTCTTTTCTTACAAAATTTTCCGGTGAGATGCCATCTCACCGGAAATGTATATTATTTGTTTTCGTGTTTTTTCATCATCATTGCACGGACTTTTAAGGGCAGACCGAAGAGATTGATGAATCCTGCAGAATCTTTCTGGTCATATACTTCATCCTCTGCAAATGTAGCAATGTCTTCATCGTAGAGCGAGTAGGGGGACTTAACGCCTGCGGGGGATACATTACCCTTGTAGAGCTTAAGTCTTACAGTACCTGTTACGGTTTCCTGTGTAGTGTCTACAAAAGCGGAAAGTGCTTCGCGAAGAGGTGTATACCAGAGACCATCATATACAAGCTCTGCAAATTTATTTGCAACTTCCATCTTATAGTGGAGTGTCTGCTTGACGAGACAGATGTATTCGAGCTCTTTGTGAGCGGCATAGAGTATGGTACCGCCGGGAGTTTCGTATACACCGCGGCTCTTCATACCTACAAGACGGTTTTCTACGATATCATCTATACCTATACCGTTGGCACCGCCGATTTCGTTGAGCTTCTTAACCATGCTTACGGGGTCAAGAGCTACACCGTCGAGTTTAACAGGAACACCTTTTTCAAATTCGAGTTCTATGTATGTAGGAGTATCGGGAGCCTTTTCGGGAGATACGCCAAGCTGAAGTATCTTATCGAGGTTAGGCTCGTTCCATGGGTCTTCCAAATCCTGACCCTCGTGTGAGAGATGCCAGATGTTTCTGTCCATGGAATAGTTGTTTTCCTTGGTTACGGGTACGGGTATACCTCTTGCCTCTGCATAATCTATCTCGTCATCTCTGGATTTTATATCCCAAATTCTCCATGGAGCAATTATCTTCATTTCGGGAGCGAGAGCCTTAACTGTAAGTTCAAAACGAACCTGGTCATTACCTTTACCTGTGCAGCCATGACAGATAGCTGTAGCGCCCTCAGCTTTTGCGATTTCTACAATTCTTTTAGCAATGCAGGGACGGGCGTGGGAAGTACCGAGGAGGTATTTGCCTTCGTAAACGGCACCTGCCTTAAGTGTGGGCCATATAAAGTCTTTTACATATTCGTCCTGAAGGTTTTCTATGTAAATCTTGCTTGCGCCGGTCTTGAGAGCCTTTTCTTCGAGACCGTCTGTTTCTTTACCCTGACCTACATCACCGCAAACGGCTATAACTTCGTAGTCATAGTTTTCCTTGAGCCACGGAATGATAATGGATGTATCAAGACCGCCGCTGTATGCTAAAACAACTTTTTCCTTTGACATATTGATTTTCCTCCTAAAATGGTTTATTATTAAGTATAGAGTTATTATAACTCAAATTTTCATGAATATCAACTGTTAAATTTGCATAAATATGCAAAAAATATTGAATTTGAATGTATAAAATGCATAAAAATCCACTTGAAAGGTTTCGGAACAAATGATAATATTAGGTATAGACCCTGGTTATGCTATAGTAGGTGTTGGGGTTATCGAATATGTCGGCAACAAATTCAAGGTAATTGATTATCTGGCAATCACAACAGAGGCGCATACCCCTTTTGACAAGAGATTAAAAACCATATATGACGGTGTATGCGAGGTTATAGAAAAGTACAAGCCTGATTATATGTCAATAGAAGAATTGTTCTTTAATGACAATGCCAAAACTGCTATTGCAGTAGGACAGGCGAGGGGAGTTATACTTCTTGCCGCGGTAAATCACGGCGTTGAGATTTTTGAATATACACCCTTGCAGGTAAAACAGGCAGTTGTTGGATACGGCAGAGCGGACAAGGTACAGGTGCAGCAAATGACAAAAGCAATCCTTGGCTTAAAACAAGTACCAAAACCCGATGATGTTGCCGATGCACTTGCCATTGCAGTATGCCATGCTCATTCTTACAACGGAGCACTTTCGGAATATATATCTGCAAGCATCAAATCCCAGAGATAAGGAGAGGTACATATGATTAGCTATATAAAAGGAATTCTTGCCGACAAAGGAAGCGACCATGCCGTAGTGGAATGCGGAGGTGTGGGATTTAAAATCTATACAAGCTATAATTCGCTTATGGATACCAAATGCACCAAGGGCAGCGAAGTAATCTTACGCACGCATATGTATATTAAAGAAGGTATCATGGATTTGTACGGCTTTACAACAACTGAAGAACTTGAGCTTTTTGAGCTTCTTATATCCGTAACAGGTGTTGGGGCAAAGGGCGCTCTGGCTGTTTTATCTTCCATGAGTCCGTCAAAGCTTTCGCTGACCATCGCCACGGGCGATGCGAACACAATAAAAAAAGCCCCAGGTATTGGTCCTAAGACAGCTCAGAGAATTATACTTGAACTTAAAGACAAAATCAAAAATGAAAGCTTTATTGTCGACCCCAAGGATGCTTTCTCCGAGAATATACCTTTGGCATCAAACGAACGCGAGGAGGCAGTAAATGCACTTATATCGCTCGGATATAGCGGCTATGAGGCAAAAAATGCAGTTTCCAAGGTTGGTGCTGATATTTTGGATACAGAAACTATAATCAAACAGGCTTTAAAGAGCCTTATGTAAGGAGGAAGCTATGCTAAATTCCGAAGAAAGAATTGTAACAGGCTCCGTTACTGAGGAGGATGTAATCTCTGAACCCGGTTTAAGACCAAGAGAGCTTACAGAATATATAGGACAAAGCAAGGTAAAAGAAAATCTTTCCATATACATCGAAGCCGCCAAGAGCCGAAAAGAAGCCCTTGACCATGTGCTTTTGTACGGACCTCCCGGACTTGGCAAGACTACGCTTGCAAATATAATTGCAAATGAACTTGGAGTTAATATCCGAATTACATCGGGTCCTGCCATAGAAAAGGCGGGAGACCTTGCCGCCATACTTACCAATCTTAGTGAACACGATGTTTTGTTTATAGACGAAATCCATCGCCTAAGCCATAGTGTAGAGGAAGTTCTCTATCCCGCAATGGAGGATTTTGCCATAGATATCATCATAGGAAAAGGTCCGTCCGCTCGCTCTATCCGTCTGGATTTGCCGCCTTTTACTCTCATAGGTGCTACCACAAAAGCAGGCTCAATGACAGGACCTTTAAGAGACAGGTTTGGTGTTATATCAAGACTTGAACTCTATACTCCCGAGGAGCTTTGTAAGATAGTTTTAAGAAGTGCAGGAATTCTCGGGGTAGATATAGACAAAGACGGTGCCATGGAGATTGCATCGCGTTCGAGAGGCACCCCAAGAATTGCAAACAGACTTGTAAAGAGAGTAAGAGATTTTGCCACCATATTAGGTGATGGCAGAATTACGGGAGAACTCGCCTCCAAGGCGCTTTCCCGATTGGAAATAGATGAAATAGGTCTTGACAATGTGGATAAAAATATGATTCTTACCATGATAAACAGCTTTGGCGGTGGTCCCGTAGGCTTGGATACTCTTGCTGCTACAACAGGCGAGGACGCAAATACCATAGAGGATGTGTATGAGCCTTATCTTATGCAGCTTGGTTTTATTAACCGCACTCCCAGAGGCCGTATTGTTACAAAGCTTGCATACCACCACTACAACATACCTTTTGAAAGATAAAAAGTTTGTTACAATTTGCTGACAGTTTTGTTATTTAGTCGAATTTTTTCCTGAAGTATAGTATAATCGATACAGATTGTACTATACTTTTTGTTTTGGGATTGATTATGATGAATAAGTTAAAAACAATATTTTTTGCTCTCGTTCTTCTTATAGTCGGCTATACAACAGTTCATGCGGCAGACACCGCACTTTACCTTGACGGCAAGCTTTTAAATACAGATGTACCGCCAATAATTGTACAAAACCGTTCTTTTGTTCCCGTAAGGAGCATATTCGAAAAGATGGGTGCAGAAGTAACATGGATTAAGTCCAGACAGCAGGTTATAATTCGTTCATCCGATACACGCATAGTTCTTAATGTAAACAGTACCACTGCCTATGTGGATGACGAAACTGTGGAGATGGATGTTGCACCGTTTATAAAGGACGGAAGAACCATGGTACCTGTACGCTTTATATCCGAAAAACTCAAATATGATGTTAAATGGGAAAATAATTCTGTGTATATATCCACCAAAAAGAATATAGCTTCTTCCAAAACTCCCAAGATAAATAAAATTAATATTAACGAAAAGAGCGCTTATACAGAAGTAGTTGTAAACATTACAAATATGGAAAAGCCAAATATTTCTTATGCGGATTCGCCTGTGCGATTTATTGCTGATTTTCCAAATACCACCATGTCGCTTACTGGTTCTAAACTGGAGGCCGATACCGATGTGGTTACAGAGGTGCGCTATGCAATTCATCCCGAATATACACGAATAGTAATAGAATCTCCCTGTGAGGTTACATACAGCGTTGAGTACACTTCTTCTGCAATGGTAATAAGCATAAAATCCAAAAACACTCCCGATAAAGAAGATATTACTATAGAAGACCCTGCACCTGTAGTGGACGGAGATACACTTGTTGTTATAGACGCGGGACACGGCGGAAAAGACTGCGGTGCCATAGGCTATGATGAAGAGGGCGAGCCTGTTTTGTATGAAAGCGAAATTAACCTTGCTATTGCAGAGTCGATATACAATGCTCTTTTGGAGAGCGGAGTAAATGCGGTAATGACAAGAACAAAGGATGTTGCACTTGGTGATACCGAAATGGATGATTTGCTTGAAAGAAGCAGTATTGCAAACGAGATGGGCGCTTCTTTCTTTGTAAGTATCCATTGCAATTCATTTACTGAGCCGACTGCAGGCGGTACGGAAATTCTTTATGCCGACACCGAAGATAAGATTTATTCGGGTGTTACAAGTAAGCAGCTTGCACAAAATGTTCTAAAGCCATTACTTAAAGCCACGGGACTTTCCGACAGAGGACTTAAGGACAGCCCGAAGATAGTGGTACTGCGCACAACTACCATGCCGTCTATTCTTGTGGAAACTGCGTTTTTATCCAATCCGCAGGATATGGAAATACTGGCAGATGAGGATAAACTCACGGAAATAGGCGAGGCTATAGCAGAGGGAATTATATCCTCTATTGATATGCTTGAAGAGTAGTATACAAAAATATGCCTTTTTGTGAGAGGCATATTTTTTATAAAGAAAAACTTGTAAAAGCTTAGTTTATGTGATAAAATATATATGTATATATTTTTTAATCCAAAAGGGGTGTTAATATGGATCATATTGAAAAGACACAACAAATCAAGGTTGCTGCAGACAGCGCCGCAAGAGTCAGAGAGACTATAAGGGTGGTATATGAGGCACTTGAACTCAAAGGCTACAATCCCGTAAATCAGATTGTTGCATATATTATGTCGGGTGATCCTACTTACATTACCAGTCATAATAATGCCCGAAACCTCATGAGTAAGCTTGAGCCTGATGAGGTTTTGGAAATTCTTGTTAAGGAATATATTAAAACCTTATAATTTTAAACGGAGATTTTTATGAAAATCACCAGAAAAAACACAGCTTTTACAGCCGCTTTTATGGTTATGGCAACACTTGCAGCCAAACTTTGCGGTATGCTCAGAGACATTTTAATAGCTGCAATGTACGGTACAACAACCGCAGAAGCCATTGCTTTTTCGAGTGCAAGCAGGATACCTGTTCTCTTTTTCGATATAGCTTTCGGTTCTGCGGTTACAAGTGCGTTTATACCTGTTTTCAATG
The DNA here is from genome assembly GCA_045646525.1 of Clostridia bacterium. Classification (GTDB taxonomy): domain Bacteria; phylum Bacillota; class Clostridia; order UMGS1810; family UMGS1810; genus RGIG8748. The sequence goes on along the minus strand of JAZRKX010000029.1, from coordinate 10,969 downwards.
AATATCTTTCGGGGAGAGGCAAGGAAGAATCATTAAATCTTGCAAACCGTTTTATAAACCTTGTATTTGTACTGACGGTATTTTTAGCTGTTTTGGGTATGGCTTTTTCTCGTCAGCTTGTAGGGGTTATTGCGGGCGGTTATGAGGATGGTATTTTAAACCTTATTTCTTCGCTTGTTGTAATTCTTTTTCCCGTGATAGTATTTACCGGTCTTGCATTTTGTATTGTGGGTATTTTGCAATCCTTTGGCGAGTTTCTTATTCCGTCCGTTATAAGCCTTGTTTCAAATGCTTTTTTGATTTTGTACCTTGTTATTTTCGGCAACCGGTTCGGTGTTCACGGTGTAGCCTTTGCAATGCTTATTTCGTGGAGTCTGCAGCTTCTTGTGCAACTTCCCGCACTGTATAAGTGCGGATACAGATTTAAGTTTACATTTTCATTTAAAGATGACGGAATCCGCAGAATATGCCTGTTGGCACTACCCATAATATTAACCTCATGGGTACAGCCGATAAATAATCTTATAAATATCCGTCTTGCTTCTTCATTAAAACAGCTTGGTTCGGTTGCAGCACTTGACTATGCAAACAGACTCTACATAATTCTTGTAAGTGTGTTTGCATATGCAATCACAAATCTTACGCTCCCGCCTATGTCGCGTGCATATGCGGCAGGGGACAAAGGACAGTTTGCTTATATTGCGGGGCAGGCAGTAAGATATGCACTTATTGTAATTGTGCCTGTTATGGCGGGCTTTCTTATTTTGTCAAAGCCTATAATACAGCTTGTGTACGAAAGAGGACAGTTTGATGCACAATCCACACTTCTTACAAGCTCAGCCTTGTTTTTCTATTCGCTCGGTATGGTAGGCTATGCTCTGCAGGAGATATCAAACCGCATATTCTACGCTTCTCAGGACGGAAAAACGCCGATGATTATTTCCGCGCTTGGTGTTGGTCTTAATATAATTTTAAGTATTGTATTAGTAAAGTTCTTCTCGTTTGACCACAGGGCGCTGGCGTTTTCTGCGGCTGTATCTGCAAACATTATGGGCTTTTCGGCTTTCTTTGTGGCAGCCGGGCGCAATAGCGGTATACTCACCAAAGACTTTGCTTTTTTTGCACTTAAGGTAGTAATATCTGCTCTTATAATGTCTTTTGTTGTTAAGACTGTAGATATAATTTCTGCTGATATGATGCTTGCCGTACGGCTTGCCCTTTGCATACTCAGCGGTGTGACAGCATATTTTTTCTGTACACTTGTATTTAATATAACAGAGGTAAAAACGCTTTTAGCAAAAGTGATTTCCTTTAAAAAATCAAACTCATAGACTTTGAACTTTTGTAGTATATTTTATATATCGGAGGTTGGATAAAATGAATAATGTTACCGAAATCTTCGGAAGTCTTGTTTTTAACGATACCGTAATGAAAGAAAGACTCCCCGAGGACATATATCAGAATTTGAGAAGCACTATAGATGACGGTGAGCCTATGTCTCTGGATACTGCAAATGCTGTAGCAAATGCCATGAAGGACTGGGCAATCGAAAAGGGTGCAACACATTTTACTCATTGGTTCCAGCCTATGACAGATGTTACGGCAGAAAAGCACGATAGCTTTATTTCGCCCTCCGAGGACGGAAAGATTATAATGGAATTCTCGGGCAAGGAGCTGATTAAAGGCGAGCCTGATGCTTCCAGTTTTCCCTCGGGAGGATTAAGAGCTACGTTTGAGGCAAGAGGATATACCGCATGGGACCCCTCCTCGTATGCTTTTATAAAGGATAATTCCTTGTACATACCGACTGCATTTTGTTCATACGGCGGTGAAGCCCTGGATAAGAAAACACCGCTTCTTCGTTCTATGGAAACTATAGAGAGGGAAGCGCTTCGTGTTTTGCGTCTTTTCGGCAATACCGATTCCAAAAAGGTTATAGCCACCGTGGGTGCAGAACAGGAATATTTCCTCGTAGACAAGGAAACACACGATAAGAGAAAAGACCTCATATTTACAGGAAGAACGCTCTTTGGTGCAAAACCGCCTAAGGGTCAGGAGCTTGGCGACCATTATTTCGGTCAGATTAAGCCAAGGGTTTCTGCATATATGAAAGAACTTGACGAAGAACTGTGGAAAAGAGGAGTTCTTGCCAAGACAAAGCACAATGAGGCAGCTCCGGCACAGCATGAACTTGCGCCTGTGTTTACTACTGCAAATATCTCCATAGACCACAATCAGCTTACTATGGAGCTTATGAAGAAGATTGCTGCAAAGCATGACCTTGTGTGTCTTTTGCATGAAAAGCCCTTTGACGGTGTCAACGGAAGCGGTAAGCACAACAACTGGTCTCTTACTACAGATGATGGCATAAATCTCTTAAAGCCCGGTAAAACACCATATGATAATTTGCAGTTTTTAATATTCTTCTGTGCTGTTATAAAGGCTGTAGACGAATATCAGGACCTTTTAAGAATTTCCATTGCAAGCGCCGCAAATGACCACCGACTCGGCGGTCATGAGGCTCCCCCTGCAATAGTTTCCATATTTATAGGCGAACAGCTTGAAGCAATACTTGAAGCATATGAACATGATGATGCCTATCTGGAAAAGAAAAAGGAAAAGATGGAAATAGGTGCTCATGTCATTCCTACATTCACAAAGGATAAGACAGATAGAAACCGTACATCACCTTTTGCATTTACAGGCAATAAATTCGAATTCAGAATGCTTGGCTCTTCGGCATCCGTATCTGAGCCGAATGTAGTTTTAAATACTATAGTTGCAGAGGAACTTGCTCGTTTTGCCGAGCTTTTGGAAGCTTCCGATAATTTCGATGATACTGTACATAAAATTGTCCGTGATACCGTGAAACAGCATAAGCGCATCATATTCAACGGCAACAACTATTCTGACGAATGGGTGGAAGAAGCTAAAAACAGAGGGCTTTCCAATTACAAAACAACCCCCGAGGCAATTCCGCACTTTACGGATAGTAGAAACATTGAGCTTTATACAAAGCACGCCATCTATACAGAAACCGAGATGCATTCCAGATGTGAAATACTTCTTGAAAATTATGCCAATATTATAAATATCGAGGCACTTACCCTTTTGGAAATGGTGAAAAAAGAAATAATTCCTTCTGTATTTAAGTACATAAAGGAATTATCAGATGTTGCAAATTCCAAACGCGCATTTTCCAAAACACTCAAAACCGATGTTGAATTGGAATTGGCAGAAGAACTCTCGGGTAATGTATGTAAGCTTAATGAACTTACAAAAACATTGGAAGAAAATCTGGAAAAGGCAAAGCTTATTTCCGACAATGCCGAGAAATATGCAAACTTCTACCACGACAATGTTTTGTGTATTATGGAAGAAGCCAGAGGTGTAATAAACGCTTTGGAGGCTGCTACATCTTCAAGCTACTGGCCTTATCCAACCTACAGCGAGCTTTTATTTAATGTATAAGCGAGGGAAATACCTATGGATATTATCTTGATTTTACAGACTATAGTGATGGGTATTGTACAGGGAATTACTGAGTGGCTTCCCATAAGCAGTACGGGTCATATGATACTTTTTGATGAGTTTATGAAGATGGAAGTATCGCCCGAATTTATGGAGACATTTCTTGTTGTTATACAGTTTGGCTCAATTCTTGCTGTTCTCTTTCTTTATTTCAAAAAGCTGAATCCGTTTGTAAACACGGGGGAAAGAGATAAGGTATCTTGTATAGGCAACACGCCAATAAAATATGATACCGTAGTTATGTATACTAAGGTGCTGGTGGCAGTAGTGCCTGCAGCAATAATAGGACTTCTTTTTGATGATTGGTTGAATGAACATTTTTATAATTCCTATACTGTAGCCTTTACGCTCATTGCATACGGTGTTGCATTTATAGTTGTAGAAAGCAGAAAACACACTCCCTCAATAGAAAGTATCGAGACTTTAAGCTACAAAACAGCTTTTCTTATAGGTGTATTTCAGATACTTGCGCTGATACCGGGTACCTCGCGAAGCGGCTCCACTATAATCGGCGCCACCATTGTTGGTTGTTCCAGACATGTTGCGGCAGAGTTTTCATTCTTTCTTGCAATACCCGTAATGCTCGGTGCAAGTGCACTTAAGCTTCTTAAATCGGGGCTTGCTTTTACTTTGAACGAGTGGATTGTACTCGCTTTGGGAATGGCAGTTGCCTTTGCAGTTTCGATAGCGGCAATAAAGTTTCTTGTGGGTTATATACGCAAACATGATTTCAAAGGCTTTGGCTACTACAGGATAGTACTTGGTATCTTGATACTGATATATTTTTCTATTGTTAAATAAGCATACAAAAAAGCACCGCATTGCGGTGCTTTTTACATTATATTACGAAATGTGATTTTGATGCTTTCTTACGGCAAAAAGCAGTATCATACCAAATACGCCGGCAGATATGATTTCACCTATGCCTACTGTAAGGCAAAGAAAAGCATATCCCTGACTTATTCCGTATACATGACGCAGTATTAAGGGAACAATAAGCGTATTGGATATTATGGCGCCAAGAGGTGCAAGATAGCAGGCGTTTTTTGACTTAAGTTTGCCCGTATAGTATGTGAATATGGCTCCCAAAAGTGTAGCGATACTTCCGAATATTATATCCCACAGGGCACAGCCTGTAAGAATGTTTGAAAGCAGGCATCCTGCAAAAAGACCCCAAACGGCATACGGAGTAAAAAAGGGAAGAACAGTAAGTGCCTCACTTATGCGTATCTGTATCGCTCCGCTGGAAAGACCGAATGCGTAAGATATAAATGTAAGCACCACATACATCGCAGCAATTACAGCACTGTATACAATGGATTTAGATTTCATATAAGGTGCTCCTTTATCTTGTTATGTGTACAGGCAAGCCGTTATTGTACAAGGTATCGATTTCTCCTTGTATCAAGGGATATGCGTAATCAATGAAAAGGTCTGTTACATCACATTCGTTTTCCGATATATATTCGGCGGGTACTTTCTTCTCCGCATTTGCAATATTTTCTATATCCATTGCACAGATTTCCACAGAATATACATCGCCCTCGGTTCGCTTATAGCACATCATCTTTCCTGTTTCACCATTAAGAGCGGCTTCAACAGCTTTTGCACCTATAAGTGCAGACTCCTCTATATCCACCTTAGATGCAATATGAGACGCACATCTTTGCGGTGTGTTAAGCTCTATGCTTCTTGCCTTGATGCCAAAGCGTTCTTTAATAAGAAGCTCAAGGTGTTTTCCTGCACCGCCGAGCTGGGAGTGACCAAATTTATCATCGTTTCCTGCTCGCTTTTGCTCTGCCACATAACTTCCGTCAGCGTTTTTAATACCCTCGGACACGGCTACAACAATACTCTTTTTCTTGTTCACCTGTTCTTTGACATCGGCTAAGAATTTATCCTCGTTAAATACGGTCTCTGGCAGATAAATAAGGTCAGGTGAGTCGTTTCCGTTTATGCGTGCAAGAGCGGAGGATGCAGCAAGCCATCCCGCATTTCTTCCCATAATTTCTACTATGGTTACACACTCCAAGTCATAGCAGCTTGCATCACAGGCAATTTCACTTACCGTAGCAGCAATATACTTGGCAGCGCTTCCGAAACCGGGGCAATGGTCGGTGCCTACCAGATCATTGTCTATGGTTTTGGGAACACCTATTACCATAATTCCGTTTTTCATACACAGATTTTTTAGTTTGCATACTGTATCCATGGAGTCATTTCCGCCGATGTAGCAGAAATATCCAATGTTACTCTTTTTAAGGTTTTCCACGATTATCGGAATATCGTTTTCGGACAGCTTGTATCTGCATGAACCTAAAAATGCAGAGGGGGTCTGCTTAAGTATGTCAAGCTTGTCAGCCTCGGAAAAAACTTCAGATAAATTGATATAATTTTGCTTTAAAGCACCCTCAATGCCGTTTACACAGCCGTAAACTGTTCCTATTTCTTCCGATGCAATACCTGCGGATATTACACCCGAAAGTGTTGCATTAATTGCGGCAGTAGGTCCGCCTGATTGTCCTACGAGTAAATTCTTTTTCATTTTGTCTCCTCCAGTCTTTTTATAGCCCATGTTTTGTCAAGAGTAATCCAATTTCCTTTTTCCGCCGATAAATCGGGCATTTCATCATAATCGGATTTGCACAGAGAGTAATTTTCTATGATTTTGCCTGTGAAATCTCTGTGGGTAAAATGCAGATTGGTATCATCAGAATATTCAAAGCTTATATATTCCGCCTTTATATTCATATCCTTATATTTTGGAAATGTTTTTAGTTTTAATGCAGTTATCTTTGCATCGTCAAGACCTGCGGTAAATATACGAAGCTTTTCATATGCTTCATACGAGTATGTACAAAGTCTGAAGTTCCAGTCACTCATACCGCAGATTTCTGCGGCAACCCTGAAGTTTGCCACATGTGCAAAAACCTTGGTATAAGAAGAATAAATTGCAAATTTATCCTTAAAGGAATGGATTAAAAGGTCGGTTTCGTATGTAAACTCTTTCTTGCAAAAAGGACATGTAAGTCTGTTCAAGGCATCATCAAAGGTGAGATTTGCCCGTATCACAGGGTCATCTGCATCTATTTGCGAACGAATATTTTTGTATGCAACGAAATACTTGTAACAGTTTTCGCAAAGAATTTGATTGTTTGTAACATAGCCTATCACAGTTTATCATCTCCTTTAAGCATATTGATACTATTATAACATAAGTGCAAGCCTGTGTTTATTATAACAGAAAAAACTCCATTATTCAACAACATATTTCAAATATCCCCTTGAAAAAATGGGATATATGTTATATAATATTTTCATAAAATATCATAGGAGGACACTTTGATGTACAGTACAAACGAAATAAGAAAAGTTGACATAGAGGTTGCCGAAGCTATCGAAGCCGAAGTTAACAGACAGCGCAACAAAATAGAACTTATAGCAAGTGAAAATTTTGTGAGCAATGCAGTTATAGAAGCTATGGGAACACCTCTTACAAACAAGTATGCAGAGGGTTATCCGGGCAAGCGTTATTACGGCGGATGCGAAAATGTGGATGTAGTGGAAACACTAGCTATAGAAAGAGCGAAAAAACTTTTCGGAGCAGAACATGCCAATGTTCAGCCTCACTCGGGTGCACAGGCAAATATGGCTGTATTTTTTGCGGTACTTAATCCCGGTGATACAGTTCTCAGCATGAGTCTCGCACACGGCGGACACTTAAGCCACGGAAGTCCCGTAAACATGAGCGGTAAGTATTTTAATATAGTTCCTTACGGTGTAGAGGAAGATACTTCCACTGTAGATTACGAAAAGATAAGACAGCTTGCTTTGGAATGTAAGCCCAAACTTATCGTTGCAGGTGCAAGCGCATATCCCAGAGTTCTTGATTTCCAGAAATTCGGTGAAATTGCTAAGGAAGTCGGTGCATATCTTCTCGTAGATATAGCACACATATCGGGACTTGTAGCTGCAGGTCTTCATCCGAGCCCCGTACCTTATGCAGACTTTGTAACTACAACAACTCATAAGACTTTGAGAGGTCCCAGAGGCGGACTTATACTTTGCAAAGAGGAGCATGCCAAGGCAGTAGACAAGGCAATCTTCCCCGGAATTCAGGGCGGACCTCTTATGCACATAATTGCTTCCAAGGCTATATGTCTCGGAGAAGCACTTACCGAAGATTTCAAGACATATCAGAAGAACATTATCGCAAATGCAAAAGCACTCAGCGAAGCTTTGGTTTCGGAGGGACTCGACCTTGTTTCGGGCGGTACAGACAATCACCTTATGCTTCTTGACCTTCGCAGCATAGGTCTTACAGGTAAGGAAGCTGAGCACAGACTTGATGAAGTAGGTATCACCTGTAACAAGAATGCCATTCCTTTTGACCCCGAAAAGCCTTTTGTAACAAGCGGTATCCGTATAGGTACACCCGCTGTAACATCACGCGGTATGAACACTGAAGATATGAAAGAAATTGCAACTCTCATAGCTCTTACATTAAAGGATTTCGAAAACAGTAAGGAAACTGTTGTTGCACGAGTAAAGGCACTTTGCGACAAATATCCCTTATACGAATAATACGGAGGCAGTAAATTGAAGCCGCTTGCAGACTATATAAGACCAAACACTCTGGACGAAGTTGTAGGGCAGAGTCATATACTGGAAAAGGGTAAGCCTATTTACAATATTATTTCTTCAAAAGAAGTCCCGAATATGATTTTTTACGGTCCGTCGGGCACAGGAAAGACCACAGTTGCAAACATCTGTGCTTCGCTTACCTCCAAGAAGCTTTTTAAGCTTAATGCCACTACCGCATCCATCAAGGATATACGCGATGTGGCTGCCGCTACAGAAGATATTGAGGGCAGGACTTCGGGCGTGCTTTTGTATCTGGACGAAATACAGAATTTCAATAAAAAGCAGCAGCAATCTCTTTTGGAATATATAGAAAACGGCTCGATTACACTTATTGCCAGCACTACCGAAAATCCGTATTTTTATATTTACAATGCTATACTTTCGCGCTGTACAGTAGTTGAATTTAAGCCTGTTACGGCAGAAGATATCACAGTAGCATTAAAACGCGCGGTGGGCATTGCTTCGGATATATACAGCAGGAAAATATCTATATCCGATGATGCACTCATGCAGATAGCAAACAGCGCTTACGGCGATGTGCGCAAGGCTATTACCATACTGGAGATGTGCATAAAGTCATCTATGACACTCGATGAAGATGTAACCGTTGATTCCGACACTATAGTTGCAATTACCCAAAAGAGCAGCTTTGCTTTTGATAAAGACGGCGACAATCACTATGATGTGCTCAGTGCATTCCAGAAGTCTATCAGAGGCTCTGATGCCGACGCGGCAATACACTACCTTGCAAGACTTATAGAGGGAGGAGACCTTATATCAATATGCCGCAGACTTCTTGTTATAAGTGCGGAGGATATAGGTCTTGCTTATCCCAACGCTATTGCAGTAACCAAAGCATGCGTGGACTCTGCACTGCAGCTTGGATTTCCCGAGGCGAGAATCCCTCTCGCCGAAGCGGTGATTTTTCTCGCAGGGCTTCCCAAGTCAAATTCTGCAATCTGTGCAATAGACGAAGCGCTTTCGGATATCCGAAGCGGTATGGCAGGGGATATACCCTCACACCTTAAGGACGGACATTATTTGGGTGCACAAAAGCTCGGCAGGGCAATAGGATATAAGTATCCTCACAGTTATCCTAATTCATATGTTAATCAGCAGTATCTTCCCGATAATCTAAAGGATAAGAAATATTATATTCCCGGTAAGAATAAGATGGAAGAGTCTGTTAAAGCCTATATGGATAAAATAAAAGGAGGTATAAAAAATGAAAAATGAAATTGTGGAAAAAATTAAAAAGGCTGTTAGTGTTACTACACAAAAAGCAGTCAAGTTTTCGGGCGATGCAGTTGATTTTACCAAGCTTAAGATTAAAATAGCCGATATAAAATCAAAGCTCGACGATAAGTACATACAAATAGGTATGGCTGTATATGATGGCTGTGACAACAGCGATATAGAAGCTGTCTGCGAGGAAATTGCACTTCTTCGTCAGGAGCTTGATGAACACAAAAGAAAGCTTTCCGAGTACAAAAACCAGAGAGTATGTTCTTCTTGCGGTGCAGTATGCGAGAATGATGATACTTTCTGCAAAAAATGCGGGGAAATGCTTTAAGTACACGGAAGTTAAAACCCGTGTGTTTAATCAGAAAGGAATACAACCATGAAAGACACACATGTGCTCGTTAAGATAGCTATGCTTTCGGCGGCGGCAACTATTTTATTTCTTATAAAAATTCCTCTGCCGTTTATAGCACCGCCTTTTTACGAACTGGACCTGAGTAATGTTGTTTCACTCATTGGCGGTTTTGCCATAGGACCATGGGCAGCGGTAATAATAGAGCTTCTTAAAAATTTAATAAATCTTATAATCGACGGAAGTATTACCGGCGGTATAGGAGAGCTTTCCAACTTTGTTACTGCTTGTGCTTTTGCAGTGCCTGCCGCACTCATATATAACCGCTCCAAAACCAAAAGGTCGGCACTAATCGGACTTGTGGCGGGGGTTGCGGTTATGACAGTTTTTGCTTATCTCAGCAATCTGTACATTATGATACCCGCTTATTCCAAAGCACTCAAAATACCTGTGGATGTAATAGTAGGTATGGGAACTAAAATCCATGGCTCTGTAAAAAGCGTCTCATCACTTGTTATTTTGTGTGTAGTTCCGTTTAATCTCATAAAGGGAGCCATTGTATCTTTTGTTACATTTTTGCTCTACAAAAAGATACGAAAGTTTATATAAAAAATATGTAAGCCCAAGGCTTTCCTTGGGCTTTCCTTTTTACTGTCTGGGTTTAAAGGACTCGCAATCTGTACATTCAATCATTTTAGGATTCATTTCGTGAGTTCCTACGCTGATTTTTTCAAGTGTACAGTAGTTCTCGCCGTCACAATGATATTCACATTGTGTTACGGTGCAACCGATAGATTTGTTCGGATTTGAGCAATTTGCCATTTCAAATTCCATAACCTTTCCGCCCGCTTATCTATCTTCATTCCATACCTTTTCACTTAGCGGGCGCATGAAAATGTATAAAGGTTTAAAAGCATTGTTTCCAAAATAAAAATTATTTTGTACCTCACGCTTTTAAAGCTTTTCGAACAAGTTCTGTCCAAGGAATCGGCATTTTGCTGCCGTGTTTATAGTATGTGCAAAGAGACATTATTTATAAATTAATTTTTTGGTAATTTTCTCTTGCAATTAGCAGTCAAAAAATATATAATAATATTATAGAACATTTAGAAAAGGAGAGATTGAAATGGCTTCAGTAACTAAGGATACAATAATTATTGATGTATTAACACTCGACCAGGGCACAGCACCTTTCTTTTT
>JAZRKX010000028.1:0-30797 GCA_045646525.1 Clostridia bacterium | reverse complement strand
CTGGAGCATATGGAAACAGTGGAGATAAAATGTCCAAAGAGTATATTAAATGTAGCGGAAAGGGCTAAAAAAGGCAAAAACCGCTATATATCAGGCTTTAGAGCGTGTTCGGGACGAAGAGGCCGCAGGTTCAAATCCTGTCATCCCGACCACCCTAAAAGCCTTTAATAGTGCGGTTTTCCGTGTTTTAAGGCTTTTATTTTTTTGCTCCAAAAAAACGAGTTTGACCAAAAGAAGCCTTATTACAGTGGTGAAAAAACTTTTAGAAAAAGAAATCAATGTGGAGCAGTACATTGCTCGTGTGAAACAAAAATCAGGTGTTCTACCTATTTAAAATTTGACACACAAAAACTACGGCACGGATTTTTCGTGACATAGTTTTTTATTAAAGAAACAATATTATTTAATCGTTATGAGATGTGGTTTTATGGAGCACAAAATACACTTCATATCCGTTCTTTTTTACAACATATTCTAGTTTATAATAAAAATAATGAAATATCAAGTATTTTTTTATATTCATAAAAATTACATGAATATTTACTCTAAATTAGAAATTTTAAAGTGAAGTATTGGTATAATATACGAATAGACTATTTAGTGTTCTTGTGATATGATTATCTCGTATTTGATACCCTGGCATTAATCATACGGAGGGAAAAGAACAATGGAATTATTAAAACATATCAAAAGTGCATGTCAGTTTTTTGATTCAGAGAATCAAAGATTGGTTAGAGAGCCTTTCAAACAAATGGAACGCATATATTCAGATGTTTATGCACTTGTAAACAGAGTTGGAACAGCTTCAGTTGAAAATTCTCAAAAAGAATTAGAACACTGTTTAAAAGAAAGGCTTTCAAAAGTTATTTCTCTCAAAGAAATGTTCATATCAAACAACCAAAAAGGTGCGAATTCTTTGGATGCTACTCAGTTTTGCAACAGTTCGATTGATTTTCTGAAAACTGTAGAATATCTCTTGAAGCCCAAGAAATACATAATAATTTCAGATATATGCCAAAATAGCTTAGGTGATATTTTTGATGCTCAACAAGAAATAGTCGATTATTCTTCTGAGAAATCTCTTTTACAATTATATAGAGAATACTCCATACATTATTATGACAAACTAACTGAACATTTTAAGAAAGTAAGCAACGCTTACCATCTATTGATGAATAAATTCTACCGGAATTTGAAAATTTTGATTGCAATTATATTGATTGTGGTATTGGTATGTTTCCTTTGGAAATTTAAGCTTTCTTAAATTCCATACGAATTATACCCCTCTGCAATATAAAAATAATTTGTCGATAAACTTGCTATTATCTTCCGCTAATTTTGAACTGCGCCGTTTTGTACTGGGTGTACAAAACGGCGCAACAATTTTATATGAGCCTATTTATTTTTACACTTATCTTGTAAATTCATCGCCCACCTTGAAAGGCAGTGTAGTATGGGTCAAAAACATAGTCCTTTACAACTTTCTGCCGGAAGTTCTGACCATAAACAGACAGGGATATATTAATTGGTTTTTCGATATAATCCGCATTTTCTACCGTAATCCACACCACTGCTTTTTTATCCTCCAAAATCGGGCGGACAAATAAATCCGTTATATTTATGCGGTTTCTTACTTCAACACGGACATAATCATATATACCCATTCCGGGAGGGCAATGATGCCATCCCAGTTCTGGGTCATCCCAACCGAGACCTGTTGCGGCACACAGTTTATCTCCAAAAGTCCTTATGCTGTAGATTAACACACAGAATGAAAAAAATAAGTGTGATGTGAGAAAAGGTGATTTATTCCGAAAAAACATGAGGAAAGGCAGTATTTAAGCGGTTTTTCGTGATGTGTAGGCGAATTTACATGCAAAATGATGATGTTAATAAATTTTAGGGGTTTTGGGGGTACTTTGGTCCCGGTCACCCTGGTATTTTAAAATTTTAAAAGAGTTTTTAAAAAGTTTTAAAAGACGGTTTTAAAAGTTGTATGTATGACAACCTTTAGACCGTCTTTTTTTAGGTATTATGAGGGTTTGCGAGGTGTTTACACTTTTAAAAAGCATTCTTACAACCTTTTTAAAAGTGTTTTAAAAGAATGTAAAAAAACAGTTTTTTTAAAAAAACAAAAAATTCGGAAAGCGACATTTCTTATAATTCAATACGACACATGTCGCTTTTAGTAATGATGCGGTTTTGAGAGGTGTTTTGTAAATTTGAAAACGAAGATTAACATGCAAAATGCAAAAATATATAAAACGAGAAAAAACAAGCAAGAAACCAGTAATTATGCGGATTACAAGGGTTCTTGCTTGTTTTTATATTACATTAAATCTTCACATTTATAGTTTTTAAAACAGTCTTCACAAGCTTGAATATAATATGTCTGATTATTGGCTATGTACCGTGCCGGCTTAAGAGGGATATTGGCCCTTTTACAAAGAGAACACTGTGAGCCGTCTACGGCCGTAGCTTGTGATGTTTTATTGACACCAGGGTTCGTCAGTTTTTGAGGATTTTTCAATGCCAAAATTATATTGCGTTGGTTGCAGAGATGCAGGTGTATTGCATAGAAAAATGCTGCACTTAAAATTGAAGAAATCCAGGTCTCAATCATTATGCTTATATTAAACGCATTTGTTACAGTGTCTTCATCTAATGTTGAATCATAAATATCTGAATAGCTGGACAAGGCTTCATCGTTAAGAACTGCCACAGGGTTAGAATATCCTAAAATTATTCCTGACAGAAAGCCTCCCAACAAAAGTAATACGGCGATAATCAAAAACAAATGATTTTTTATAAAATATGCTTTCATTGGTATGTCTCCTCATTTTTGAAGTTGTTTTTTCTTTATGTCATCAAGAATTTTAATGATTTCAGCAAAACCAAGAATGATTGTTCCGCTTATCAGAGAAACAGACCAATATGTAAAAGCAATCGAAAATGAGAAGTATGTGCCATTTACGACATCATAAGGGTCGATTACTATATTTGCAAAAGATATACCTGCAACAAAACCACCGACAAATACAATCCATGCAATAACCGTAAAAATTAATGCCATAGTTTTATGCTTTTTATGCTCTCCTTTGTCTAAATGTTTTTTTAATTCTTCGTAGTCTTCATCTGAAATTTCAATAGGTTTATTTTTGTAGTACTTAAAAGTATTGTTACTATCTAATTCAGACACAGGATATTCAGCGCTGTATTTATTGTCCGGGGAGTATACCTTTTCATATAAACCCAGGTTAGATAATGTAGTGCTTTTTTCAGCTTCGTGTTTTGCGTTTTCCTCGCTAATTTTTGTGTCTATAAAGTTCTTAATTATTTCATTCATTTGAAATCCTCCGCATGTTCTTTAGTTAAAGTTCACATAGATAACATTCTCTATTCTTTTAACTCGTTTTGTCAAGTCGCTGCTGCGCATCACGACCTTCCTTTCCATCAATACTCTGTGATTTATAAGAGGGCAAAGACTTAGCGTAGTTATCTGTTACGCCGATTAGCATCAATTGTTCATCATGGTCTTCTATGTGTCTAATGATATCTAAAAGCTTTTGTTCGTTTTTTGATATATCTTCACAAAAAGAATTACCGGTTAATAGATAATCGACAGATGTATTTAGATAATCAGCTACCAAATGTAATTTATGAGCTGATGGGTCTTGCGTCTTCCATTTTCCAATTATGCCATTGCTTAATCCCAGACAGCTCTCGATTTTAGCGATTGTAACACCTTTTTCGGCAGCTAACGCCTTTATGCGGTCAAACATTATAGTCACCTCACTTTTGTAGATAATTATCTAAAATAACTGTTGACATTTAGATAATTATCTATTATAATATACTTAATTGATAACGATATATCTATATCAAACAAAACCATAGCAAAGCATACGATGGATGCGCTGCAGGCATCAACATCGTATGCAAAAAAGTATTCCATCTACATATTAGCATATGTACGGTGGGAATTCAAGATTTTTTTGAGGGAGGAATGAATATGCATTATGAAATTAATGTAGCATTAGATGGTGTACATCTATTTGCAGTCACGGAAAGAAGTGCACAAACGAAATATGCTCTTGACAAGATTTTGACTATTTTTAAAGAGAAGTTTCCAAGGGATGAAGGATATGCTATAAGCGTAACCAAGGTGAAAACAATCAGAACCATTTTGTGAGTCGGGAGGTAATCAGATGGATTCTAAGCGTGAATGTATGGAAAAGAAATATACTCAGGAAGAATGGAGAATGGAAGGGCGGAAGAGATTCGGACTTGATTTTGAAAATTGGAAGTTTAAATGCCCAAAATGCGGAAATGTGGCTTCGGGAGCAGAGTTTAAGGAAGCAGGTGCAGAGCCTAATGCCATATACTCTGAATGCATAGGAAGGTATGTTAAGGGTAAGGGATGTGATTGGGCAGCTTACGGCCTGTTTGATATATGCACGGTTCATGTTGACGGTGTGCCGGTATTCGATTTTGCACCTTCGGACTGGGACCGCCAAACTGAGAAAAGTGGTGCGGAGGAATGAAAGAGTTTTACAGTAATTGTTTTCTTGAAGCGGTAAAAGCAAAGTTAAGAGATTGGAATAATATAAAAATCACTTATATACCGCCAAAATATAATGAATGCTATTGTCCTCACTTTCTTTGGAGCGATGGAAAGAGTGATTGTGATTTTGGTGTTGAAAGGTATTTGAAATGGTATGAAAGATTATGGTTTAAAGGACATATCCGAATAAGGAAATTAGGATTTAACCAAAAGTGGAAATCCTATCGAATTGCAAAACACAAAAGAAACGCCACCTATGAAGAATTTTTTGAGAAAGGCGGTGCGGAGTGATGGGAAACCATTACATCATGAATTATGAAGATGCTTTGAAAATTGCAGATGAGAAACTCGGTATATTATCTGTTCAATATGAAAACATGAGAATACCATCGCTAAGATGGAAGCTCTTAAAGGAGTTGAGGTGGTTTGCACCATTAGTTCGTCTTGCGAAAATTGGACTGGAAGCGGAAAGGAGTAAACAAAAATGAGGATATGGTTTGCGATTGTGTGTCTGGCCATGGTTGCAGTCATGTGCATAGCGATGATTGTAACTACAATCATGGCCGGGATTATGTGTCCGGGATATGCGAATCCATTTATTGATACTGTAGTTTGTGTTATAGCCGGCATTTTTGCAGTAGGAATACTTATTACTATATGGAATTTATTGCGTATTAAAAAGCGTTTTAAGGAGGTTAGAAAACTGTGGTAAAGATTGAGAGTATTGTTAAAGAGGCTTTAAATGACATTTTTTTACCTGTTATAGTTGAGGGCCTTGCCGAGAAGATAGAAGCAAAGGCAAAGGAAAAACAACTTGTTTTGATGGAAAGCAGGTTTGTGAAATGGGAGGATTTTGGTTTCAAAAAGCCAGATATTTGGCTCGATGGAGAACCTATAGAGTTTGCCATACGAAGACGAGGTATGAAGAATTCGGAGCTTGCACTTTTTGACGGCGGAGGCTTCTATTGGATAGAAAAAGGGCGCAAGTTCTATTTTCAAGCTGTGACCCACTGGGTACAGATGCCGAGGTTGTTGTGGTAGGAGGAGTCCAAAATGATTACCAAAGAACAGTTGCTAAAAATACGGGAATACATATCATGTCCGCAGTTTGGCGATAAAACCTATGGGATATGGGGTGCTCTAAGGATGGAGCAACGCGAGGCTTACTTACAGCTGATAGAAGAAGTTGAGTTTTTAAGGGACAAGATTAAAATACAACAGGCAGAGAATGAGAGGTATTTGCATTCTAACAAACTGCATGAAAAGGATGTAGCGCAAGCCAAATCCGAAGCATACAGGGAGTTTTGGGATAAATTGAAAAATCGCCGTAATAATTCAAGTGAACTGTATATAAGTGTCAATGTAGGCGACAGACTTTTAAAAGAGCTTACGGAGGCAGAAAATAATGGCTAATAAAATGAGATTTTATGTAATGCATAATAGCAAAACGGGTGATGTTGAGTTTGTAGATGCAAGCAGAGGATTGCGGATGAAGGAGCTCCTGCTTAACGGATTTGTAAATATCGGAAGCGGTGAGTGCAAGGATGTATCCGAGCTTAACCGAGGCATATGCAACAACATGCGAGGGTTGTATGAATACCAGAAGAGGCAAAATGACATGCTTAAGGTAAAGCTTGAGGAGGCTCTGCAGAAGCTTAAGGAAGTGCACAGGATATCGGGATTGGGGACAGGAATACAACAATCCCTCAGTCACTCCGTGACAGCTCCCTTTACACAAGGGAGCCTTGAAGATGTGCGGTGTCAACATAAGGTATTTGCAGGTGGACAATATAGAAATGCAAATTCTCTGCCACTCAGAGAGAGGATAAGTGCTAACAAACAATCTCAAGCAGAGCAGGAACCACATCTAATACCCGTAATGAGAACATTTATGGATGAGGTTGGATTTGGACATTTAGTAAAAGAGTTTTGGGAAGATGTTAATTAAGAAAGAAGGTACGACATGGGAAAGAATATATTCAAATTAAGGCTTACAATGCTTGGAAAAACACAGACAGATTTACTCTATGAGGTACAAAAGAGAGGGTATCCTACTCTGGCAGCATCCAACTTCTCAAGGATTGTGCTGCAACAGACCTTCGGACCGCAGGCAATGGCTATCCGCAAGGTTGCGGGCGATGTACTTGATGAGTGGGAAAAAGATATGAAGAAAGCACAGTAAGCAGGTGAAGAAATGACCTATTTAACAGTTGAAGAGGTTGCCGAGCTTGCGGGTTGTGGAATTAGACATATTCAAAGAATGGCTAATACTCAGCAACTTACCGCTGAAATTGGTTGTGGAGAGAACAATCAAAAGAAATATAAATTCCCCGTCGACAAGCTCCCCGACAACCTCAAAAAGAAATACTACCGCAAGCTCAAAGCGGAAACTACATCCGCACCCATAAGTCAAAAGAGCCTCGAAGAATACACTGAGGACCAAAGAGGTCAAATACGATGGTGGACTGAATGCCTCGAACGATGGCAGATGATGCGCACCGCATACAATGGCAGCAAAGGTGATGCTGATGTATGCTTCATCCGAATGCTTGAGCTTGAGAGTGCAGGTGAAGTAAGCATAAGTGTAGGGACACTCTATCGTAAGAAGCGCGCTCTGGCTGAGGGCGACATAGATGCTCTGATTGAACGGCGCGGAGGTTCTAACCGTGGAAAAAGTTCCATTCCCGACGAAGTGTGGGATTACTTTCTGTACATCTATCTCAATGAAAATCAGCCAAAGGTGGCAAGGTGCTACGAGCTTGCCAAGGAGTATGCAAGAGAGCACTGTCCCGAATGCCTGGATAACTTTCCGAGCCGAGTTACATTTGACCGAAGACTTGCAAAGGTGCCCGAAGCGGTTAAGGTTCTCGGCCGTGAGGGCAAAAAGGCTTGTGCGGACAAGGTAGAGCCGTATATTAACAGAGATTACAGTGAGCTTGAGTCCAACGATATATGGATTGCAGATAACCACACCCTTGATATCATAAGCCGATATGACGGTAGCGACAAAACGCACAGATTATCTCTTACGGCATTTATGGATGCCAGAAGCGGTATTGTGGTCGGGTGGAATGTAACGGACAACCCCTGCAGTCAGAGTACGATACTTGCTCTGCGAAAGGCTATACTGAGATGCGGAATACCTAAAAAGGCGTATTTTGACAACGGCTCGGAGTTTCTTACTCATGACCTTGCAGGAAGAGGACACAGAAGACGAAAAAGTATGGAGGAGCCTCTTGTAAGTAAACCCGTATTTGACAGACTTGGCATAGAGCTTGTAAATGCCCTGGTAACAAACGCAAAGGCAAAGCCTATAGAAAGATACTTTGAGACTCTTAAAAACGATATAAGCAGAGGTTTTAAGACTTTCTGCGGCGGTAACATATTGGAAAGACCCGAAAACCTTAAGCATGTGCTCAAGAATGGGGATATTCCTACCGACAGCGAGGTTACAAGGATTATAGGCGAGCTCATAGACAATGTGTACAATGTAGGTGCCTATGGCGGTAAGGTTGCAAAGGATAAGGGCAAACGCAGAATAGATGTATACAATGAAAACCGCACGGTAGTACGCCAGCCTGTGAGTCCGGAGGATTTAAACCTTATGCTTATGAGAACTGCGTTACCACAAAAGGTAGGCAGAAACGGAGTATATCTTAATATTGCCGGAGAGAAGCTTGAGTACTGGGATAATGAAACATATCTCCTGTTCGGTCAGAGGGTATACATACGATATGACCCCGAGGACCTGCGGGAAGTACGCTTGTACGAAGCGGAAACAGACAGGTTTATACGCACGGTAGCTTTGAGCCGGGAAACCTCTATTGCCTTTGATGCGGACCGCAAGGATGTGGCTCTGGCAATGAGTAAGGTTCGCGAGGTGCACAAGGCCATTAAGAAAGACTACAAAGAGTACAAGGAACGGCTCTCTCCCGAAAAGCGTATAGACATGCTTGATATGCAAATACGAAAGGCACAACGGCAAAAAGGCGAATTTGCCATTAATACACCAAAGGTTATATTACCTGTTACCGCAAGTGAGGAACCTATTGAGCGCAAGGTGGCAGTCGGTGAATCGCATGTTGTAAAGCTTGATATTGAAATGATGAACAAAAACGCAGCCAACAGGCTGAAAAAATGATAAGGAGTGTATGTAATGCAGTTCAGTGAAGAAGCAAAAACAAGGATTTTGGAAAAGCTTGATGCCTTCGCATCGGCGCAGGGAAGCATGGCAAAAGCTTCCGAATTGGTGGGAGTTTCCTCTGCCGTGATATCCGGACTTAAGAGCGGTAAGTACCGCGGAGATGTAGACAGACAGCTTGAGATACTTGACAAATATTTCAGTGCTAGAGAGGACGCCGAGGAAGTAGTTACAGTTCCTGCAGAAGAAACAGGCTATATGCCTACATCCATAAGTGAGGAAATTTGCGCAGTAATAAAAAATTGTCAGCTCAACGGAGGTCTGGCAGCAGTTGCAGGACACGCAGGAATCGGTAAGACAATGGCAGTGACTAAATTTGCACAGGAAAACCCGTCACTTGCAAAGGTCATAACCGTAACGGCGTGTACAAAGAGCATTAAAAGTGTGTTAAAACAGCTTTGCGAAAAATTCTCTATAGGAAAATGTGCTGCCGATGAAATGTGGTTCAGACTTGTAGGTAAAATGAGCGACAAAATGGTGCTCATATTTGATGAAGCTCAGCACCTTCCCCTTAAGACCATAGAAATGCTCCGTTCGTTTTCGGACTATTTCTACTCACAGGGGCAGACACTCGGTATTGTGTTTGTGGGAAATCTTGAGG
Organism: Clostridia bacterium; assembly: GCA_045646525.1. Lineage (GTDB taxonomy): Bacteria > Bacillota > Clostridia > UMGS1810 > UMGS1810 > RGIG8748. The sequence continues at coordinate 21,431 of JAZRKX010000028.1, read as the reverse complement.
TCGCGGAGAACTTCAACGGAAACAGGAGAGCTGACTATGCACAGATTGTAAACCGCACAAGACTTAACCGCAGATACTACACCGAGGATGTAACCGAAAACGATGCAAAAATGCTCTTCCCCCGTTTCTGCGGTGATGATATGAAAATGGGATTCATGCTTGGTGTCTGCAGGTCTTCTCTTGGTATAAGAGGTGCAAGAGTATTTTATGAGAATGCTCTGGATGCAGGTATAAGCACATATGATGAGCTTACCGAGCTTGCTAAAAAGCTTTCGCTTAAGATTTGAGGAGGATTGCAATATGTCAAAATATCAAAAGACGGTAAAGAGACTTACTAAAACAGGAGCTATAACGCTCACAAAGGATATAAGATACCTTACAGGTCTGCGCGCTCATGATGCAGTTGATGTGGAGGTGTGTGAAATTAACGGCAACTGGGTAATAAATATCATGCCGCATATACCTCAGTGTTTCTTTTGTGGTTCGACGGACAATCTCAAAAATTACAAGAAGTATCCCGTGTGCCAGAGCTGCAGAAAGGAGCTTGCAAAATGACAATACACAATGATGAGTTAAAGGCAAAGGTAGACAAGCTTTGTGCTCTGCAAAAGCAGATAGCAATGCTTAAAAAAGAAGCCGATGAGCTTTCGGGCTTCTTCACCGTAAGGGCAAAGGGCGACCTTGAGTGCAAGAAGACAAAGAGCATCAAGTATGCAGGCACAGGCAATAACATGGTAACAGCTACAACATCTACATCCCTTGAAATTGTGCATACAGGACTTCTTAAGAAGCTTCTCGGAAAAGACAAGTATGACGAGGTTGTAAAAAAAGAGGTTACATATTCCGTAAAGGGAGCAAAGCATAAAAGGACTCTGGGCGGTATTGCCAACGGGGAATATATTAAGAGTACGGCAAAGGAGATTATCGGAGAGTTCTGCAAGGAAACGGGAACATCGCAGGCACTACTCAATAAGTGCAAAGGCAGTTTCGATAAAGACAAAAAAGCTCTTATGGATATTGGAGGTCTCAGTGAGGACAATGCAGAATATTTTGCATACTTTATATCCGAAGCGTTTACAACGGATGAATTTGCAGACCTCATATCACAAGGAAAATACGGCGGTGATTTTGACAAAGCAGTACATGAGCTTAAGAAATCCATCATTGCCGTAAAGACGGAAAAAATAAAGGTGACATACGATGAAGCCGATACAGCCGAATCAGATTAAGGCAATATATGCAAGCGGCAACAAGCTCGGTATGTGCGACCGAACAGACAGAGAGAATGATATGCTCCACCTGCTCATACACAGAACCACCGGAAAGAATTCCGTAAAAGAGCTATCGTATACAGAGGCTCTGGCGGTGATAAAAGAACTCAGAAAGAGTGAAATTCCCGAAAGCAAAATGAGTGCCGGGCAACGCTCTAAGGCATGGGCTCTCTTTTATCAGCTCAAGGAGCTCTCTCCCTCCGAAGCTTCGGACGGTGAACGCATGGCAGGAATTGTAACTAAAGTAACCGGAGTATCCTGCAGCAGAAAAAATCCTTTTGTATGGCTCGGCAAAAAGCAAGGTAATGATGTTATAGAAATGCTCAAGCGATACATAGCAACCGAAAAGAATAAACTCGGCAAGGAGTGATGCCAATGAAACCGGATGAGATTAAGCTTTCGGAGCTCCCGGAGGTATATCAGACTATAGCCGAGCTCATAGGATTTGAAAACATGGTACTGCTTGCCGAAACCTTTGACGGTGAGTATGTATATTTCCCGAAAATTGAATCTCTGAGGCGATTTTCGCGGAACAGGAAAATTGTAGAAGAGTTCAACGGGGCAAATTACAAAGCACTTGCTCAGAAATACGGACTTACGGAAACACATGTGCGTGCCATAGTTAAAGAAAGCGGTACAGCGAATATATACCGTCCGGCAGAAAACCAAATAACAATGTTTGATGAAGAGTCGTTTTGATACGGCTCTTCTTTTTCATTTAAGTAAATTCTTTAAATATTTAAATAATCCGCTTATATAAATATATGTTAGAATTCGACTATAGAAAAGAGGTACAAGGAGCGCGTTATGTTCGAAAATATAATTCAAGCAGTAATTACAGGTATCGTGAGTTTAATAATATCAACGATAATTGCCATTATAGGATATTTCCTAAAGCAAACCATCGGCCGTGTCTCCAAGTGTGAGGACAAGCTGAATAAACTCCCCGATAAGTATGAATCTGCCGAAGAACACAAGCAGGACATCAGGGAGATAAAAACCGAGATTAATAATGTTAAAAATGACATTAAAGGTATTTCAAACGACTTTTTAAAGAAAGAAGATTTCGTCCGCAAGATGGCAGAGATAGATACCAAGTTTGAAAGGCTTGAGGACAAGATAGACAGAAATGCCAGAGAGACATGCAGTAAGCTTGACAAAATTTTGGAAAGGATTTGATAGTAAATGGATAAGGACGCAATGTTAAAGGCTGCATCTGCAGTTGCAGCAAAGAAAGCAAACGGACAGGTTCTCCGAACAATCAACATACTTAGAGACAAATTTAACAGTCTTGATGTGGTTCAGAGCATCCTGGATGGCTCCGGAGTAAGAATTGATGAATTCCGCGATGCATTAAACTATCTAATGCTTGCCGGTTATATACAGATAAGAAAAGTTGACAATCAAATGCCTGCAGACCTTGCAGATGTGTCATATAAAGAATGCGAGGCAAGGCTCAGTGCCAAGGGCATACAGCTTCTTGGAGGCGTAATTAAGGATGAGATGGTTGAGGTGTAGTATATGGGCAAGAAGAACAGAAAATGCTCCAAGATAGACCGCTTGCCGTTTAAGGTAAAGGATACCGTGGAGCAAATGATGCTTAATCCCACAGTCACCTACAGGGAAATTGCAGAATATATCCAAAACAAAGGATATGAAATATCCCTCTCCTCAGTTCAGAGGCATGCTGCCAATCTCAATGAGAGCGCAAGTACGCTGCAGATGGCTCAGGAAAATTTCAAGGTGATGATGAGAGAGCTTGACAAGTATCCTAATCTTGATACCACCGAAGGCATAATCAGACTTCTTTCCAATTACACTCTGGAGGCAATTAATTCAGTCCCCGAAGAAAAGTGGAAAGACATGGACCCTGTGAAGCTCATGAGAGAAGCAACATCCCTTACCAGAGCTGCAGCATACAAAGCGAAGGTTGATGTTGATAATCAGAATCAGCTTGAGCGAGGATTTGAATATGTAAAGGATATGATTTTCGAATCTATGGCCGAGGAAAATCCCGGTCTGTATGAAAGAGTCAAGCGCTTTATAGACAAAAAGCAAAAGGAAATATCTGAGTGAGGTAAAACAATATGATGTATGTTGTAAGTGTGACAGGCGGCAAGGAATACAAAGCCAGAGATGAGCTTAATAAGATAGATGGTGTTCGTGCCGTATTGCCTACCAATATGCTTTGTATAAGAAGAGGCGGAGCATGGCATGAGGAAGAAAAAATCCTCATTCCGGGATATGTATTCTTGGAGTGCAAATACAATACAAGCATATATTACAAGGTAAAGAATACATACGGTGTTACAAATTGGCTTGGCAAAGGTAATCCCGAACCGCTTACTCCCGATGATGAAAAATTTGTAGAGTGCTTTGCAAACGGCGGAAAGCCAATACCCGTACTTACATTTGATTCACCGTTTGTACGAAAGGCTATCATAAAGCGGGTGGACAAGCACCGCCGCAGGATTACGGCAACGATAAGAGTATTTGACAAGGTACATACGATTACATTCGGATACAGAGGATAAGGCTACCTCCTTCCATAATATACAAATCCAGGATGTACACTCCCCGGTTGATTCGTCCCGGGGAGAAGCTCCCGGAGGCATAGAAAATCACAATGGATATTTTTGGTGTTAAATAAGTTTTTAAAGCTTTTTAAAAATTTATTTAAAATCAAAAATCCCAAATGGCGCAGCATGCCCCGATTTGATTATTTTTGATGAAAAAAGCATCCCGAAATTGTATTTTTTAAATTTAAACGGCTTTTTTGGTTCCGGTCTCAGTTGTGAGGTCGTTAAAAAACCAAAAAAAGCCGTTTAAATTCTTTTAAAAAACTTTTTGGGTGTAACTTGATGATTTGAAACAACAAAAAGGCTTAAAACGGCAAAAAGGCGGTGAGAAATTGTTAAACCTCAAGGGAAACAGTATAAAAACTCTGTCAAGAGCTTTTAAGAAAAATACAGTTTTAAAAATTGAAAAAGATTACGGCGCCGAAATTGCCGATATTTTTGGTGTTAATCCCAAAGGTCAGAGAAAAGACGATGAAGCTTTTAACCACTACGGCAAAATGGAAGATATCCTCCGCGCCGTTCGCAGTGATAACGACTGGCAGGATGTATTTACACCGAAGCAAAAACAGAGCATTGATATGATTAAAAACGGCGAAATGAAGCGTCTTAACATACTGGACGGCTCGGTGCGTTCGGGTAAGACATACATATCTCTTATCATGTGGGCTCTTATGGTGGCTCAGCGCGACTATGATGCCAAGTTCATTATGGTCGGCAGAACCATGACTACTCTCAAGCGTAACTGTCTTGAGCTTCTGCAGGAGCTTGTAGGTGATTACAATTTCAGCTTTTCTACATCAAACAAGGAAGCAGTGCTCTTCGGCCGTAAGATTTACCTGGAAGGTGCGGACAATGTACTGTCAGAAGACAAAATCCGAGGCATGACACTTGCAGGAGCTTACTGTGATGAAATTACGCTTCTGGATGAAGATTTCTTCCGTATGCTTCTCTCTCGTCTGTCGGTACCCAAAGCCTTCCTGCTTGGAACTACCAACCCAGACAATCCTACTCACTGGCTGATGCGCGACTACATCAATCGTAAGGATGAGATTGATTTACTCAACATCAAGTATCTGATAGATGATAATACATTTCTCGACACCGAATATGTTGCAAAAATCAAGACAGAGTATGTGGGTGTGTTCTATGACCGATTTATTCTGGGCAAGTGGACTGCAGCTCAGGGTGTTATATATCCGATATTTGCAAACAACCCCGAAAAGTTCATCATTGATTACATAAACCCCGGGGAAATAATGTATGCTACCGTGGGCATTGACTTCGGTGGCAACGGCTCTGCTCATGCATTTGTGCTCAATGGTCTTACAAAGGGTTATAAAGATGTAATCACTCTGGATGAGTGGTATCTGAAAAAAGAAATAAGCCCCGGAGAACTTGAAGATGAATTTGTTAAATTTGTGCGCAATGCCAAGGAGAAATACAAGGTGTTCGCTGTGTACCCGGATAATGCGGAAACAACGCTCATTAAAGGCCTTCGCACAAGAGCTGCAAAGGACAAGCTCGGTGTGGAAGTAATCAAGTCCAAAAAAGGTCCTATCATTGACCGCATACGCTTCTACAATATGCTTATGAGCAAAGACAGATATAAGGTGCTTAAGCACTGTGAGAACCTAATAGAAGCATACAAAACGGCGGAGTGGAATTCCAAGTCAGACAAGACCGAGAGACTTGATAACGGTACCTTCAAGATAGATATTCTTGACGCTTGCGAGTATTCTACGGAGTACGACCAGAGCACGATTATTGAAGTTGGTTAAAGGAGTGAAAAACATTGATAAGTATAGAAACGGCACTGTCAAACGCGGGATACAAATGTGATACATCTATGCAGCCTCATATAGAAGAGTGGAAATCATGGTATGAGGGCTATTATTCAAGCTTCCACAAATACATGGTGTTTAACGGCAAGGTCCGTACCGAGCATAAGCGCGCAAGCCTTAAAATGGCAAAGCGTGTATGCGAGGACTGGGCAAATCTTATACTTAATGAAAAGGTCGTGATTAATGCCGGTGATGATACTATCAACGATGTGCTGAAAAAAGTATTTGATGACAATGATTTTTATGTAAGAGCAAATCAGCTTCTTGAAAAATCCTTTGCTATCGGAAGCGGTGCCTTTGTGGAATACAACTCCCGCAACGGCTCAGCGGTTATGGACTTCGTGCCCGGAGATATGATATATCCCATTTCCTGGGAGGGCAAGAAGATAACGGAGTGTGCCTTCGGAAGCATTAAGGTATATGGCGGTATTCCGTACATCTATCTTAATATTCATATAAAGGACACTTACGGCAAATATATAATCCAAAATCGTATGTTCGCCAAGGAGGACGGCAAAGAAGTAAATCTCCCTGAGGGTGTGGAAAGCATTGTCCCGACAAATTCAAAGATACCCCGATTTCAGATAATCGGCCCCAATGTGACAAACAACATTGAGGAAAACAGTCCTCTCGGCATTTCGGTATTTGCCAATGCCATAGATGAGATTAAGGGAGTCGACCTTATATACGACAGCTATCTTAATGAATTCAAGCTTGGTAAGAAGAGACTTGTTGTACCGATAACAATGACCCAGAAAAGCATGGAAGACAGCGGAGATGCAACGCCGATATTTGACTCAAACGATACTGTGTTTTATGCCATTCCCGGAAACCCAGAGAGCCCCGACAATAAGCTGCAGGAAATAAACATGGAGCTTCGCAATGATGCACACAAGAGTGCGCTAGAAACTCATCTGGGGCTTCTGTCCGACAAGTGCGGTCTTGGTAAGGATAAATACGAATTTGCAAACGGTACTGCCAAAACGGCTACAGAGGTAATAAGTGAAAATTCCGATATGTTCCGAAACCTCAAAAAGCATGAGATTGTGGTTAAGTCGGCTCTCATCGGCGCGGTCAGAGCTATACTTGATATACTTAAGTATAGCCCCGATGCAGATATATCCGTGCAGTTTGACGACAGTATCATAGAGGACAGAAATGCGGAATTTGCCCGCAGAGTTCAGCTTGTAGCACATCAGGCAATGCAACCCTGGGAGCTCAGAGCGTATGAGCTTGGCGAAACCGAGGAAGCTGCAAAAGAGGCTCTCTCCGAAATAGATATTGAGGATGTGCCGGAGGTGTAACATATGATTACTCCTGACTGGCTCATTAATGAGCTTGGATATCTGCAGACCCACAAGGATTTGCAGGAGAGCATAATCCGTGATGTTGTGCGCAGGCTTATAAAGACAGATTTTAACATGTCCGATACTGCCGCCTGGCAGACAGAGAAGCTGCAGCAGGCAGGTATGGTGTACAGCGATATTGTTTCTGAGGTAAGCAAGCGGACAAAGAAAAGTACTGAGGATATACGGAAGGTCTTCGCCGATGCAAAGGTTGAGGTGTTTGATTACGGGGATGAAGTTCTCGAAAAAGCCGGATATGTGCCTAAGGAATTTAAAACACTGTCCCCCAAGATGTCACAGCTTCTTAATGCGGCATTCAAGAAAACAACCAAGAAAGTCCGAAACCTCACAATGACAACTGCAAGCACAACTCAAAGCTTATTTATCCGCAGCTGTGATTTGGCACATATGCAGATTGCAAGCGGTGCATTTACATATCAAGAGGCAATCAAAAATGCAATAAAGAGTGCTGCCAAAGAAAGCATTAAAATCATATATCCGTCCGGCAAGGTTACAAGTCTGGATGCGGCGGTAAGGCGTGCGGTTCTAACCGGCGCAAATCAGACTGCAGGTCAGCTGCAGGAGATGCGCGCAGACGATATGGATGTAGACCTTATGGAGATAACTGCACATAGCGGTGCCCGTCCCGAGCATGCCGCTTGGCAGGGCAAGGTTGTATCCCGCTTAGGCAGGCCCGGTTATCTTACCTTGGAGGAAATCGGATACGGTGAGGTCAAAGGCTTTATGGGTGCTAACTGCCGACACAACTGGCATCTATACTTTGAGGGAATATCAAATCCGGCATACACCAAAGAGCAGCTGGAGGCATTTGCCAATGAGACGGTTACCTACAACGGCGAAGAGCTTCCCGTATGGCAGGCAAGAGACCAACAGAGAGCCATGGAGCGAAGCATACGAAGCAGTAAGCAGCTCCTTGCGGCATATGACGAAGCCGGAAAGAATGTGTTTACGGACGAAGAGCGTACCCAGTGGCAGGCGGCATTTAATGACGAAGCTGTTAAGCTCAAGGGTAAGGAAGCTAAGCTCAAGGACTTCTGTGAGCAGACGGGACTTAACCGTGATAGGTTCAGAGAGCAGGTGTTCTCCACTACTACCGAAAACGGCATAAGGGGCTTTGGTAAGAGTGTGAGTCAGAAGGCGGTTAAGGCTTCTCAAAACTACTATGATGTATGGCGTAAAAGTATTGGTGCAGATGATACACCAAAAACACTTGCAAAATACTATGATATGAAGTATAATAATAAACAAGAGTATTCTCGCTTGAAAAAATATGTTCTTTCTGTTAACAATGGTGATACAAGTCCATTGTTAGGATACAAAGAATATAAGAAAGCTGCTTTAAGTATTGAAAAGGCTCTTGTTGGTCTTGAGACATCTAATGGTATTGTTATTGAAGACTATTCTGCTCATTTCGTAAGCAGACTTATAGGTCATAGCGGTATAACCTCAAAATCAAATCGGCAGGGAGTTTCAATATTAGATGTTAAAGATGCGCTAATGTCCGGAACTGTTGGAAAAACTCAGATAAATATAAACGGGAAAAAGAGTGTTCTATTTACCAACGAAAAATGTGATGTGACAGTTAATCCGGAAACAAAAACATTGGTACAAACTAATCCCAATTAAGGAGGATGATAACATGCTTAAGGTTTCTGCAGAAGATAAAGCATTTTTGAAAAAGCACATAGAGCATGTTGAGGATTTAATAAATCAAAATTCAAGAAAACCTCTACTTAGAGCACTATATGATGTTATTGTTTATAAAGGATTTGATAAAAACGATTTATACAACGATTTCGGACATGATGCTCAATTGGTTTATGACCGCATATTAGCAGACAATCCATAAATAACAACCCCTCAGTCTTTGCTATGCAAATCCAGCTCCCCTTACACAGGGGAGCCTTTTTAGTGGGAGAATTTATGAAATGACAAAAGGTGAAGCCCGAAGGGCTCTTATAAAAATAGCGGACACCAAGACGGTTACGAATGAGGATGCAAAATTTCTCAGGCAAATAGCGTACAGCTTATGCTTCGAAGACATAAGTGACTGCACAGAAGATGATGCAGCTCATTGCGACATATTTGAGTGTCCGAACGAAAACTAAATATCCGAAAGGAGTGTTTCCTATGATAAGGCGAAAGCCGCCTTAAACACCTTGCCACCGTGCAGGGTGTTTTTTTAGTACAAAAATTTAAGACAGGAGGAATTAAAAAAATGGAATTCTTAAAGGAAATCCTCGGCGAGGACCTGTACAATCAGGTTGCCGAAAAACTCAAAGGCAATGACAAGGTTAAGCTTGTCAACATTGCCGACGGCGGATATGTAGAAAAGGCTACACATGAAGCCGAAATCCAAAAGGCAAAAGAAGCCGCAGCAATACCGGAAGGCAAGTCCCTGGTAGACACCTCCGAGTACGATGCTCTCAAGTCCGAAAAGGATAAGCTCGAAAAGGATTTTGCTAAGCACAGATTTGAGTCTGCTCTTGACCTTAAGCTTGCTTCCAGCGGTGCAAGAAACACCAAAGCACTTAAGGGCTTGCTTGATATGGATAAGATTGAGCTTGGCGAGGATGGTCTTACAGGCTTCGATGAGCAGCTTGAGACCATCAAGGCTGAAAACGATTATCTGTTTGCAGTACCCGGTGCAAGCGGCCTGCCTCAGGGTGGCAATGAGCCTCAGCGCACAGGTGTTGAAAAAGAATTCATGGATATAAATCCAGGATTAAAAATTGATTAAGGAGGTCATAAATTATGGCACATGAAGCACAGGAAAGATACAGCAAGCTTGTTCTTGCTAAGATGAGACAGGACCTTGTTCTCAAGGACGGTGTTGTATTTAACAATGATTACGAAGGCAATCCTACTGCAGGGGCAGTTAAGATTCCGGTAAGAGATACCGAAGTTGCCGTAAGTGATTACGACAAGGCAAACGGTATTCAGGGAACTTCAAGCTCTACCGGATACGAAACAATTGTTGTTGACCAGGATATAGCAATCAATGAAGTTATTGATGGTTATGATGCTGCAGCTGTTCCTGACAAAATTGTTGCAGAAAGACTCAACAGCGGAGCATATTCTCTTGCATTGCGTAAAGATACTCACGGCGGAAGTGTTCTTCTTGCAGGTTCTACTCCTATGGGCGTTGAGGTTCTTACAAAAGACAATATCTATGGTGTTATTGTAGATATCCGCAAGGAAATGAACAAAGCAAATATCCCCGATGACGGAAGAAGATATCTTCTCGTTACTCCTGATGCAGAGGCGCTTATACTTAAGAGCCCCGAATTTATTTCGGCTTCTAACCTTGGTGACGAAGTTAAGCAAGCCGGAGCTATCGGTAAGATAGCAGGCTTTATAGTTATTACCTGGAATGATTCTACTCCCGGTCTTGCTATGATTGCAGGTCATCCCAGATTTGCAACCAGAGTCAATGAATGGGCAGTTAAACCCCATGTACAGAGTTTGGAGGGTTCCGGTAAATACATAGGAGCTTCTGCTGTTCAGGGAAGAGAAGTATTTACACACAAAGTACTCCGTTCCATAGCTATACGCTCCGTATACTCTCCCAAGGTGCTTGTGGTTGATTCCGACCCCGGTGCAACCAAGGGTAACACTGTAGTGACAGTAACCGGTGCTACAGGTACACTCTACTACAGAATTAATCCTTCTGTAAGAGCTAAGCACGGTGCGGAAGTCGATGAGAGATTCCTTGAACTCACATCCGGCGAGACACAGATTACCGCTAAGCAGGATGCAGTAATTGAGGTTGTAGAGGTAACCGACGGCAAGATATCTGCTGCAGGTTATGTTCATGCCGATATAAAGGCGTAATTTTTGAGTAAGGAGGATGCTTATGCCGTTATATGCGGACTTTGATTATTACTCAAATACCTACTATGATGCGCTGCAGGAAATACCGATTCCGAACACGCAGAGGCTTGTGTATTTAAGGAAGGCATCTTCCTTCCTTGATTCTGTCTTTGTACACAGTAAGCCTCAGGAGCCTTATCCGGAAGCAGTAAAAAATGCATGTTGCGAGATAGCAGACTGCTATTATACCTGCGACCAAATGCAAGGCATTGCTTCCGAAAACAATGACGGATATTCCGTAAGCTATGTACAGGATGCCTTTAGTGCAAGGATGACCGAGCACAAAGCATATGCCATTGCGCTCAGATACCTCGGAAGCACAGGACTTCTTTACAGAGGAATCGGGGTGATATGATGATAGCTGCCAACGGGAGCGTAACCATCTATCACTACGATGAAAACGAAGGTACATACACCCCCACTCAATACCCTGCCGCAAGCATTTACCACGGTACCAAAACGGTAGCACAGAATGGCAACCTTATAAGCCAGGGCTTTTGCAAGATACGCATCCCCACCATGGAGAGGATAGATATATCCACAGACGACTATATCTACCTCGGACTTACGGATGCAGAGCTTGACAAAAGCAAATGCTTAAAGGTCATGGCTTTTGGTGATAACCGTTTCGGTTCCCGGAGGATGCACCACTGGAGGATTGAGTGTTATGAGTAATAATGTGGGTGTTACCGTAAAGCTCAACAGTATAAGGACGATACTAAAGGACAGAGGCCTTGAAGCTCAGGGCAAGGTACAAAAGTACATAGACAGTGAGACCATGAGGCTCATGGAACCATATATGCAGCTCGATACCTCGCAGATGATAAAATCCATGTACGGTTCCACCGACATAGGCAGCGGCGAAATTAATGTCGCAACACCATATGCTCACATGAGACTGCATCACGGTCCCACAAAAGGTCTCCGAGGACCTAATTACTTTGAAAGAATGAAGGCAGCCCGTCTGGATGAGATTCTGGACGGTGCTGCCAAAATTGCAGGAGGTGAACCGCAAAAATGATTATAGATGCTATAAAAAAGCATTTTGAAGAGGAATGCAATTTATTTGCAGGTAAAAAGCTCAATGTAAACTGCCTTGGCGAAAAGCCTCAAGCTTGTGTAATTGAGCCTACACCGTGCAAGCCTGTACTTGAAAAGTATACAGACGGCGGAAGCAAAAGACAGATAACATTCTGTATTGCCACCAGAGAGTTCTTTGATGCGGAAATGCAGCAGAACCTCAAGACACAGGAATTTTACGAGGCTCTGGAAAAATGGATTGATAAGCAGAATGAAAGTAACAATTTACCCAAGCTTGAAAAAGGCTATGAGCCTGTAGAGTATGAGGTAATGACCGGAGGTTATCTGCAGGATGCCACAAGCAACAAGGCAAGATATCAGATTAATCTGAGGTTTATATATGAAAGAGATTATTAAGGAGTGATTTGTAGTGAGTAAGGTAAAAAGAAGCGCCATGCTTGCATTTATGGATGTAGGCACGGCAGATAAACCGTCATTTGCAAGAATGACGAAGTTCTCACAGATGTCTAAGTCCAAGAATCCCAAGGAGCATACTTCACAGTATGTGGATATGGATTTTGAAGAGACGGATATCGTAGGATATGCAGAATCCATTTCCTACGGCTTCGATTTGCACACAGATAATCCTGTGCATGAGAAGCTTGTGGAAATATATAACAAGGAGAAGCTCGGCGACGATGCTGTAGTTTCTATCCTTGTAGTTGACCGTTCGGCAGCTGTAGCAGATAAGGCGGCTTCGTATCCTGCAAGACTCAGAAGCTACACCGTAGTTCCCGGTGATGAAGGCGGCAACCTTGACCGTTATGATTACAGCGGTACCTTTAAGGTTAAGTCCGATATCATTGTGGGTACTGCATCAACTACAGACGAATGGGCTACATGCACATTTGCCCCTGCAGAATAAAAAACAAGGCAAGCGGAGTGCTTATAGTCCTCCGCTTGTCGACAATACTATATGGAGGAATTTACTATGAAAAAATTTGAATTTCAGAACAATGAAATAACCATAGAAATGCTTGGTCTTACCCTTAAGGCAGATGCGGCCGAAGCTGAGTGTGAAATTTCCGCAGCTCATAAGCTTATTTCGGACTTCGGTGCCAAGGTGATGAGTGGAAAAGCTGAGAAAAAAGAAATTGAAGGTGTAATGCAGGAAGCACTTGTTAAAATCGACAATGCTTTTGGTGAAGGTACATCTGCAGAGTTATTTAAGAACCGTACCGTATCTTATCACGATGTTTGCGATGTCGTTTGCTACATACTTGCCGCCTGCAATGAATTTGAAGCGAACAAGCAGGCACTGTACAAAGCTTTTAATGGTAACCGCGAAGAAAGACGCGGCGGACCTAATCTTGTAAAATGAGCATCATAACGCAAGGTCTTCCGGACTGTGTATATGACAGCTCAGGGAATTTCTATCAGCTTAATACAGACTTCCGGGTATGGATTGAGTTCGAAGAGCTTCTTGGTGAGCTCAAAGAAAAATCCATGGATGCTTTTGTTAAGGCATGCGACATTTGCTTTTACAAAGGAATAGACGGGAAAATACATTTGCTGCCTCCTACATGGCTTGAGACAATCCGCGTGCTTTTCGCCTTTTACTGCGGTATGCGGGATGTGTCTGAGCTTGAGGACAAACAGACAGAGCATATCCAAGAGGACAATGATGAGGAGGATACCCCGGAAGAAAAACAGATTTTCAGTTATGAGCACGATGCAGATTACATCTATGCTGCTTTTGTACAACAGTATGGCATAGACCTTACAGAGTGCAAGCTCCATTGGTGGAAGTTCAAGGCACTTTTTGCCGGGCTCACAGGAAACACAAAAATCCGTGAGATTATGGAAATCCGTGCAACAGATGTATCGCAAATTAAAGACAAGGAGCGCAGAAATCATATGCTTAAACTTCAAAATGCATATGCCCTTCCTGATATGCGTTCCGAGGAGGAAAAGGAAAATGATTTTGCCGCAATGCTGTGGTAAAGAGAGGTGTTAACGATTGAGAAAACACTTTTAAAACGCATTAAATGCCCTTTTTGTGGCTATTTAATGCCTATTTTTTATAGTAAAAATGCCGTTTGCAAAGGTCTTACCGTGAAATGCAAAGGGCGAAACTGCAAAAAAGAATTTGAAATCAAGATAACCGGGTAGAGCCATTATGTGCCGACGGAATTCACATATACGAGAGGTGAAACAAGTTGGCACATTATGACGGTAGTATAAAATTTGATACATCTATTGACAACCGCAAGTTTGAAAGCAGTATTAATAAGCTCAAAACCACTGCTATAAAAAGTATGGCTGTAGTGGGCACCGCTTTTACAACTGCAGCCGGATTTGCTGTTAATCTGGCAAGCGACCTGCAGGAGGTTCAGAATGTCGTGGATGTTACCTTTGGCGACAGAGCTGCAGATATCGAAGCATGGGCGAAAAATGCTGCATCTGCATTCGGTCTGTCCGAGCTGCAGGCAAAACAGTTCAATGGTACCATGGGTGCCATGATTAAGTCCATGGGACTTACGGACTCTGCAGTTTTGGAGATGAGTACAACACTTACCGGACTTGCCGCTGATTTTGCCTCTTTCTATAACCTGGAGCATCAGGAAGCATTCGATAAAATCCGTGCAGGTATATCGGGTGAAACAGAACCGCTTAAGCAGCTTGGTATCAATATGAGCGTTGCCAATCTGGAGGCATTTGCATTAAGCCAGGGCATTACAAAGGCGTACAATGCAATGAGCCAGGCAGAGCAGGCAACCTTAAGATACAACTATCTGCTTCACGCAGGAGCTGATGCACAGGGAGACTTTGCAAGAACAAGCGACTCTTTTGCAAATCAGCTTAAGATTGCAAAGCTTAATGTAACAGAACTTGGAGCAGAATTTGGAAATATGCTTCTCCCCATTGCTTCCCAAGGACTTAAGGAACTCAGCAGTGCTACAACGGAGCTGCGCTCTGCCATAGCACAACCGGAGCTTAAGAGTGCTATTGAGGATACTGGGGAACTTATCATAACTCTTATAGACGGCGGAATTGACCTTGCTACTGCAGTTCTTCCGCCGCTTATAAGTACACTTGGTTTTTTAGGCAAAAACATGAGAACTGTTGCCACAATTTCAGCAACACTCATTGCGGCATATAAATCATATGGTATTGTTAAATCTGTAAATGGATGGATAAATGCAAATACAGTTGCTCTTGCAGTTAACGAAGCAGGTGTTCTTGGGGTTGCCACGGCTACAGGAGTGGAAACTGCAGCCTTGACAGCGAAAAATGTACTTGTAGGTGTTCTTACGGGAAAAATATCTCTTGCCACTGCAGCACAGTGGTTATGGACTGCTGCTTTAACAGCTAATCCAATAGGAATAACCATAGCGGGTATTACAGCTTTCATAGCTGCTCTCACTGCACTTGTTCTTATGGAGGAAAAAGAGACTGAAGAAGAAAAACGCCGCAGACAAGCGATAGAAGCAACTACTAAGGCTTTGGACGACGCTTGCCAATCATATGAAAACTTTAAGCAACAACAGGCCGAAACCTCAAATCAGAACATCGCAGAAATCGACAATGTTGAACTCTTAACAAGAGAATTGTTAAATTTAGCCGATGCTAATGGTATAGTTGCAGATAGAGATAAATCCCGAGCTCAGTTTCTTCTTGGTGAACTTAACAAGGCTCTTGGCACCGAATATACAATAACAGGAAACATCATAACTCAATATGATAAGCTGAAAAAATCAATATATGAACTGATAGAGGCTAAGCGCTATGAAATATTGATGAATGAAGCATCAAAGAATTACGAAAATGCTATACGAGAAGAATCAGAAGCATTGTCAAACTTGATTAAGACTCGTAAAGAGTATTCTCAAGCCAATGATGAACAGAGAGAGGAAGCTCTATCAAATTTCAAAGAAGCCCAAGAATATTATCAAAAATTACTTAATGATAGAGTAACATATGAAGAGGCAGCAAAGATTGCTACAGAACAAGGTACACAGGCAGCAGTTAATTTTCTCACTGAACAAAGGCAAGCGTATGCAGGTGCACAAAGCGGTCTTAAGGAATATGCTACAGAGAGCGAAAAAGCTCTTGCCACAACCGGAAATGCATATCAAGTTTCATTGGAAAAGCTTGCAGCAACACTCGAATTGTTTAATTCGACCGGAAGTGAAAGTGCAAAAGCCCTTGTACAAAGCTCCATTGAAGAAGTAGAAAAAGCCAAGGATAAATATATAGCTGCCGGTGGTGTTATTGGTACAGCAACCATTAAAGGCATAGATGGTACTGATGTAAAATTAACGGGTTTAGCAAATAATATTTCAGATGAGCTTAAGTCTGCAATAGAAAATGGTCTCAAGATTGATTCGGAATTTAATATAGGGGTTTTAACCTCAGCAGAAATTCGCAAACAACTTGACGAAGTTTATGGCGTTGTAACCCAAGAACTAAAGACTAAATCCAAAGAGATTAATTTTGTGCCGCTAACAGTAGAAAACGGTATCGAACCCGTTAAACAATCTGGATTGAAGCTTGCAATTACTGCTGCAGACACAGTTTCAGATGAGTGGAGTGCGGAAAAACTTAGACCTATAGGCCTTAACTTTGCAGCTGGTGTTGCTTCTGGTATTAACATGGGTCTTGGCCCCGTAAAACAAGCCAGTACTAATCTTGCAAAATTAGTCATCAAAACTCCAAAGGATTTGCTTGTTATTCGAAGCCCCTCCCGTATAGCGCGTGACGAAATAGGAAAAATGATTCCTTTGGGCATGGCTATTGGTATCAAAGAAAACAGTGATGCAGTCGTTAATGCCTTTGATAGTATACTTGAAATTCTTGAGTATCGTAGGAAATTTGACCTTATAAGCGAAGATGAGTATTATACGGAACTCGAAAAATTGAGGGATGAGCATTTTGCTAAAGGTACTAAAGAATGGTTTGAGTACACCGAAAAAATATACTCTTATCAAAAGGAACAACTCGAAAATGAAAAAGAGCTATATAAAGAAACCTATGACGACATCTTTAAGTACACTTCCGACAAGATAGATGCTGTAATCGAAAAGCAGGAAGCATATTCAAATAAGCTTAAATCTCATCGCAAATTAGCTGGTAAACAGACAATAATATTAAATGAGAAGCATAAGCCAGACATTGTGTACTATAAACTCACCGACTTTTCGAAAGATATAGAATATCTTAAAAAGTACAATGACCTTATTGATTCTGTCAAAACAAGGATTATCAAAAGCGGGATATCCGATAAGGCTGCAGACAGCTTCCTTAGCGAACTTCTCAACTATGATATTGATGAAGGCGTAGAAATACTCAATGTCTTAAAAAAGACAGACGACAATGAATTCAATGAGTATATAAAAGCTTACGAAGAAATGCAGAATTTTGCAGATATGGCATCCGCATCATTGTACAAGTCCGAAATGGATACCGCCGTGGATGAGAGTGTTGTGTACATGAAGGACAAGCTCAAAGAAGCAGGTTTTGAAATTCCCGACACCTTCTTTGCAGCAGGTACGGATGCTGCAACTAAATTCGGCGATGCATTCTCGCAGGAGATAGATGTTGAGCTTGGTAAAATAAAGCAGAAAATTGAAAGCTTCAAAACCAAAATAAAGGTTGATGTGGATGTAAGTGTAGACAAATCCTCCGGCGGTACTACCGTATATAAGTATTACGGTAACAATACATATCAGCTCGGAAGCTCCGGCGAAACAACACAGCAACGGCTTGAGGCTATCCGTCATGATGAGGAATTCAGAAGACTATCGGGAGAAGGTGATTAAAATGCTTAAGTTGTACAATGAATTCGGAAGCATAGAATTCGGCTACAAATGCAGTTACAAAATAAGAGAAATAACCGGTCTGGAAGCCGTAAATAAGACATTTAATGTAATTACTTATTCCGAGGAGAACGGGCAGGAAACACAATCTTTTGTAACAGGCTCAAGAGCAATAACCATTGCAGGCAACATCAAGGCAAGCGGAAACAATTTGCTTGAAGATTTGAAAAGGTCGATGCACCGAATAATTCATCACCTACCGCTAACACTTGAAGTACATACTCACAGGGTATCGCGGAAAATACAGGTAAATCAGGTTGTGTACGAGCCGGGAGAAACCTTTGGAAATCTCTTTGCATATTTTACCCTGCAGCTTATCTGTGACAAGCCTTGGTTTAATGACCTTAATCCCACAGTCATAGACATGAGCGAATATATTGACCTTATTACACCAACTGCAGGAGGCTTCGTAGAGCTCCCTGCAGTATGGAGTACCCGCGGAACTTCCAACATGAAGATTACAAATTCCGGCGATGAAATAAGCAGACCGAAAATCAGCATGTTTGCTATCGGCTCTCTTGTGGATGCGCCCGAAGGTGACACACATATTACTCTTAAGAATGATTCCACAAAGCAATTTATCACTCTTGAGAATTACAGGCCTGTTGCCGGTGAAACAATATGTATTGATACATACGAACGCACGGTTACTTCCAGTATTAACGGAAAGATTGATAAATGGCTGTCCGGTGACTCATTCCTTTCAGATTTTTGGTTGCAGTTTGGCGAGAATGTTGTAAGTATCGAAAATACAAATACAGATATCAACCTTGCAACTCAGCTCGAATATGAAAATAATTATGCGGAGGCGACTTACAAATGAGTGAGCTTAAGTTTTATGACTGGGATTTGAATTTAATAGGTTCAGTAAGGACCTTATCTTCCAACTGGACCATTTACGGAAATGCCGTAGGAAACTTCCAGGCAAAAATTAATTACAAGCATGAGCTATTTGCAAGGCTCATGAACGAAAAGTATATAATTGCAGTTCAAGGTAATGAACAGGCAATCATAACCGGCAAGGATGTAAGGACGGGAACCGTATACGGAAGAACGCTTAACTTCCTGCTTACCAAGAGAACACATTCTGCATTTAGTTTGGAAACAAATACCAACTTAATTGCAGAATTTGTTATTAGGGAAGCATTTGCCGATGAGATTGCTGCAGGTATCTTCGAGGTGAAGGAAGCAGACACAACTCACTTTACAAATTCTGAGGTGTTTGAACTTGTTACCCGGGCGGAGTGCCTTAAGACAGTTGCAGACATTCTTGAGCGTGAAAGCGCATGTCATAAATTGTACATCGATTTTGAAGCTAAAAAGTGGATATTTGAAGTGTACAAAGGTGTTACAAGGGACTTTACTTTGTCGGAGGATGATTTGACCGCATATGAGCCAAATTATACCGAGGATGCACTGTCTTATTGCAACGGTGGTTGGTATACCCAAAGGGCAACCTCTGAGGATGAGGAGGACATGGATATCTATGTTTCTACTGCATCCGAAGATGAGACTCTTCTAAAAAGATGGGAGTGTGCTTTGTCCGGAAGTAATGAAACCGAAGCCAAGAGTGCTTTGGCAGAAAAGAAATGGACGAAGAAAATCACATCTAAAACCAGAAGAAAAAAGCATGGTATTGATTATGAAATCGGTGACAAGCTGAAAATTAAGTTAAAAAAAGGCACCTGGAAGACCACAGGCGAGCTTACCGTGTCGGGAGTTAATAAGTGGTACGAGAATAATGACATAGGCGAACAGCCTATTTTTAAGGAGTGATGGTAATGAACTTTGAAGCAGGATTCCTTTCGGATAATACATATGGTGTTAAGCATATAAATCGCTTGGTTCGCTCTTTGGTTACAAAGGGCATCGTCGATTATCCTTTCCCGGAGGATGAGAGTGACATAGGAGCCTTCAATATAAATGGATTTATCCAGTTTTTATCAGAAGACGGGGTTATCCCGGAAACATGCAAATCAATGCTTGTTGAGAAAACCGACACGGGATATGTGCTTAATCCCGGCATGGCTTTCCTTGATAATGGTATCTACATATTTGTGGAAGAAGCGCAGGAATTTAGCTGCGAGCCGAGAATGAAAGTGTACTGGATGCATAACTCTCTAACTGATAAAGTGGAATTTATGTGCGCTGCAGATTATCCTGCAAGTGGTTCGTATCTTCCTCTGGCTGAGATACTTGCAGATGGTGCTGTGAGCAATGTACGCAAAAGTGCCAGAGCTAAGCTTCCCGGCATGGTGAGTGATTATAATAGGACGAAATTCATCGCCTTTTCGGAAGAAGTGCACTTTGAAACCATAGTGCGGGAAGGATATAACAGCGGATATTACTGTACTCTGGAATTTGATTTAGGAGGGAACTGCTATAACTACCTTCTTTTTACCAGACGATACTTTTGGGCACTTGTCAACTTGAATACGGGCGAAATACAGGGCATTCGTAAGGCTGATTATACAGTCATAAATCATAACGGGAGTTGGAATGGTAGTCAAAGTGCAGATTTTAGTTCAGATTTTGTCGATGATGATGATGACTACGCTTTCGATATATGTGAGATATCGGAGAGCGGAAAAATGATACTAAAAGTGGCTAAAACTACATTGAAGTCCTCGTATTCGAATCTGTTAGAGTTCAATTTGTACGCATTTTAGGAGGTGATTGCAGTGGACGATAAAACCTACAAGCAAATAAAAGAAATGCTTGATTCCACAATAGCTGAATGTCGCCAACTTACAGCTAAGGTACTTGAATCTTCCGAAAAGTGCGAAAAACTTGCAGAACTATGCACACGAATCGCCGAAGACCTTGCAAAGAGAGGTGACGGTGTATGAGCTACATAGCAGAACTGCAGAGCATATTGACACCTTCTGCAGAAATTGAGGAGCATTTCATTGTAAATGGCAGAGAGATAGTAGGAGAATATAAGCATATTGTCGTTGAAGGTGATGAGAATTCCAATACAATTTACATTACCATGAATGACACATTTGACGGCAAAAAGCTATCCTCCAAAAGGATAGAAATACCATACACCACTCCGGACGGTTATACGGATATTGCTAAGCCGGAGGTAACAACATCAGGAAGTACAATTCGCTTAGCCTGGCTTCTGGATGCAACTGTTGCAAGGCTTCCCGGAAATGTGGAATTTTCTATACTTGTTACTTCTGCAGGATATGAATGGAAGACGCTTTCCACAACATTTACCGTAGAAAAAGGTCACAGTACTCTTGGAACGGACATTCCTGCTCCAGAGAGAAACTGGGTTGCTGAGGTACAGGAACAAGCTAAAACAGCAGTTGAAACTGCAAACAAAACAGCCACGCAAAGTACAGAGCTTTTATTAAGGCTCCAAAATGTAATCGGTTCTTTCGTGGTAATGGAATATGTGGAAGGGCTTACATCAGGTATGAACATTAATTTGCTTTACCCTGTGAATGTAAGTACATGGAGCGTGTGGCTTGCGGATAAAAAAATAAGCGGAGACCTTAAGCCTGATGAGGCATTTGTCTCTGCTTCGGAACTGTTTGGCAGCGAGGATATTACAGTAAAGATAACTGCCGAAAAATTTGTTGTTGTAACA
>JAZRKX010000027.1:0-79191 GCA_045646525.1 Clostridia bacterium | reverse complement strand
GGATTTTAATAGCTCAAAACAGCAGGTTAAAAGATTATCAGGATTGTGCAACAACACTGCAAAACTGGTCTAAATCTATATTTAATACATTTGATTATCCATATACTAACGCATTTACAGAAGGATGCAACAACAAAATTAAAGTTTTAAAAAGAAACGCTTACGGATACCGTAATTTTAATAGATTCAGAAAAAGAATATTACATATGTTTAACTACAAAAAATCAGGCATAGGAAAGGCGGCTGCATAAAGCTGCAACCGCCCTCAAAATTCCATTATTCAATTTTGACCCCAACTATTGACAAAGAGCCAACAAATTATATCAAACGACCCGAGACCTGCGTATCAAAGCGACTCCGAGAGAGTGTACAAAATGAGCGTTTTGGGATACAATGTGGAATTTAAAGCAGACGGCGGTAAAGCCGTGATAACCGACATTTTCTGATATCTGTACACAAAAAAGAGGTGCTGTAAAAACGAATTGTTTTTACAGCACCTTAATTTTATAATTACACTAATTCAATGATTGCCATTTCTGCAGCATCACCGCGTCTGGGTCCTAACTTGAGGATTCTTGTGTAGCCGCCGTTTCTTTCTGCGTATTTGGGAGCAATCTCAGTGAACACCTTTGTAACAACATCTTCCTTTGTGATGTAGGAAAGAGCCTGTCTTCTGGTGTGCAATGTATTTTCTTTGCCTAATGTAATCATCTTTTCAGCCATGCATCTTGTTTCTTTAGCCTTTTCGAGTGTTGTCTCTATCTTACCGTTTTCTAAGAGAGAGGTAACAAGGTTTCTGAGCATAGCGTCTCTGTGGTCGGAAGCACGACCAAGCTTTCTTGTACCGGGCATTAGATAAACCTCCTTTGTACTATTGATATATCCTAATTATTCGTCATATTCCTTGGAAAATTCCAGTCCGAGAGAAGTAATCTTGCCCACAACTTCCTCTAAGGATTTTCTACCGAGGTTTCTGACTCTCATCATCTCTGCTTCAGACTTGGAAACTAAGTCAGCAACCGTATTGATGCCTGCTCTCTTAAGGCAGTTAAAGGAACGAACAGACAAATCGAGTTCTTCGATTGTTGTTTCGAGTACCTTGTCCTTGGTTTCCTCTTTGGTCTCTACCATGATATCTGTGTTTGCGATATCATCGGAAAGGTCGGTAAAGAGGTTCATGTGCTCTGTAATAATCTTGGAGCTCAAGGAAAGTGCATCTTCGGGAGCAATAGTTCCGTCTGTGAAGATTTCAAGTGTAAGCTTATCGTAGTCGGTAATCTGACCTACACGGAAGTTGGAAACTGTGTAGTTCACCTTGTCTACGGGAGAGTATACAGAGTCTACAGGAATTACGCCTATTACATTCTGCATCTTCTCTTTGTTCTTTTCACTTGTTACATAGCCTCTGCCGTTTTCGAAGACAATTTCCATATACAGTCTTGCCTTGTCGCTTAAGGTAGCGATGTGCAAGTCGCCGTTTATGATGTCTATCTCATGGTCTGTTACTATGTTTTCAGCCTTAACCTCTCCTGCGCCGTTTGCTTCTATATAAACGGTCTTGGGAGTATCGGTATGAACCTTGGCAATGATTCTCTTGATGTTTAAGATAATCTCTGTAACATCCTCTTTAACGCCGGGGATTGTGGAGAATTCATGGAGAACGCCCTCAATCTTAACGCTTGTGGGAGCAGCACCGGGGAGCGAGGATAAGAGCACTCTTCTGAGTGCGTTACCCAAGGTAGTACCGTAACCTCTTTCGAGAGGCTGTACTTCAAATTTAGCGTAACTGGGATCTGTTTTGTCGTCGACTCTTTCGAGACCCGGTTTCACCATTTCGATCATATTTAACCCTCCATTCAAATACCATAATTATTATATATTTGAGGGTAGCCTTATTATTTAGAATACAACTCGACAATGAGATGTTCTGCGATGTCTAAGTCGATGTCGTCTCTCTGAGCCAAAGCTACAACCTTCGCCTGCATGGTGTTTGTGTCAAGGTCAAGCCACTTAGGAACAGCCTTACCTTCGGTTTCTTCCAAAATAGCCTTAATCTTGGGAAGAGATCTGCTGTTTTCCTTTAAGCTTACCACTTCGCCGGGTTTAACGAGGTAAGAGGGGATATTTACCTTCTTGCCGTTAATCTGGAAGTGACCGTGTACAACGAGCTGTCTTGCTTCTGCTCTGGAAAGAGCAAAACCGAGTCTGTAAACTACATTGTCCAAACGGCTTTCGAGTACCTGTAAGAGGTTTTCACCTGTTACACCGCTTCTCTTGTTTGCGAGTTCGAAATAATGTGCGAACTGGCTTTCAAGAACACCGTAGTATCTCTTTGCTTTCTGCTTTTCACGAAGCTGAAGTCCGTATTCGGAAAGCTTCTTTCTGCTCTGGCCGTGCTGACCGGGAGCATATTCTCTCTTGTTTATTGCGCACTTTTCACTATAGCATCTGGAGCCCTTTAAGAAAAGTTTCTGACCCTCTCTTCTGCAGAGACGGCATACCGCGCCTGTATAACGTGCCATGTATTTACACCTCCTCTAAAATCAGACTCTTCTTCTCTTAGGCGGTCTGCAACCGTTGTGAGGAATCGGAGTTACATCTTTAATCATTGTTACTTCAAGTCCTGCTGTCTGGAGAGCACGAATAGCTGCTTCTCTGCCGGCACCGGGACCCTTAACATATACTTCTACGGACTTAAGACCGTGTTCCATAGCAGCCTTAGCAGCTGTTTCTGCTGCCATCTGCGATGCAAACGGTGTGCTCTTCTTGCTTCCTCTGAAACCAAGGCCGCCCGAAGATGCCCAAGAAAGTGCATTACCCTGCACGTCTGTGATGGTTACGATTGTGTTGTTAAAAGTGGAGCGAATATGAACAGCTCCGCGTTCAATGTTTTTCTTTTCTTTTCTCTTACGAGTTCTCTTAACCTGAGCCATTTAATTTCCCTCCTTCTTATTTCTTCTTGCCTGCGATTGTTCTCTTAGGACCTTTTCTTGTTCTTGCGTTATTCTTGGTGTTCTGTCCTCTTACGGGAAGACCTCTTCTGTGACGAAGTCCTCTGTAGCAACCGATTTCTATAAGGCGTTTGATATCAAGAGCTATCTGTCTTCTTAAGTCACCTTCAACAGTATAATCTCTGTCGATGATTTCTCTTATCTTGGAAAGCTCATCTTCTGTTAAATCTTTAACTCTGGTGTCAGGATTAACACCGGCTTCTGCTAAAATCTTGTTGGAGCTCTTTACGCCGATACCGTATACATAGGTAAGGCCGTATTCAACTCTCTTTCCGTTAGGTAAGTCTACACCTGCTAATCTTGCCATTAGCTTTTTTGCACCTCCTGGTTTAATAATCAAATAACTATATTTCATAACCGAAGGGTTCACAAACTATTGTTCGTGCAGCCGCTCCCTTACAGCTATAAGCCTAAATGAGTTCTCGCTGCTTTGCAGCATAGGGCGTTTAAAAATCAGCCCTGTCTTTGTTTGTGCTTGGGATTTTCGCAAATAACCATGATTTTACCTTTTCTCTTGATTATTTTGCACTTTTCGCACATTGGTTTTACTGATGGTCTTACCTTCATTTTGGCTACCTCCTTATGAGTACGTTTTTCCTTTGTACTCTAACTTAATAATTAACACATCTATGAATTGATATACTGCAAATTAAAATCTTATTTGGCTCTCCAGGTGATTCGTCCTCTTGTAAGATCGTAAGGACTCATCTCAACTGTTACCTTATCGCCGGGAAGAATTCTTATGAAATTCATTCTGAGCTTTCCGGAAATATGAGCCAATATCCTGTGTCCGTTTTCAAATTCTACCTGGAACATTGCATTGGGCAGAGCCTCAATGACTGTTCCCTCCAATTCTAAAACATCTTCCTTTGCCAAGTACAAAACCCCCTTTATATTCCTGAATTTTCTTCTTCGTATTTTCTTACGGCATATCTTACCGTTTTATTTGTAATTTCCTGCCCGTTTGAAAGAGCATCATACAGCTTATCTGCCCGTATACCCGTAAAGCACAAATGCTTTGGGTTTTTCTTCTTGGGCTTTGTGACGCTGCGGTTTTTGCCGTTACAAATATAAACACAATCTGTGCCGCATGATATTACTATGAAGCACTTTGCGGTATCTCTGCCGCTACATGCATAAACAAATTC
The DNA here is from genome assembly GCA_045646525.1 of Clostridia bacterium. Lineage (GTDB taxonomy): Bacteria > Bacillota > Clostridia > UMGS1810 > UMGS1810 > RGIG8748. The sequence goes on along the minus strand of JAZRKX010000027.1, from coordinate 75,032 downwards.
CGCCAGATGAGTTGTCATTTTATACACCTTCATCACATGCTGTAAGAAGCACAGGCTCACCGTCGGTAATAAGGATTGTGTTCTCATAGTGAGCACTCAGGCTGCCGTCTAATGTAACAACAGTCCAGTTATCCTTAAGGGTTGTAGTGTGGTAACTTCCGTATGTTATCATAGGCTCTACCGCTATTGTCATTCCCTTTACAAGTCTTATGCCTCGTCCCGCCTCTCCGTGATTGGGGATTTCGGGGTCTTCGTGCATATTCTTGCCTATTCCGTGGCCGCAGTATCTTCTTACTATACCAAATCCATTATCCTCCACGCATCTTTGGATGGCTGCCTGAACGGAGCCGAGCCTTTCGCCGTGGCGGGCATATTTAAGTCCTTCAAAGAAGCTTTTCTTTGCTGTGTCTATAAGCCTTTGTGCCTCGGAGGAGATATTTCCTACGGCAAAGGTCCTTGCGGCATCGCCATGGTATCCGTCCTTTACGGCACCGACATCAATGCTTACGATGTCTCCGTCTTTTAAGATTCTGTCGGATGGTATGCCGTGTATTACCACATCGTTTACAGATGCGCATATACTGGCAGGATATCCGTTGTATCCCAGAAAAGACGGTTTTGCTCCTTGACTTAAGATATATTTCTTTGCAATACTGTCCAATTCTTTTGTAGAGATTCCGGGTGAAATGTGCTTTGCCACCTCATTTAGAGCGCCCTGCACAATCATGCCCGAAATCTTCATCCTTGCAATTTCGGTTGACGACTTTATATATATCATATTCGTCCTCCGGTATTACAGGCTCTTAAGAGCTTCCATAACTGCTTCGGTTGTCTCTTCGATTGAGTCCTTACCGGGAATCTTCTTAAGAATACCCTCACGAGAGAAGAAGTCCTTTAGGGGAGCTGTCTTTTCGTGGTATACCTTAAGACGCGATAATATAGTTTCGGGGTTATCGTCTTCTCTTATTATAAGCTGCGACCCGCACTCGTCGCACACACCCTCTTTTTTGGGGGGATGTGAAACTACATGGTACGGAGTTCTGCAATGAGAGCACTCTCTTCTTCCCGAGAGTCTTTCTACAATAACCTCATCTTCAACCTCAAGAGATAATGCCATATCTATCTTAATGCCGCTTTCCTCCATGGTAACAGCCTGGTTAAGAGTTCTTGGAAATCCGTCTAAGATAAAGCCGTTTTTGCAATCAGAGAGCTTTATCCTCTCGGACACAAGACCTATTACCATTTCGTCGGGAAGAAGGTCGCCTCGGCCTATATAGACTTTTGCCTTTTTGCCGAAGTCTGTGCCCTCTTCTATGGCTTCACGGATTATGGCACCGGTAGATATTGCCGGTATGTTTAATTTTTTACTTATTAATTTGGCCTGGGTGCCTTTACCGGCACCGGGAGCACCCAACACGATGAGTTTCATAATAAGTCCACCTGTTATTTATTCAAGGAATCCCTTGTAGTGACGCATGAGCATCTGAGATTCTATCTGCTTGGTTGTCTCAAGCGCAACACCTACTACGATAAGAAGCGAAGAGCCGCCTATAGCATAGAAGTTGAAGCTTATAACCTGAGAGAGAATCATAGGAAGAACGGCTATTACACCAAGGAAGAGTGCACCTGTTAAGGTGATTCTTGTAAGAATCTTGCTGATGTATTCGCTTGTGGGTCTTCCGGGTCTTATACCGGGCACGAAGCCGCCGTTTCTCTTCATATTGTTTGCGATTTCGATGGGATTGAACTGTATTGCTGTATAGAAATATGTGAAAAATACTATAAGCAGGAAATACAGAAGCATGTATACCCATGAAGTCTGTGTAAACAAGCTCCAGAATTTGCCCCAGAAGCCTGCTCCGGGAGTGTATCCTATAAAGCCCATTATTGTAGCGGGGAAGCTCATAATACTCATGGCAAAGATAATCGGAATTACACCTGCCATAGCTACCTTTATCGGAATATGAGTGCTCTGACCGCCATACATCTTTCTGCCTACCATTCTCTTGGCATACTGTACAGGGATTCTTCTTTCTGCATTGTCCATGAACACTACAAATGTAACCATGAGAAGCGAAACAACCACGATTGCAATAAGTGCCCAAATATTAAGTGCACCTGCAGCAAAGTTCTTGGAGATTTCAGAAATCATTGTGGGGATACCCGATACAATACCGGAGAAGATGATAACAGAGATACCGTTACCAACACCCTTTTCTGTAATCTGTTCGCCAAGCCACATAAGAAATGCTGTACCTGCGGTAAATGTGAATGTAATTGCAATATAGCCCCAAACACCAGGAATGATTATATAGCTCTTTAAGAGGAAATAAAGTCCTGTTGCCTGAATGAACGCCAGTATTACTGTACCGAAGCGAGTCCATTTTGCAATTATCTTTCTTCCTTCCTCGCCTTCCTTGGAAATTCTTTCCAAAGCGGGAATTGCAACTGTAAGAAGCTGCATTATAATGGAAGAGTTAACATACGGGGTAATACTCATTGCAAATATTGTAGCATTTGCAAAAGCACCGCCGGAGAATGCATCAAGCATGGAGAAGAGGTTGTTGCCGCCGCCTGCCACATCTGCAACAAGGCTTGCGAGCGCGCCTTCTCTTAAGCCCGGAACCGGAATAAAGGAACCGAGTCTGAATACAAAAATCATAAGCAAGGTGTAAAGCATTTTATGTCTTAAGTCCGGGATAGCCCAGGCATTTCTAAGAGTTTTAAACACTTTACATCACCTCTGCCTTTCCACCTGCTGCTTCTATCTTAGATGCTGCAGTAGCTGTAAACTTAGCTGCTTTAACGGTTACCTTCTTGGAAAGCTCGCCGTTACCGAGAACCTTAACACCATCCAACTTCTTGGAGATGATACCGGCATCTATAAGAGCCTGTGCGTCTACAACTGCACCATCTTCAAATTTGTTTAAATCAGAAACCTTAACCTCTGCATAGGCTTTTGCAAAAATATTTGTAAAACCGCGCTTAGGAAGTCTTCTGTATATAGGCATCTGTCCGCCTTCAAAACCGATTCTTACACCGCCGCCGCTTCTGGCATTCTGACCTTTGTGACCGCGGCCTGCTGTCTTACCGTTACCTGAACCGTGACCTCTGCCCTTTCTCTTTGAATCCGTAGTGGAACCTTTTGCGGGAGTGAGTTCAAATAATTTCATCTAAGGCACCTCCTTTAAGATTTATATTTCTTCTACACTGACTAAGTGGCAAACCTTTGCTACCATACCCTTAATCGCAGGTGTAGCTTCGTGAATCTTTTCGTCTCTTATCTTCTTTAAGCCAAGAGCTGCAACAGTTGCAATCTGGTCCTTCTTGGAGCCTATTGTGCTCTTTGTTAAAGTAACTTTTATTTTTGCCATTGTTATTTCCTCCTAATATTAATATTAACCGAGGAGCTCTTCAACGGTCTTACCTCTGAGAGCTGCAACTTCCTCAGCAACCTTAAGGCTCTTTAAGCCTTCGATTGTTGCGTTAACAAGATTGTTAGGAGTATTGGAACGAAGAGACTTTGCTCTTACATTGCGGATGCCGGCAAGCTCTAAAACTGCTCTTACACCGCCACCTGCGATAACACCGGTACCTTCGCCGGCAGGCTTTAAGAGAACCTTTCCTGCGCCGAACTCACCGATAGTTTCGTGAGCGATAGTTGTACCTACTCTGGGAACAGCTATCATGTTCTTCTTTGCAGAATCTATAGCCTTTCTAACTGCGTCCGGAATTTCGGCAGCCTTACCTGTGCCTGCGCCTACATGACCATCTCCATCGCCAACTACGACAAGAACACTAAATCTGAAGGTTCTACCGCCCTTTACAACCTTAGCAACACGATTGATGTTGACTATTTTTTCCTTTAAATCTAATTCGTCTGCATTAAATTTAACCATAAAAGCTTTTACCTCCTTATTAGAATTCTAAGCCGCCTTCTCTGGCGCCTTCTGCGAGCTGTTCAACTCTGCCGTGGTAAACATAACCGCCTCTGTCGAACACTACTGCCTTGATGCCGGCATCGAGTGCTCTCTTAGCTACAAGAAGACCTACCTCTTTAGCTGCTTCTTTGTTGCCGCCGTAAGAAATCTTTTCTTTGATTTCTTTATCGAGCGAAGATGCGCTAACAAGTGTCTTACCTGCTACGTCATCTATAACCTGTGCATAGATGTTGCTAAGACTTCTGTAAACGTTTAATCTGGGACGATTAGGAGTACCGGAAATATTTTTTCTGACTCTTAAGTGTCTTTTTATTCTTTGTGCATTGCTGCTTTTCTTACTTATCATTATCGTTTACTCCTTTCTTATCTTACTTCTTAGCGCCGGTCTTACCTTCTTTTCTTCTGATTACTTCATCAGCGTACTTAATACCCTTGCCCTTATAAGGTTCAGGCAGTCTCTTTTCCCTTACAACAGCAGCAATCTGACCTACAATCTGCTTGTCTATACCCTTAACAATAATTGTGTTGGGATCGGGAACTTCGAAAGTATAATCGTCGCCATCTTCCATTTCTACAGGATGGGAGTAACCTAATGTAAGAACGAGCTTTTTGCCCTGCTTCTGGCATCTGTAACCAACACCGTTTATCTGCAGAGTCTTGGCATAACCGTCTGTTACGCCGACAACCATGTTGTTTAAAAGTGTTCTTGTAAGACCGTGAAGTGATCTGTTTTCTTTCTTGTCATCCGGTCTTTCTATGATAATTTCGCTGCCTTCCTGCTTTATTATCATATCCTTGTGAAGTACCTTAGAAAGTGTGCCCTTGGGACCCTTTACGGTAACTTCGTTATTTGCACCTATTTTAACTTCAACACCCTGAGGTATTGCGATAGGCATTCTACCAATACGTGACAATTATTTCACCTCCCTAATTCTTACCAAACAAATGCTAATACTTCGCCGCCAACATTTAACTTTCTGGCTTCCTTATCGGTCATGATACCTTTAGAAGTAGAAATGATGGCGATACCGAGACCTCTCAATACTCTGGGAAGCTCGTCTTTAGAAGCATATACTCTTAAGCCCGGCTTGGAAACTCTCTTTAAACCGGTAATAACCTTCTGCTTGTTAGAAGCGTATTTGAGGGTGATTTTGATGATACCCTGCAAACCGTCGTCTATAACTTCATATCCGTTGATGTAGCCTTCTTCATTTAAAATTCTTGCAATCTCAATCTTGAGCTTAGAAGCAGGAACATTTACAGACTCATGCTTTGAAGAATTTGCGTTTCTGATACGAGTGAGCATATCAGCGATAGGATCTGTAATTTGCATAGTGCTACCTCCTTTTTTATCTTTTAAATCTTACCAACTTGCTTTCTTAACACCGGGAATCTGACCTTTGTATGCAAGCTCTCTGAAGCAAATACGGCAAATGCCGAACTTTCTTAATACCGAGTGCGGTCTTCCGCAGATGTTGCATCTGGTGTATTCGCGGGTCTTGTATTTCTGCACTTTCTGCTGCTTAACTTTCATAGAAGTTTTTGCCATTTACTTTTCCCCCTCTCAAGCCTTTGTAAAGGGAGCACCCATAAGAGAAAGGAGCTCTCTTGCTTCTTCGTCGGTATTTGCTGTTGTAACAAATATGATGTCCATACCTCTTACCTTGTCGATCTTATCGTAATCGATTTCGGGGAATATAAGCTGTTCCTTAATACCCAAAGCATAGTTACCTCTGCCGTCAAAAGCATTGGGGTTTATGCCTCTGAAATCTCTTACTCTGGGGAGTGCAATGTTGAATAATCTGTCTAAGAATTCATACATCTTGTCGCTGCGAAGTGTAACCTTGCAACCTAAGTTCATGCCTTCTCTGATTTTAAAGTTAGCAACGGACTTCTTTGCCTTTGTGATTACAGGCTGCTGACCTGTGATGGCAGCCAAATCTGCAACTGCGGATTCGAGTGCTTTGGAGTTATCCTTAGCTTCGCCAACGCCGATGTTTATAACTATTTTATCAAGCTTAGGAATCTGCATAGGGCTCTTGTAGCCATACTTTTCCATAAGAGCTTTTCTAACTTCCTGTTCGTATTTCGCTCTCATAACTGTCATTGCGAAAATCCTCCTTCCTATTAGTTATCTAATACTTCCATGCAGTTTTTGCACATTCTGGACTTTGTGCCGTCTGCCATAATCTTGTAACCGATTCTGGTAGGCTTGCCGCACTTTTCGCAGATATGCATTACCTTGCAGGCATATATAGGAGCTTCCTTCTGAACAATACCGCCTGTTTCACCGGCTCTTCTTGCCTTGGTGTGACGGGTAGCCATGTTGATGCCTTCTACAAGAACTGTTCTCTTAGCTGCACCAACGGACAATACCTTGCCCTTCTTGCCTTTGTCCTTACCGGAAATAACAACTACATTATCACCTTTTTTGATATGAATTTTATTTTTCATACGTGCCACCTCCTTAAAGAACTTCAGGTGCTAATGATAAAATCTTCATATAATCTTTGTCTCTGAGCTCACGAGCTATAGGTCCGAATATACGAGTACCCTTGGGGTTTTTATCATCTCTGATTATAACTGCTGCATTTTCGTCAAATTTAATGTAGGTTCCGTCATTTCTTCTTAAGCCGTTTACAGAACGAACGATAACTGCCTTAACAACGTCACCCTTCTTAACAACACCGCCGGGTGTTGCTTTTTTAACGGAAGCAACAACAACATCACCGATATTGGCATATTTTCTTCTGGAGCCGCCGAGCACTCTGATGCACATAAGTTCTTTTGCACCTGTGTTGTCGGCAACCTTTAATAAAGTCTGCTGTTGAATCACTTAAGTTCTCTCCTTCCCGTAAAATTACTGAGCTTTTTCAACAATCTCAACCAATCTCCATCTCTTGTCCTTAGAGAGAGGTCTGGTCTCCATAACTTTTACCTTGTCGCCTATTTTAGCAACATTTTCTTCGTCATGGGCCTTGAGTTTATAAGTTCTTTTAACGATTTTACTGTATAATTTGTGCTTAACATTCTCTTTTATGGCAACTACGATAGTCTTATCCATCTTATCGCTTATTACTGTGCCGATACGAGTTTTTCTGTAATTACGTTCCATATCTTATAGCTTCTCCTCTCTAATCAGGCAATCTGATTTAATTCTCTTTCACGAAGGATTGTTTTAACTCTCGCAATGGTTCTCTTTACATCAGTAATTACTCTGGGGTTATCGAGCTGGTTTGTAGCGTGCTGGAATCTTAAGTTGAAAAGCTCTTTTTTAAGTTCCTCTAATTTCTGATTTAATTCTTCATTTGTGAGATCTCTTATTTCATTGATTTTCATTTAGAATCGCCCTCCATTTCCTCGTCTTCGCGGACAACGATTTTGGTCTTTATCGGGAGCTTGTGGGAAGCAAGTCTTAATGCTTCTCTTGCAACTTCTTCCGATACACCGCCTACTTCGAACATAACTCTGCCGGGCTTAACTACAGCTACCCAGTATTCGGGTGAACCTTTACCGGAACCCATTCGAGTTTCTGCAGGCTTTTCTGTGATGGGCTTATCAGGGAATATCTTTATCCAAACCTGACCGCCTCTTTTTGTATAACGAGTCATAGCTATTCTGGCAGCTTCTATCTGGTTAGATGTAATCCAGCAGGGCTCGAGTGCCTGAAGACCGAACTGGCCGTAGCTAACCTTGTTACCGCGCATAGCCTGGCCCTTCATGCGGCCTCTCATGACTCTTCTGTATTTAACTCTCTTAGGTAACAACATGATTATCTGCCTCCTTTGCTTCTCTGTCCTCTTGCCTTAGGAGCCTGAGGCTTTGATTCTTTTGCAGTAAACTGCTCTTTTGCGTTTAAAACCTCGCCCTTGTAAATCCAAACCTTAACACCGATTTTACCGTATGTGGTATCTGCTTCTGCAAAACCGTAGTCAATGTCTGCTCTTAAGGTCTGAAGCGGAATAGTACCCTCGTGATAGTGCTCGCTTCTTGCGATTTCTGCACCGCCGAGACGACCGGAACATGTGGTCTTGATACCCTTAGCTCCCATCTTCATTGCTCTTTGCATAACCTGCTTCATTGCACGGCGGAAGGAAATTCTTCTTTCGAGCTGAGAAGCGATGTTTTCTGCAGCAAGCTGAGCATCAACATCTGCATTTCTTACCTCTACGATGTCGATTATAACGCTCTTGCCTATGAGCTTTTCTACCTTATCTTTAATCTTATCCTTTTCAGCACCCTGCTTACCGATTAAGATACCGGGCTTTGCTGTGTGGATGTGAATTCTTACCTTGTCGTCGTTTCTCTCAATTTCTATCTTGGAGATACCTGCTGCAAAGAGAGACTTCTTAAGGTATTTTCTGATATTGTAATCTTCTACAAGATTATCACCATAAGTTTTCTTGTCTGCGTACCATTTGGAATCCCAGTCCTTGATAACGCCTACTCTTAATCCATGTGGATGTACTTTCTGACCCAAGGTTCTTCCTCCTTTACATTAATCTCTTTCTTTAAGAACGATAGTGATGTGACTTGTTCTCTTTCTGATTCTGAAAGCTCTGCCCTGTGCTCTGGGCTGTACTCTCTTAAGTGTCGGTCCCTGATTTGCAAAAATCTCTGCAACGTAGAGCTTATCTACATCCATTTCGTGATTGTTTTCAGCATTTGCAATAGCGGACTTTAAAAGCTTTTCCACGATTTCGGCTGCTGCCTTGGGGGTAAGCTTTAAGATTGCCATAGCTTCACCGACATTTTTATTTCTGATTAAGTCTATAACTACTTTAACTTTTCTTGAAGAAATACGAGCATAGCTAACTTTAGCTCTTGCTTCTTTCGCCATGTTTTCCATGCGTGAATCCTCCTTCCCGGATTGTAAACTGTATTTAATATTATCTTACGCCTGTAGTCTTTGCACCTGCGTGACCCTTAAAGGTTCTTGTGGGTGCGAATTCACCAAGCTTATGACCAACCATATCTTCGCTTACATATACCGGAACGTGCTTTCTTCCGTCATGAACTGCGATTGTGTGGCCAACCATGTCCGGGAATATTGTAGATGCTCTAGACCATGTCTTAACAACGATCTTTTCACCGGAACTGTTCATATCAATAATCTTCTTTAAAAGCTTTGCATCAACGAAAGGTCCTTTTTTAACTGATCTTCCCATTTTGTAAACCTCCTCCCAAAAAATCGGAATGTATTTACGGATAGATTATCTACCGTTTCTTCTCTTAACAATGTACTTGTTGGACTGCTTGTTCTTCTTGCGGGTCTTGTAACCTAATGTAGGTTTACCCCAAGGAGTAACAGGTCCGGGCATACCGATAGGTGACTTACCTTCACCACCACCGTGAGGATGGTCGCAGGGGTTCATAACAACACCACGAACGGTAGGTCTCCAACCCATGTGTCTCTTTCTACCTGCCTTACCGATGGAGATGTTGCCGTGGTCTACATTGCCAACCTGACCGATTGTAGCTCTGCAGTTTAATGCAACCATTCTAACTTCACCGGAGGGAAGTCTTACCTGTGCGTAGCCGTTTTCCTTAGCCATGAGCTGTGCAGAATTACCTGCAGCTCTTACAAGCTGAGCGCCTCTGCCGGGGAAAAGCTCTACATTGTGAATGAGAGTACCAACGGGGATATCCTTGATTTCGAGTGCGTTACCGGGTTTGATATCGGCATCTGCACCGGAACGGACTACATCGCCAACCTTAAGGTCAACGGGAGCTATGATGTAGCTCTTAACGCCGTCTTCGTACTGGATTAAGGCAATGTTTGCTGTTCTGTTAGGATCGTACTCGATTGTAAGAACATTTGCATTCATGCCGTCTTTGTTTCTCTTGAAATCTATAATTCTGTATTTCTGTCTGTTTCCGCCGCCTCTGTGACGAACTGTTATTCTACCGTAAGAGTTTCTTCCGGCATTGCTCTTCTTGGGTTCGAGCAAGGATTTTTCCGGAGCAACCTTAGAAAGTTCTTCAAAGGTAGAAACTGTCATAAATCTGCGTGCGGGAGATGTAGGATTAAATTTTTTAATTGCCATTCCTTTTCACTCCTTAATTTCTAATAGGTTTATTACGCCATTCCGTCAAAGAACTCGATGGTCTTGCTGTCGGCTGTAAGGGTAACAACTGCTTTCTTCCAGTCTGCTCTCTTACCGAAAGTAGCACCCATTCTCTTAACCTTACCGAGAACTCTCTGGGTTGTAACACTTTCTACTTTAACGCCGAAAATTTCTTCTACAGCTTTCTTTATTTCGATCTTGTTTGCACCAAGAGCAACCTTAAAGGTGTACTTCTTGTCTGCGGACTGATCCATACTCTTTTCAGAAATGATAGGTTTTATAATGATATCATACTTATTCATTATGCGTACACCTCCTCAATCTTGGATACAGCATCCTTGGATATAACCATTACATCGTACTTTAAGATGTCATATACATTGAGGCTGCCCATGAATGTTGTAGCAACACCCTGTATATTTCTTGCTGACTTAACAACATTGTCGTTCTTTTCGTTTGTAACGATAAGAGCCTTGGATTCTACCTTGAGGTTTTTGAGCATGCTGCAAACTGCTTTTGTCTTGATTTCGGAAAGTGCTATTTCGTCAACCACAACAAATGCACCCTCTGCCACCTTGGAGCTTAATGCGCTCTTGAGAGCTATTGCTTTAAGCTTCTTGTTTACAGAGTATCTGTAATCTCTGGGCTTGGGACCTAATGCTATACCGCCCTTGATCCACTGTGTAGCTCTTATGCTACCCTGTCTTGCACGACCTGTTCCCTTCTGTCTCCAGGGCTTAATACCGCCGCCGCGAACTTCGGAACGAGTCTTTGTGCTCTGTGTGCCCTGTCTCTGGTTTGCAAGGTAGTTCTTAACTACTTCGTGAAGTACGCTTGTGTTTACCTCGCAACCGAAAATGCTTTCATTTAATTCGATATCGCCAATCTGGCTTCCTTCCATATTATATAAAGCTACTTTTGGCATTGTTAGTCCTCCTTCCTTACGCTATTACGCCTTAACTGAGTTTTTGATAGTTACAACGCCGCCCTTAGGACCGGGAACTGCACCCTTAACGAGGATGATGTTCTTTTCTGCATCTACCTTAACTACATCTAAATTCTGAACTGTAACCTGTTCAACACCCATGTGACCGGGAAGTCTCTTGTTCTTCATAACTCTTGAAGGTGTTGAGCAAGCACCCATGGAACCAACGCCTCTGTGATAACCGGAACCGTGAGTCATAGGACCTCTGTGTGTGCCCCATCTCTTTACTGTACCTGCATAGCCGTGACCCTTGCTGATGCCTGTTACATCAATCTTGTCGCCTTCTGCGAATACGTCTGCTTTGATTTCGTCGCCTACGTTGTAAGCGGAATCATCTTCCAATCTGAATTCCTTAAGAACTCTTTTGCCAGCAACGCCTGCTTTAGCAAGGTGTCCTTTTTCAGGTTTTGTAAGTGCCTTATCCTTGGCATCTACATAACCTACCTGGATAGCATTGTAGCCATCTGTTTCAACTGTTTTCTTCTGAACGACTGTAACAGGGCCGGCTTCGATAACTGTAACAGGTATTACAATGCCGTCTTCTGTAAAAATCTGAGTCATTCCGATTTTCTTTCCTAAAATTGCTTTCTGCATTTTAGCTTTCCTCCTATTATGGTTATTGGTTGAAGCTAAGGTGCCTCAACATGACCTGCTGCCATCGTCGGTGACAGCTCCCAAAAGAAATGCGTGAGCGCGTTTCTTTTGCAGAAATTACATCTGCTGGATTTCGATATCAACGCCTGCGGGTAATGTAATCTTGAGCAAGCTGTCGATAGTCTTGGCTGTGGGTTCCAATATGTCGATAAGTCTCTTGTGAGTTCTTAATTCGAACTGTTCACGGGAGTCCTTATACTTGTGTACCGCTCTTAAGATTGTAACAACCTCTTTCTTAGTAGGGAGCGGAATAGGACCTGCAACCTTTGCACCGGTTCTTTCTGCAGTCTCAACAATTTTCTTTGCAGACTGGTCGATTAACTGGTGGTCATAAGCCTTAAGCTTAATTCTGATTTTCTGACTTTTAGCCATGAGATAGTACCTCCTTTTGATATTCTTGGTGCCATTCCGGCAGTCATGAAAACGTACACCCAGCCGGGTGTGTCGTACTCAATGCATTATAAAACCCGGCAACTTAATTAAAACTTAAGCTATCCGGGGCATAATACACCTATATCAAGTGACCGTGCCGCCCGAATTCACGATTCGGACATTCTCCGTGGAAATTAACCGCAAGGTCCGTTACTTCCTGCGATTGGTAACCTCCCACATCATCGTATGTCATGCCACGCTTGACTATTATATAATATAAAGAAGCGATTTGCAAGCATTTTTTTCTGTATTTGGTTTTTTTTGAGTAAATTTTTAAAATTTCGTGAATGTTGCACATTCACACAACATATAAATTGTGCAATTTGTACATGGTATTTCCCTTGAAATAAAAGCAAAAAAGCTCTCAAATGCCCTTAAATACTCACTTTGCGCTATATATGCGCCCAAATTTGCATTATGTAAACCTTTGATGTATATCTCAAAATATGCTCTGTTCTGATTGATTATTATATATAATAGGAAGAAATCCGTTACGAATATTTGAAAATGAAAAATAAAGTATATCCAAAGCTTAAAAAAATCCGCATTGAAATATGCGGGATTTGGAAAGGAAAAAGAGAAAAGGCAAAGCTATCGCAAACGGCACTTGAAGCAATTTAAGTTCCCTTTTTCAAGTGCCGTTTAGTGAGGACTTGAAGAAAAAAATTTCTTCTTTCGCAACGGCGGTAGGATATGCGTTTTTAATCGGGGTTTTTAGCTTTAAAGTCCACAGCGGATGAGGGGGCAGTAGGAGGAGCATCTACAGGTCACATTTATGGTTTTTCAATCCGAAAGACTCTCCAAATATTCCTTTCGCCCTGTTTCATAAAGATTATTCCCCTCGCTGTCTATTATAACAACCACAGGAAAATCCTCTACCACAAGTCTTCGTATAGCCTCGGGGCCCAAATCATCATAGGCTATTACCTCGGCTTTCTTTATGCATTTGCCAAGAAGCGCACCGCAGCCGCCTATAGCACCAAAGTACACCGCACCGTACTCTTTCATGGCAGCTATTACACTGTCATCTCTTTTGCCCTTGCCTATCATTCCTGTCTGCCCGAGAGCTATAAGCGCAGGACTGTAGGCGTCCATTCTGTATGAGGTGGTAGGACCGGCAGAGCCTACTATCTGCCCCGGCTTTGTGGGGGTGGGTCCTACAAAATATATTATACTGTCGGCAATATCAAGAGGAAGAGCCTTGCCCTCGTCGGCAAGAGCGCACAGCCTTTTGTGTGCGGCATCTCTTGCGGTATATATTGTGCCTGTTATAAGGCAACTGTCTCCCGCCTTGAGCGAGCGCACCTTTTCCCTTGTAAGAGGTGTTGTAAGCTTAATCTCCATTATATTACCTCCGTCTTGTGTCTTGTGACATGGCAGTTGATGTTGACTGCCACGGGAAGCCCCGCTATATGAGTTGGGAACTTTTCTATGTTCACACAGAGGGCGGTTGTTCTGCCGCCAAGTCCCTGAGGACCTATACCGAGAGAATTTATCTTTTCCAAAAGCTCCTCTTCCAAATCAGCATAGAACTTGTCGGGGTTTGGCTCGTCGGCATTTCTTAAAAGCGCTTTCTTTGCAAGGTACGCCGCCTTGTCGAAGGTACCGCCTATACCCACTCCGACCACAACGGGAGGACAGGGATTGGGACCTGCTTCTTCCACGGTTTTTACTACAAACTGCTTTACACCCTCTATACCGTCAGATGGCTTAAGCATTGCTATACGGCTCATATTCTCGCTTCCGAAACCCTTTGGCGCTACGGTTATCTCTATCCTGTCGCCCGATGTAAGCTCAAAATATATCATTGCGGGGGTGTTGTCGCCCGTGTTTACCCTGTCGAGAGGGTCGCGTACGATACTCTTTCTTAAATAACCCTCGCTATAGCCCTGACGGACACCCTCATTTATCGCTTCGGTTAAGTCGCCGTCTATGTGCACATCCTGTCCAATCTTAAGAAACACGCACGCCGCGCCTGTATCCTGACATATGGGCACATTTTCGCTGTCGGCAATGCGGTAGTTTTCGCATATTCTGCCGAGGATTTCTTTTGCGCCCTGCCAGCTTTCCTCATCATACGCCTTTTCCAGCACAGACTTGATATCCTGCGGAAGATGGCAGTTTGCCTCTATGCAGAGCTTCTTTACTGTCTGCGTTATTAATTTGGCACTTATTTCTCTCATGTTCTTACCTCGTATATTCTGTCTGTAATTTCGCCATAGCGCGATACCACCTCGGCTACAACTATCTCACCCTTGGAAAGAGACTTCGGTTTACCTGTTATGCGCTCGGTCTTCTCCTTTAATATTTCGATATCGACAACCGGGAGTCCTTTTTTCTTAAGATTTATTTTTAATTCTTCGTTTTTGGGATTTACTGCTACTGTGTTACAAGTACATCTATATCACTGCCCGTTGTGGATATGCAGTTTACCCTGTCTGTAATGATGGGCATTCTTGCTCTGAACATGGGCGCAATTATCATAGATAGCTTTGCACCTGCGGCGGTGTCGCTGTGACCGCCCGAGACATCTATGACCTTTGCCGCCCGGGGGATGTGCAGACCTTTTGGCTCTGACATACTTTATCTGCAAGATGAAAAACTAAAATACTGTTTATAGGCTTTCAAGTTCCGACCTTACTGCATCGTTCCAGTCAGGCTTGGAAATAAATATTTTATTTTTGTCCTCAAGCTTTTTAAACTCATTATAGTAGCGTATTCCGAATTCCCTTAATGACCTGGCATTGAAATGAAGTCCGTCAGGATTTGAGGTAAGACCCTCTGCCGATACAAAACCCGTCATATCGGTTTTGTCTGCATAGCTTTTTAAGGCGGCATTTATATGGGGACTGTTTGCAAAATGGTAGCCGTCTCCGTCCTTGCCGCGGAAATCCTCTATAAAATCACCAAGACCTCCAAGGATAAAGGGAACATCATGTAGACATAATCTCTCACGGAATGCTTCCATTATTACAGACAGCTTCTTTTCGTACAACGGATATACCTCGTCTCCGCAATCCGACTCGCCCTGATGCCACAAAACCGCCGCAATGGTGGATGTGCGCATGGCAAGCTGTGCCATATAGCACGCATGGTCAAAGAGAAGTCCGCCCACTTGCCATTGGTCAAGGCAGGTGCCTCCGTCTGCGCATGGAATAAGACCCACATCAGCATCGTGCTCTGCGGCATACAAATCTGCAAAGCTCTCTGCAAGACAGACTCCCGCAGTTACTCTGTCGGGATTTACGGGGGTGTACATGTTCCACCATCTGCCGTTTCGCAATACCTTGATTTTTTCGTTATTTATGGGCTCTTCCTCATTAGCAAAGCCTCTTCCTGCCATGTTGGACTGACCTATAAGCAAAATTGAATGTATCATATCTTTTCCTCCGAGACAATATATAGATATATTTTAACACCTTTTCCCAAAAAAGTAAACAATATTTATAAAGCTCATTGTATTTGTGCTGAATTCATGATATACTAAATAAAAAACAAAGGAGAAAACAATGCAACTACTATCTTACATATTAAGTATTTCAGGTCTCATATGCATAATATCCGCCTCACTCATAAAGGGCGAGAAAATGAAAACCATTCTGTTTTTGGTTTTCTGTGCAAATCTCTTTGTAGCCACCAGCTACCTTGTGGGCGGAAGCGGTATAAACGGCGCCGCAGCATGCTATCTCGGTGCGGTTATGACACTCATAAACTATTTCTTCGACTCGAAAAACAAGCCGATTCCCAAGTGGCTCATAGCCATATATGTAATAGCTATAATTGTACTTAACATATGGGTGGCAGGCGGAATATCTCTTCTTGGCACACTTGTAATAATAGCTTCTCTAAGCTTTATAATGTGCATAGGACAGACAAACGGCGCAAAATACAGATTCTGGACAATAGTAAATATGCTCCTGTGGTGCACCCACGATATAATAGCACCCGCATACAATGCACTTGCAACACATATACCCCAGCTTATATTCACCATAGTGGGCATGATAATACACGACAGAAAGAAAACAAAATAAGCATGTTAAAAGAGGCTCGGATTCCCGAGCCTCTTTTTGTAATTGTTTATATCTGCGCATTTTTTACATCTCTAACGGATTTGACCGTTGCCTGTTATAATATACTTATAGCTTGTAAGCTCACTAAGTCCCATAGGACCTCTTGCGTGAAGCTTTTGTGTGCTTATGCCTATCTCCGCTCCGAAGCCGAATTCAAAACCGTCTGTAAAGCGGGTGGAAGCATTCACATACACCGCCGCCGCATCTATACATGAGGTGAAAAGCTTCTGCGATACGGCATCCTCGGACACAATGCATTCCGAGTGCATTGAACTGTACTTTGTGATATGGTCTATTGCTTCGTCTATACTGTCTACTGTGCGCACGGCAATCTCGTAGTCCAGAAACTCGGTGGCAAAATCTTCATCTGTAACAGAGCGCACGGTTTTAAGAACATCCTTTATATCATCTGTTGCATAGACCTTAACGCCCTTGCTTTCAAAATGAGGGTTAAGCTCTTTGCAAAACTCATCTGCTATATCCCTGTGTATGAGAAGAGTCTCTATGGCATTACATACCGACGGTCTGCTCGTTTTGGCATTTACCGCTATATCCACAGCTTTTTTAATATCGGCATATTTATCCACATACACATGGCAGTTGCCCACACCCGTCTCTATAACAGGCACGGTGGAATTATTTACCACGGCATTTATAAGACCTGCTCCCCCTCGGGGTATGAGCACATCTATATAACCTTTAAGACGCATCATTTCGTTTGCGCTGTCTCTCGAGGTGTCCTCCACAAAGCCTATAAGGTTTTCGTCCGCTCCCATATCCTTTAAGGCAGAGCGCATTACCTTGACTATAGCAGTATTTGTGTGGATTGCTTCTTTGCCGCCGCGGAGTATCACCGCGTTTGATGTCTTAAGGCAAAGCACGGTGGTATCTACCGTTACATTGGGGCGTGATTCATATATTATACCTATAACTCCAAAGGGCACACGCACCTTGTCTATATTAAGTCCGTTTGGTCTTTCTGCAGACGAGAGCACCTCGCCCACGGGGTCGGCAAGCTTTGTTACCTCGAGCACAGCATCCGCACAGGAAATAATCCTTGCTTTGTCAAAACGGAGTCTGTCTGTCATAGCTTCGGATATTCCGTTTTCCTTTGCGTTTGCAAGGTCTGTAAGGTTTTGCTCCTCTATGTACTTTGCATTATCCTTTAAGGCCTCGGATATTTTTGTAAGCATGAGGTTTTTGTAGGCTGTATCCTTTTTTGCAATAAAGGATGCGGCTTTTCTTGCATATATGCCTTTTTGTATTAAATCTGACATGAGTTTATTCCTTTCTTGCACGAAAGAGTGTGCCCACCTTACCGCCGTCTGCAAGCTCATATATTATGGCAGGGTCCTTGCCGTTTAATATAAACATATCCACTCCTGCCGCCGTTGCAATCTCTGCGGCGGAAATCTTGGTAATCATACCGCCTGTTCCTCTTGAGGTGCCTGCACCCGAGGCGACTATCTTTATATCTTCTGTGATATCCTCTACAAGAGGTATGAGTCTGGCATCGGGGTTTACGGACGGATTTTTGTCATAAAGACCGTCTATATCCGAAAGGATTATGAGCATATCCGCATGTGTAAGACTTGCCACTATGGCAGAGAGGGTATCGTTGTCGCCGAATTCAATCTGCTCTGCACTTATGGAGTCGTTTTCGTTTACAATAGGTATTGCGCCGAGCGAAAGCAGGGTTTCAAAGGTGTTTTGTGCATTGTGCTTTAAAACCTCATTGTCCACAACATCCTTTGTAAGAAGAAGCTGTGCTACGGTATGGTTATAGTCGGAAAAAAGTCTGGAATAAAAGTCCATAAGCTCGCACTGACCTATAGCAGCAAGCGCCTGCTTGCCCCTTGTCTCCTTTGGGCGCTCGGTTATGCCAAGCTTTCCCATGCCTATGCCTATGGCACCGCTTGTTACAAGAATTATTTCCTTGCCCTGATTTTTTATATCGGAAAGCACCTTAACAAGCTTTTCCACACGGCGTATGTTTATGCCGCCGCCCTCGTAGGTAAGGGTGGAGGTGCCTACCTTGAAAACTATTCTCTTTGCATCTTTAAATGTCATATAAATCAAATCCTTTTTATCAAAAAACTGCAGCAAATTATGCCAAAGGTCGCCCTTTGCATAGCTTACCGCAGCCTTTTTGTTGCATTATAAAATTACTGACGGAGATTTTCTCTTCCCTGTCTTAACTTGTCGCCAATGCTCTTAACATCGCCTTCTACTCTTTCAAGAAGCTCGTCTGCAAATTTGATGGCTGCAAGCTTGATTTCTCTGCCGTCCTTCTGTGCCTTGGATATGATATCGTTGGCATTTGCAGTAGCCTGTCTTGTGATTTCGTGCTCGTCTACAAGACCCATTATTTTGTGCTCTGCCTCTTTAATCTTGGCATCTGCCTGTCTCTGCGCATCGGCAATTATCTTCTTGGAATCCTCTGCAATAGACTTTGCTACTCTGAGCTCATCGGGAAGCTGGAGGCTTATGTCGTTTATAAGGGACATTACGGCTTCCTTGTCGATAAAGGTCTTTTTGATAATGGGTATCTCAAAACCTTTTTCTATAATTTCTTCAAGTTCGCTAAGCATTTCTATAACATCCATCTTCTGTACTCCTCTCATACAAAATTTATAATTATTATTTATTTTCAGGGTGAAAAACCTGTTGTGCTTTTGCTATTATATCGTCCTTGATGCACTCGGGCACAAGTCCGTCCAGAGATGCGCCGTGACGGGCAACCTCTTTTACTATGCTTGAGCTTAAGTACTGATATTTGGCACTTGTCATCATAAAGAGTGTTTCTATATCCTTGGAAAGCTTGTGATTCATAAGAGCCATCTGGAATTCGTATTCAAAATCCGATAGAGCCCTTAAACCCTTTATAATAAACTTAGCATCCTTTTCTTTCATATAGTCTACCAAAAGTCCCGAAAAGGTATCTACCTCTACATTATCTAGTCCCTCGGTTGCTTTGCGTATCCACGCCATTCTCTGCTCTGTGGTAAATGCGGGCTTTTTGGCGCTGTTTACGAGCACAGCCACATACACCTTGTCGAATGTCCTTGCGCTTCGGCGTATTATATCTATATGTCCGTTTGTTACGGGGTCAAAGCTCCCCGGATAAACAGCTATTCTCATTATGCTTCCTCCAATACCAAAAGCCTTACCTTGCCGTAGGTCTTGTCCTTTATTACGGTATAGCCTGCCAGAAGCGGAGTATAACCGCTCGGACACTCGCACACCGCCACACCGCCCGAATTTAAGAGACCTCTGTTTCTTATGATATCGAGCGCTTTGTCATAAAGCTCCGACATATAGGGCGGGTCCAGAAATATGATGTCAAACTTCTTTGGAGTTGAGCCAAGAAAAGAAAGTGCATCGCATTTTTCCAAACACACCTTATCTGTAAGGCGTGCTTTTGTAATATTGGCAGTTATTACCCTCATGGCATCGGCAGAATTATCCACAAAGGTGCATTCTCTGCCGTACCTGCTCATAAGCTCTATGCCGAGAGCGCCGCTCCCTGCAAAAAGGTCGAGTCCCGCGCTGTCTGCCACCTTACCCATAAGCATGGAAAAAAGCGCTTCTTTCACTCTGTCCAGAGTGGGTCTGGTGTCTGTGCCGGGAAGGCTTTCCAGCTTAAGACCTCTTAATGAGCCGGAAATAACTCTCAATGCAATACTCTCCTTTGTACCGTGTCCGCCTGAAAACGCAGACACTTGTACCCATATATAGTTATTATATAATCAATACACTCTCTTGTCAAGAGAAATTAAAACATTCCGGGTATATTGAGTCCGCCTGTTATAGAGTTCATTTTGCTTGCGTTTGCGCTGTCTACCTTGGAAAGAACATCATTTACTGCAGTAAGAATGAGGTCTTCGAGCATTTCTACATCATCGGGGTCTACCGCTTCGGGCTTTATGCTAACCGATGTGAGCTCCTTTTTGCCCGACATCTTTACAGTTACGGCACCGCCGCCTGCACTTGCCTCGAATTCTTCTTTTTCGATTTCCTCCTGCATCTTAAGCATATTCTGCTGCATCTTCTGCGCCTGCTTAAGCATATTGTTCATGTTTGCACCGCCCATGCCCATGGGTATTCTTGGTTTTGCCATTTTTATTTCCTCCTGTAATGGTATTATTTCAAATATTCGCCGCTTTCTGCGTCGTAATAATAGGTATTGCCCTTATTATCCTTTATTCTGTAGTAGGGCATTGCCGTTGCCCTTATGTGCTCCTCGCTTCCGTACGGAAGACCTGCAAGATAGCCGTAGTCTATATCTGTTATTTCAAAAGGTGCGTTTTGCATCACATCTTCATTCTGAAGCATATTCACAAGCACACTTGTAATATACACCGCGTTTCGCTGACGGCTCTGAGAGCGTACCTTATGGGATTTCGGCTCGTACCATCTGCCGTTTATGATATATGAATCTTCGCTTTTTGTCACCTTGATACGGCTGTCGAATATGGCATAATCCTCCACCCTGCAGGTTATATACCACACTCCGTCATTTTTGGATGAAGAGAATTTCATGTGCTCTGTGTCAAAGCCGTTTTGTTTAAGGAAGCCAAGCACAGCCTTTTTGGGTTCTGCCGTCTTATCCGACGGGGTGAACATACACGAAAAGGTGTTGCCCTTAGGCTTGAAGCCGTTTTTGCCCTCTCTTACAGAAGCATTGGTGTACACAACATTATCCGTATCTATACCCCTTAGGTTTACTGTATAATCGGGTATTACACCCTCTTTAAGCGTTACTGAATTTTCGCCCAGCACCTCTATGCAGTCGGACACGGTATCCTTGTCGAGATAAAACCGCGCAGAAGAAAAGCCTGCGGCGATAAGATATATATTTATACCGAGAAACAACACTATAAGAAAGGTCTTTACTCTGCCTAAATTCATCTTCCCGCCTCCTTTATGATTCTTGTTTCATTCTTGGCGGTTGTGGCTATCCAGCATGGCCTGCAGATGCCGTCTTCCGAAGCAAAGTATGCTCTGTAGAGACTTGTTATATTGTCGGATTTTATGCTTTCGTTTGCCATGAGGGTGTCGAGCGCCTCTATAACTCCGCTGCATGAGGTTATGTCTCCTGTCGATTTGTATCCGCGCACTGCCTGTCTGTAGGATGTTATCCTGGAATTTGTAACCTCTATCTCTATGGCGTGATTAAGAGCGCTGTGAGAGTCTGTAGCATCTACGCGAGTTACAACCTCCATGCCCTCCGCATAATAATCTATGGTTATGACAAAGCTGTTGTCCGCATCTCCCATCTTTACCGAGGAAAGATTGATGTCCATATTTTCCTCATGGCACGCGGTATCCCATACATTATTTACAAATTCTATGCAATCTATAAAGGTATCGTAAAATTCAACCGAATTCCCTATTTCTATACCCTTTGTGTTACTTAGCGCCTTAAACTCCATAAGTCCGTCGGGGTGCATCTTTATGGTGCCGTAGTTTTCGGCAAATATTATGGTTTTGTCAAGAGTTACATTCTTTCGCATGTTCGATGCGTTAAAGCCGAACGACCTTAAAAACTCTGTATGCAGCTCCTCGTTTTCGGATATGTTTTCGAAATAATTTATCTCCGAAACCGCAGTTGCGGTAATAGGCTTTATGGAGAGGATAACCTGAGAATCTATGGTAACCTTTTGTTCCTTGTTCTCGCCCGTCTTGTCGAAGTTCAGTTCAAATGAATACGGACACTCACCCGCCGAGGAAAGCGCATACTTTTCTATAAGCGCATCTATCTCTAAGCTGTCGCCCGAAAGGGTGATGTCTGTGTGGGAATCCTCGCCCGCCGATTTAACAAAAAGGTGCGGCTTTCCTGTGATACTGTCACCCGATACGAGCACAAATTCCTGCACATTTCCGCCCTCGAGCGCATTTACCGGAGTATCCAGTATAGCCGAAAAGGTCTTGGTGCCGTACGGCACGGGATATGAGAAATATATGGACCTGTTTTTAAGAGCATTCTTCCACTCATCCGAGCTTCCTTTGGATATGCCGTCTTTTTGTCCGAGACCTGATTTAAGGTGCTTCTTTACGGTATTTACCATATCATTGAAATCTGCAGACGAGTGTGTGTATACATTCCTCAAGTCGCTGTTGTTTACAACTATCTTAGCAGGGTTTGACACATTTTCCTCGGAAAGATAATAGCTCTTATGGTTTTTGCCTATGGAAAAATAATTTGCTAAATTAGAAAAAAAATTATAGCCGTCGGGCCATAATTTTTCACTAAACCAATTATTAATAGTAAGTACAATACTGCTAACTACCAGTAAAGCCAGAACTGCGGTTTTAATGGTTTCCTTTTTCATAACAAATCACCCATTACGGATTCAAAATACTCTGCCAGAAGTTTTTGATAGTATCTATGAGGTTATTCTTTACAAGAGTTACTTCCAGTCTAGCAGTCTCTACCAAATTGCCCGAGGACGCAACAACAAGGATATTGTTGCTGCCGTATGTAAGCTCTATGTTCTGTGCATAGAGACCTGCGGCACCCACTACAGATTCGAGAGGGGCACCGTCTGAATACATTTTTACATATGTACCTGTTTCCGCATTGTATGTATAGAGCGTAACCGTAGTTCCGCTTGCTGCAACCGCCGAAATAACGCAAGCCTTGTTTGCGGTGGTGCTGGAAGCAACCTCGGGGTTTTTGATATCTATAAGTTCTGTGGTGTTGCCTGCATAATCGGATGGTAGTGTCTCAGCCGAGGCGAAAGCCGTAAGCGGAACAAGACACAGCATGATTATGAGAACGGATGTAATTAATTTTTTCATTGTAATCACCTTTATAAAAATACATTGCACGTATGTGCCAGCCTATTGTTCTTAGTCTATTATATAATATAATTGTTACAAAACAATTACAAGCGCTTTAAAAGCGCATAACATTTAAGCACCCAAGTTCTCAAGAGGTAAATTTATAATAACCTCCGTACCCTTGCCCGCCTTGCTCTTGATTTCTATGGTGCCGTCGTGCGCCTCCACTATCTCCTTGGCAATGGCAAGACCAAGACCTGTACCGCCCATCTCTCTCGAGCGGGCTTTATCCACACGGTAGAATCTCTCGAATATGTGCTGGAGGCTCTCGGAGGGGATGCCTATGCCGTTGTCCGTAACCTTGATGCATATGGAACTGTACATATACATGGTGGTTATAAGTATTCTGCCGTTTTGGGGTGTATATTTTATTGCGTTTGTAATTATGTTTATAAGCACCTGCTCTATCCTGTCGGGGTTTCCGTGATAGAGAGGCAGAGCATTTGTCGGCTCGTATATGAGGGTTTGCTTCTTCTCGTTTGAATTTATGGTAAGTCTTTCCACAAGGGATTTTATCATCTTGGATATATCAAAATGCTCCTTGGGCATATCCCTTAAGGAATAGTCCAGTCTGGAAAGCAGAAGTAAATCTTTTACAAGCCTTGTCATGCGGTCTGTTTCGTTATTTATTATCTTTAAGAATGTGCCGAAAAGCTCAGGCTCCACGCTTCCGTCGGCAAGGACATCGGTAAGGGTTTCCGCATAGCTTTTTACCGTGGTGAGAGGTGTCCTCAATTCGTGCGATACATTGGCAACGAACTCTCTGCGCGCTTTGTCGAGCTTGCGCTGTTCGGTGATGTCCTGTATCACGGCTATTATGCCCTCGGACGAATCTGCTGTGCGTATGGGGGCAAAATGCACTATAAGCTCGTTTGTATCGGTGGTTATATTGCGCTCTGCACCCTTAAAATGCGGAAGAAAAAGCACCTTTTCTACCGATACATCCGTAATAGAGCCGAAGATGGAATTAAAGTTTATTCCTTTTGTATCTGTAATCTTTAAAAGTTCCTTTGCGGCGGGATTTATGTGGATAAGCTCTCCCAGTTTATTGAAAGCTATAACGCCGTCTGTCATGTGAAGAAGAATTGTTTCGGACTTATCCTTTTCGCTTCGTATTTCGTAAAGAGTTTCCTTAAGCTTTGATGCCATGAGGTTGAATGTGTTTGTAAGGCGTCCTATCTCGTCGACGGAGCGGGTCTCAATGGTTTCGTCAAACTCTCCCTCGGAAATCCTCTCTGCCTTGGTTGTAAGCGACTGTATGGGCAGAATGATGGTTTTGGAAAGAAGTATGGACAAAAGCACCGACAGGGCAAGACCTATAAGAAGCGCCTGCACCATGATGGAAAATATGGAGCTCATTACGCTTGTGGTCTCTTCCTTGGTGTCCCGTACATATACTATATACTGCACCTTGCCGTCCTTTTGTACAGGTACGGCATAATCCATGTAGCCTGTTCCCGAAAGGGTTTCGGCGCCCGTCTTACCACTCATGGCGGCTATGATGTTGGGCGAGATTTCCAGAGTTTTGGAAAGCTCTGTATTTGTGGTTAAGTCTTCTATTGTTTTTCCCGTTTTGCCGTCCAGAAAGTAAAGGTTGCGGAATGAGTCCACACCTATCTGGCTTAAATACACGGTAATGCCGTTGTATATTTCTCTTGCATCCGCATCTGATGATGCCGACAAATTGAGCTCGTCGATATAGTCCTCGCTAAATACCGAGGACATAAGCTCCTTGAATTCATTTTCATAAAATGCTTCTATGCTCTCTGTCATAAACGACCCTATAAGAATGATAATCGATATGGTGAGAAGCACAAACATCATAGCTATCTTAAGACTTAAGCTTTTGAACATCTCTTACGCTCCAAAATAATATCCTACACCGCGCTTTGTCATAATATATGTGGGGATGCTGGGGTTATCCTCGATTTTCTCGCGGAGACGGCGGATGGTAACATCCACAGTACGGACATCGCCGTAGAACTCATAGTCCCACACTTTATTTAAAAGATTTTCCCTTGAAAAGATTTTGCCCTTTTTTGTGGCGAGGAATTTAAGAAGCTCGAACTCGCGGAATGTAAGCTCTATTACATCGCCTCTTTTGCGCACCTCATACTTTTCTATATCTATGGTGAGGTCTCCGAAAATAAGGATTTCGCCTGTGGCTTCGTCCTTTGCGGAAATCTGCGACCTTCTTAATATTGCCTTGACTCTGGCTATGAGCTCGCGTATGGAAAACGGCTTTGTCATGTAGTCGTCTGCGCCTAATTCGAGACCCAAGATTTTGTCCACCTCTTCGTCGCGTGCGGTGAGCATTATTATGGGCACAGCTGAGGTTTCGCGTATTTTTTTACATACGGAAAAGCCGTCCTGTCCCGGAAGCATTACATCCAGAAGTATAAGGTCGGGCTCTTCGGATATCGCCTTTGATACCGCCTCTATTCCGTCGTATGCTTCTATAACACGGTAACCGTTTTTCTGCAGATTTATTTTTACTATGTCGACTATCGGTTTTTCATCGTCTACCACAAGAACCAGATTTTCCACAGTTCAACACTCCTTTATACTATAATTATACACAATAATGATATCACAGGGGTGATTAAAAGTCAAGCACCGCACCGGCTTATAAGAGTGGTTTGTTGACATAATATTTTAAAAAATGTTAAAAAACTCTTTACATATACCATGCGGTTGTGATATAATCATCTTTGTCGCCATTAAAAAGGCACACACTTGGAGGTGTTTGTATGAGTATTACAACAGGTTTCATAGGCGTAGGAAACATGGGCGGTTCCGTGCTTTGCGGTGCTATCGCAAGCAAGGCTTGCAGCAGAGAGACTACATATGCCTGCTCGCTCGCTTTTTCCGACAAGGTTAAATCGCTTAATATAAATGTAACAAATTTGGAAAATCTGGTTAAAAAATCGGATTACATAATATTGTGTGTTAAACCCGACGGCTTTGAAAAGCTTCTTAATGATATAAAGTCCGTAGACGGTTATGAAAGCAAGGTGTACATATCCATTGCCGCAGGTATAACCATAGATTATATAAAAGGAATACTCGGAAATGTAAAGACAATCCGCACAATGCCCAATCTCCCCCTCTCCGTAGGCGGCGGCATGACGGTAATAGCTCCCGACTCTCTTGTAACGGAGGAGGAGCTTGACGTTGCAGAAAAAATATTTGCAGGCTCGGGCAAGACTCTTCGGGTAGCCGAGGACAAAATAAGCGCATACACCGCACTTAGCGGCAGCGGTCCCGCATATGCATTTATGTTTATAGAGGCTCTTGCAGATGCCGCAGTAAGAGCGGGAATACCAAGAGAAAACGCATACACCGTAGCTTCGCAGACACTTATGGGAAGTGCTCTTATGCAGCTTGAGACGGGCATGCACCCCGCCCAGCTTAAGGATATGGTATGTTCTCCCGCAGGCACTACCATAGACGCGGTTGCTTCGCTGGAAAATGACGGCTTTCGAAAAACTGTAATGAACGCAGTCGATGCTTGTCTTAAAAAAGCAGAAAAAATGAAAAAGTAATTGAATAAATGCTCTCCGCTTTACATAATTTTGTAGTGGGGAGTGATGATATGAAAGATACTTTGTCTCCGCCTGTAAGCCGAGCGGCTATTGCCTCTTGCTTTTCGCTTTTGGGTATATTTATATTTTTAGGTATACTCGTATCCTACCGTACGGCAGGCGGAATTTTTGCACAAGGCGCAGCGGACATACGAAACCTTACGGTCGAAAATGCGCTTTTTGTGCCAAGCTTTAAAAAAGCTTTTACAGGCAATCTTATTTTTTGCGCGGTGATACTGATTTTTGCATCGGCATACCCTGTGACATTTTTGTCGGGGGCACTTCTGCTGTTTAAGGGCTTTTGCCTTGGGGCAGCGGTGGGACTTGCGGCAAAAAACTGCGCGCCCAAAGAAGCAATAGGTATTTTCTTTGCGGTTTTTGTTTCAAATTTTCTGGTACTGCCGCTAAAAGTTCTTTTGTTTCTTACGGCGGTAAACTTTTCTGTAAGAAGCTGCGAGCTTTCACCCGCGGACAAAGCAGTAAAATATTTGGGATTTGCGCTGAAAACCTTTGTTTTCTTTGTTCTTATGTGTATATCGGAATGTATTCAGCTCGGCATTGGTGTCGGCATATTGAAATGAGGGATAAAATGAACGCACTTTTGTGTGAATTTGTAGATTATCTTGAAAATGACAAAAAAGTTGCAAAGAACACTTTGCAATCATATACAAGAGACATAAAACAGTTTTCCGACTTCATATCCTCGCGTAACATCGAGGTGGAAAAGGTGGAAAGCACAGATGTTGAAAGCTATATTACATATATGCAGCTTGGCGGCAAGGCAGTATCCTCTGTTTCGCGCTCTCTTGCATCGGTAAGAGCTCTTTATGCCTATCTTCATCTTAAGGGTTTTGTAAAGCTTGACCCTACATACAAGCTTAAAACTCCCAAGGCGAAGAAAAAGCTTCCGCAGATACTTTCCACAAGCGAAGTGAATATGCTTTTGAAATGCCCCGATACCTCTACGGACAAGGGCACCCGCGACAAAGCGATGCTTGAGCTGTTGTACGCTACGGGCATAAAGGTGACAGAGCTTATATCGCTTAACAAAAAGGACCTTGACTTAGACTTCGGTTACATAAAATGTATCGGCGAAACGGAGGCAAGAGTTGTGCCGCTTGGCAAAACCGCCATAAGAGCGCTTCGCGAATACATAATGGGCGCAAGACAGTCCATGATATTAAAGCCCGGCGAGGAAGCTCTGTTTGTAAACTGCAACGGCTCAAGAATGACCCGTCAGGGCTTCTGGAAGCTTGTAAAATCCTACGCAGAGCTTGCAGGCATAAACAAGGATATAACACCCCATACCCTGCGCCACTCATTTGCCGCACATCTTCTTGAAAACGGCGCCGACCTTGCATCAATACAGGAGATGCTCGGGCACAAGGATATAGTGTCTACGCAGATTTACACCAAGCTTATGAAAAACCACATACGAGAGGTATATAATAAGGCGCACCCCCGCGCATAAAAAGGAATGTGAAACAAAGCGCAGACCGTTAATATGCAGAAAACCGCATTTTACAATGCGGTTTTCTTTTTATTTAGATAAATATTACAGGCAACGGGAGCTGTTTTCGTTTAAGCATCCCTTTTCAGGCGGGAAAAACTCATCAATAGGGAAGCAAAGTCTGTCGAAGAGCTCACAGGGATTGTTTTCCGAAGAAACTGCTGAGCACTCGTCATTGGGAATACAGAAGTCTATCACAGGAATGATAAGCTGAACTTCTCTTTCCAATCTTACGATTGTAAATAAGCCCAAGGTAACAAGAACCTTGCGTACATCTTCGCCGCCTACGAGGTTTTCTTCGAATATAGAGCAGATGCTCTCGGGAACCGAGTTTACATCTGTGTCACAACCGCAACAGCAGCAGTTTTCTGTAGGCTCTACAATTCTTGCGCCAAGTGCTATGGGGTCAACCACTTCTGTGTGTGCCAACAAAATATTTATATATGTAGGGGTGACCTGCAGGTGTCACCCCTACAACCCCTCCCCGTCCGCCGTGAAATCTGCGGGAAGAGTATAAGGTAGATTTGCGCCAAGGCACAAATCTAATTGTTTTCGTTGGAAGAGATGAACGTTTCTTCTGCTTCCTGTTGGATTTTTGTAAGAGTATCTATTACATCCGTTATTTTATTAAATAGTTCATAATACATTGTCTTATAATCTTCCATTTGCATTTCTCCTTTTCTAAATTTTAGTATAAATTAAAAAATGCGCCGGCACAGAGCCGACGCACGAAAAGCGTACAGCCCTTATTGTCGCCAAACAAAATCGATTCATGCACAAATGAACAGAACCAGAGACTGTACGTTTTTACTAAACGCAAAGTTCCGTTCATTACATGCAAATATGTGATTTTGTTTGGCAAAATTATCGTACCACATATTTTCTCAAAAGTCAACCGAGAAACATGTCGCATTTTGTAAAACACAAAGTATTTTTGCACTTTGTTATCAAGCTTTTGGTGCCGTCAGTAAAATCCGCATTGGACTTTGGAGCATTAAGAAAACCCCGATTAAAAACACAGAGACACCGCAAACGGCAAATGCGAAATTTAAGTTCCATTATGCATTTGCCGTTTAGTGAGGACAAGCGACAAAATTGTCGCGTCCGCAACGGCGGTAGGATATGCGTTTTTAATCGGGGTTTTCAGCTTCAAAGTCCATAGCGGAGGGCGGGGTTAAGGGGCATGCCCAAATGCCCCTTAGGTTTTGCTTCTTTGACCGCAAAGAAGGTTTTATTTTCTTTTATCCAAAAGGCAAACCGCCTTTTCATACACCGTGTCCTCTATTATTCTAAGCTCATCCCTTACATGATAATACCTCTCATCACTCGGAACTTCACTTCGTATGCCGAGCAAAAAGTCCCTTGTTTCCGTCTTGTTATTTACAAGTACACCCTTATATATGGGATTGGCGAGAATCCTTTTTATCCCCTTGGGATTCCACTCTTTGCCAAGCTTCGTGGGTACGCCCCGACCATTAAGATATGCCGCTATCTTCCTGTAACCCATGCCCTCTTTTGTATACATACTAAATATTTCCCTCACCACAGGCGCCTCTTTGGGATTTATTGAGAGGGTATATGTATCCAGCTTGTCGTAGCCGTATATGATATTGGGCACTCTGCCGCCCTTGGCGCCCTGCTTTTTGCCGAAAATAATCCTTTTGGAAAGGGCGCAGGATTCCTCCTGTGCCAGAGCGGCAAAAAGAGTGAGCACAAATTCGGACTCGCCTATGACTTTTTGATTGGCGCCTATAAATATAACATCTACTCCCTGCGCCTTGAGTGCGCGGATACCTGTGAGAAAATCCAGAGTATTTCTGGCAAAACGGCTTATATCCTTTACAAGCACGGCACCAAATTCCCCCTTGGCACTATCTTCTAAAAGCTTTTTGAACTCCGTACGGTTTTCCATGCTTTTTCCGCTTATTCCTCTGTCGGCATATATGTGTACAAGGGTATCGCCCCGCATCTTTACATATTCTTCGAAAAACTTCTTTTGATTTATAAGCGAATTAAGCTGTTCGTCGCTGCCTGTAGAAACCCTGCAATATGCCGCATAACGCACATAAATCACCTCATATAATTTATATGAAGAATTTATGAAATAAGACAAGTTTTTTACAGATTGTTAAACCATGTTGACACAGCAAAAATGCTATGGCATAATGTATATATATTTTTATAAGGAATGATATTTATGAAAAAGGTGCTATGTGCACTTCTTGCGGGAACGCTCTTTCTATCGACTGCTTTTTGTGCCGAGGCGTCGGCACTTCAGGACGGGGGCGCAAGCTTTACTATTGACGCAATAAGACATGACCGAAACTCTTCGGAGCCTATTACCTTTTCGGTCACAGTTCCAAATACATATGAGGGCGGAATACTTCTTGCGGGCTTCTATACAGACGGAGTTCTTACAAAGACTATACCGCTGGATGTTTCCTCTAAAACAAGCTTTACAGGATTACAGTTTCAGGCTACCTACAAGGATGGAGACGGTCTTCCTCTTACTCCTGACCGCATAAGACTCTATACATGGGATAAAAACAGTTTAAAGCCCTTAACCCTTGCCGACGATGTGCTTACCGAGGATGTTATAACAGAGGCAAACGATTATACTGTAAGATACATATTGGTTCACCTTCTGGGAGAAAACAACAAACCCAATATAGTCGAAAAAATGCGCAATAGTGTGGAAGAACACCCCGAATACAATGATTCGGAAACAAGATTTGCCAAGGTAATATCACTTCTGAACGCAATGGAAAACTGCGCTCGTGTTGCGTATAACAACAGAACAACCATGCTACTTACAAGTGAAGCCACCAAGAGACTCTTAGACAAAGAATTTACATCTCTCGAATCTCTTATTGATGATGTAAGAAACTCTCCGGAACTTAGCGGAGAGCTCCAGAGAGTTTATAGCAATTCGCTTACCCCCGGTCAAAAAGATGTAATCACCAGCCTGGGTCATTTTTTTGATATTGACATTAAAGCATTTATCAAATAAACTGTTTATACAGAAAAGGGCCTGACTCTGAATTTTGAGTCAGACCCTTGTTTTTTATTCAAGCACCTCAACATCGCCCGTACCAAAAGCGATGTTTATGCCAAATATCGTTACAAGGTTTTCTATTCCCCGAAGCTGCAGAAGTTCATCTCTTAATTCCTGGTCTCTGCCTGCCACCTGAAGCTCAAGATAAGCTCCTCTTATTATATCCGCTTCGGACTCATATACCTTGCGGACAAGCTTCTTGGTTACAAGCACGCCCTGTGCCTCCCAAGAGGAAACCTGCGGAAGAGCGGTTTCAAAGAAGTCCAGAATTCCGCTCTCTACTGCAAGGGGCATAAGGTCCTTTATGTCCGATATAGCAGACATTGCATCATTTACATAATAGTATGTATCGTCTGAGCTCTTAACCATATCTTGCCATACTGCGTGGTAGGTTTTGTTGCCCTCGCTGCCTGCGGGTATAGCGGTGACCTTGTATTCATCCGACACAATAATGGTATCCTTTACATTCTTAAAGGTCTGCGCCTCATACCAGCCTAAGAAATCTTCGCCATCGCCTCTTGTGGGAGTGGGGAGAACATATTCGTCATACTGACAATATGACTTCTTCGCTGTTTCGTCAAGCTTACCGAGAATTGTGGGGTCCTCTTCTTTTTCGTATTCAGAGGGATGAAGAACATACTTTATTGTATAGGTCTTGCCCCATTTTGCATAATAGGTCTTATTGCCTGTAGAACCCGATGCGAGTATGGTTACAGGCTCTGCACTTGTAACATCGGCATCCTTGTCCTCAAACCAACCCATGAATTTATATCCGTTTTTGGTCGGCTTGGGTAAGGTATAATCGGCATCCGACGCCTTGTAGGTTGTTTTGCCTCCGCTAAGGCTGCCGCCGTCCTTGTTGTATGTAATGGTGTAGCTTTTTTCAGTCGAGCCTCCCGAATTGCCTCCGCCCGAGCTACCGCCGCCGGAGCTTCCTATATCTGCGCCCTCGTTGGAATCCTTCTCACCGCCCGAAGAGCCGGTTGATGGATTAGAGGGTTTTTGCTCTTCCTTATTTTCTTGTGTTTTGTCCTTGTCTGTAGTACCCTCGGGGGTCTTTATGGTTACAAAATCATCAAGAGTGAGCGCAAGCTCGCCTCTTGTCATATATTCTTTTGCACGGAACTTGCCGCCCTCCTCGAGGGGCATATATCCAAGTCCTGCTATATTTTCTACAGCATCCTTCGCCCAGGAGGAAACATTGTCTGTGATTTGCGGTTTTGTCTCGGCTTTCTTGTTTAATATTCTGTCGAGAATCACGCAAACCTGCTCTCTTGTTATGTTTCCGTTGCCGCCAAAGGTGCCGTCTCCGTGACCCTGTATGTAGCCATAGTGAATAGCAATAAGAACATGATGATAATACCAGTGTTTGTTGGAGTCTACATCCTTAAACTTATTGTCTGCCATAAGAGTGTAACCAAAGGTGGTGTTTATCATTTTGCAGAACTCACCGCGGGTTATGCTTTTATCTGCGCGGTAGGCATATGTACCATCGGCTTCCTTGTAGCCGTTTATTACACCAGCTTCATAGAGCTTAAGCACGCTCTTGCCGAGGTCGGAATTCATATCGAGGTCTTCCATGGGATGCTTTGCCTCAGGTGTTGTCTGTGCAGGGGGTGTTGTTACAGCAGTATCTGCAAAGCAGAT
The DNA here is from genome assembly GCA_045646525.1 of Clostridia bacterium. Taxonomy (GTDB): domain Bacteria; phylum Bacillota; class Clostridia; order UMGS1810; family UMGS1810; genus RGIG8748. Next base: position 42,237 of record JAZRKX010000027.1, on the reverse strand, counting down.
ATTTACCGAAAACACAAATACCATTATTATCGCAATGAGCGATAAAGCTTTTTTCATTTTCATCTTCCTTTCGAAATATCTCTGCACCAAAACGGTGCAGAGATATTTTGTCGTTCACTTATAATACTTTTCCCGGGTGCAAAAGGTTGCAAATTATTTAAAATATCTGCGAAGCTTAACGGTGTGTGTACCCGTCTCGCGTCCCTTTATTTCTCTGGAGCTTAATGTAAACTTGTATGCATTTCTGATGATGCTGTGAGTGGATGCAACATCCTTCTCTTCAAACTGCGCAAGCTTGGATTTAAGCTTATTCATTCCCTTTTCAAGTGCGTTTATGCCATGATAATTGTCGGAGTCATCTATAGCATCTGCGAGGGTATCAATATTAAAGGCATCGTTTTCATCGCTTATACCGAGAAGAATCTTGTATACGGGATATGCTTTGCCGTCTGCATACACGCTGAGGCTTGCAAGGTCTATAACCTCTGTGTAATCCTTGTCGAGCTTTTCGGTGTAGAAATTCTTCATCTTGTCTACAAGCTCAAGGATTTTGTCCTCGTTTTCGTAGTACTTATCTTCACCCTTGTCATAAGCATCGTCAATCTTATCGTTTACGCCGAGAACCTTATCTAAAATCTTGTCTGTGATTTCATAAGGTGTATAGCCCTTGGGAAGCTCGCCTGTCTTAATGTAGTGCATTACAACTTCGTTTGCCTTGTTTGCATATGTGCCCATGAGTGCGGATACCGCATCAAGCTTATCTTCTATAGAAGCCTCGTATTTGTCGCCATACCACATTACAGCATCATAGAGAAGAATAGTGTTTTCCAGAGCAATGTCGATATATGTCATAATCGGGCTGTCGGTCACATCATAATCTTCATCGTATCTGCCCTTCTTTATGCTGTAACCGCTGAGTTCCTCGCTCACATTGGTACTGTCGTAATCAAGAAGCTCTGTAATCCAGTTTTTGTTTATAAGCTTCTGAGCGTAGGGGTTTGCAGATATAAGCTCTTTGCTGTTGAGCTTATCTATAGCCTTGGGCATTGCCTTGTTGTACATAGATACCACAAAGTCATCCATGAAGTAAATTCTTACTCTCGGGGTAGTGGTAAACTTATACTCTGTGCCCTCGATACCGCTATTGATATCTTCCTGCAGGCTTTCTTCTGCCTGCTTAATACCGCCGACGAAGGTGTCGAGAAGACCCTTTACATACTTGGATGCAAGCTCACTACCTATCTTATCTGCAATGGTCTTAACCTTTGCAGGTGCGAAGTCTGCCATAATCTTGTCATAATCGTATTCTCCCATAAGAGTGGAGAGTATGGATATGAACATTATGTTGTCTTCGTTTACTCTTACACCGTTTCCTGATGTAAAGTCGGAAATAGTGTTTTTGAATGCATCGGTAGCTTTAAGAGTATCCACCGCATCCTGTGCATAGGTGGGAACAAGCTCGCCGAGGGTATCTCTTGCGCCCTCTACATCATTTATGTAGTCATCTATGAGCTTATTCATATGAGCGTCTATTTCTGCGTCTATGAGCTCTCTGATGTTCTTAGAGAGAGTACCTAACACATACTGATTTGCAATAGTATCTATGTTGGTATCAATCTTAGTCTTTATAAATGTTTTTATATCATTGGAGAGTGTGTTGTCGGGCTTAACATATTCTTTTATAAGCTGCTCACCCTCTGTCCTTATAAGACTATCGATAGTGTCCTTGAACTGCTTATCTTCTTCTTTGCCGCTAAAGTATCTCTCTCTTACAACCTTGGCAAATTTATCATTAATGAGCTTATCTATTGTTGCCTTGAGTTCGCCGTGATCATTTTCCTCAAGCTTCTTATCTGCATACTCCATAACAAGTATCTCTGTATATTCGTACACTTTATTACGCACGAAGCTTTGAATGTCTTTGTTTTCGCTGAAATATGCATCCTTTGCTACATCGTGTACATGCGTTGTATAATAGCTTTCGAACAATGTATTGAAGCGGGTGTCATCTGAAATATAATCTGCGTAGAAGCCGTCAAAGGCTGAACTCTGTACAAATACATTAAATGCATCATCGAGATTTTCATCATTTGCATTGATATACGTTTCAAATGCACCTTCCAGACTTGAAATATTGTCTGCACTATTATATATAGCAAGTACTTCCTTAAGCTTATCATCACTATCTTTGATATACAGCTTAACTGCACTTATAAGTCGACCGGCATCCTCTATAAACATATCCGTCGCTTTTTCGAGATTTCCTCCGGATACATACTTATCGAAAGCATCCTCGAGCTTGGCATCAGCGTCATTTCCGCCAAGATACTCTTCATATGTATCATCGAACAAATTAACATATAAATCATCAAAAATCAATTCATAAGCTTCTTCATAAACTGTGTCATAGTTTTCTGTGATAAAGCCCTTTAATGTAGTGCATTCTTCATCCGCAAAATGTTCCTCAATCTTTGCGTCGATATCGGTTGCATATAAGCTATTGCCCGTTACATAATCATTTGCGTGGTTTAATGCTTCAGTCTCATCGGTTATATAACCGCTTGCCAAAAGCACCTTACTAAGAAGAGCAGCATTGCCCTTAACAGCAGCTATTACATTATCCTTAACTTCGGAAACATTGCCCTCTATCCAGCTTTTCGCATCATCCTTTATGTCATCTTTAACTGCGCCTTTGATGCTCGCCTTAAGTGTTGCATCAGTTCTTGCAAACTCCTTGATAGCAGAGTAAATATCCGAGTCGGGATCCTGAGCTGCATTGAGAATTTCTGTCTTGAGGTCGGAATTCTCTGCAGATATTTGCGTCTGTATCATGCTCATAATGGAGGCTTTGAGAGCAGAGCCTTCTTTTTGGAATTCCGTCCTGATTGCATTCACTACAATCTCTTCGTAGGTTGTATTGCCCGCAAGCAAGTCTTTTCTTATTACATCTCCTATGGCAAAGAGGATATCATCATTACCTGCAACTGCATTAAGCACAGTTGTTCTGAAGGTTGAACTGTTTCTTATTTCCGTGAAGATTTTCTCTTTGAGGGTTGCTTTTGCCTGCTTATCGGCTCCCGAATCAGTATCGTCGTCAAGAAGAAGATTTTTGATTTCGTCCTTGAGTAAGATTCTAAGCTGCGGTTCTTCCTCTATTTCATCGATAAAGTCTCTTGAGTTTAACTTTGTGTCAATGTAGTTATAAAGTTCGCTGTGTTCATCTCCATCATCTACGTTAAAGTACTCTTCCTCTACAAACTTAATACATTCATCAAGAATTATCTTCTTGATTTCTGCATTTTCAAGAACATGCTTCAAGTCTTCTGCAATATATATGAATGCTTCTTTACTATTTAGAAATTCTTGCTTAAAGTCAGAGTCATTGAAAATCCAGTTTAGAACCGCTTCCTTAACAATCAGTCTGTTAATTGCAGATTCATCAAGAAATTTGTCACGTTGATCCTTGTTACCGAGAACCTTGTTTCTTAATTCTTTGTTTTCAAGAAGCATATCCACAACGGTATCGTTTCTTAAGATTTCTGCAATGAATTCTTCGTTGTTTATGTTGGAATCGATGTAATTATCGATTTGCTTCATTATAAGCTCTTCTGTAAGAAGCTTATGGAGCGGAACGGGAACTTCGGGATTCAATATGTTGCCGTCTGCATCTACAAAGCCAGTCTTTGCTGCCTTTTCGAGCATAGCTGAGAAGAGGTCAACATCAAGTGCAAACTCTATATCATAGAGAGTGCTTGCAACAACATCTCTTGTTGCGACAAGGGTATCCATTGCGGATTCCCAAAGGTCTGTATTGGAATCGTAAGGAATTACAATTTCCTTCTGAGGAAGCTTGATGCCTCTGAACTCAAGGTCTGTGTCATAATATGCTGCCACATATCTTGTGAGCAGGTAAACATCTGTATCCTTCACAATCTTTACCTTTTCGGGCTCAAATATCTTCCACTTTGTTCCGTCATTATACCAGAGCTCAGGATAAATCTCGTGTACTTTACCGTCTATGTGAGTACCATCGCTGAGGGTAACATCGCTGTGGGTAAATCCCTTTTGTGTCTTGTAATCTGCAGGGTCGCCGAGTATCTCTTCTACCTCGTCCTTATCTACATAGCTTTCTGCTTTTACCTCGATACTGCCCTTGCTTTTGGTAGTACCGTCATAGAAGGTTACGGTATAAGTGGATTTATCAAATGGAATTGTAAGATCCGACATGGTGTAGCCAGTTCCTTCCTCAAAGGAAGAGGATATAAGCTCTGTTTTATCGGTGTATGAAAGCACCACATCGCCGTTTGGAGAGAGTGTGTAGGTGTATACAATCTCGAAGAGTTCGCCGTTTTTGTCAAGTAGTTCTTCAAGAGTGATAGGGTCTTTTTCATTTATCCATATAATTGCACCATCGGTATAACTGAAACCTGTACCTTCAAATACGGGTTTTACCTCTTTTAATGTCATGTACTGGGGTGTCTGTGTATAGTACAAAGATATGGCTGCAAGGTCATCTATGTTCTCGGGAAGAGTAGAAAGAGTAGCTTTAACAGTAACTTTTTTTCCCTCTTGGTTGTTCTCTACAAGTGTAAATCCGAGCACAGAAGCTCCCGCCCTCTCCCACTTTGCATACACTGTTACATCGGCAGTGCCGGCAGGAACTGAGGTTATTATAGTCTGGCTTACAGTATCTATATACCAACCGAGGAATGTGTAACCTGCTCTTTCCATTGTAAGAGTAGTGTCCAAGGTATATCCTTCATTTACGCTAAGTACGTCATTTACAGTATGTGTTGCTTTTCCATTTACTGTACCGCCATTGGCATTATAGATAACGTCATATTTTTCGGGCTTGGTGGAACCGCCGCCGCCAGTGGTCCTCTTTAAGAATGTGGCTTTGGTGTCCTGAATGTGGTTTTTGAACACTGCTTCGTCTTTGTAGTTCAAGAAATTAACAACGCCGTTGACATCGTGAATAAGCACAAACTGTCCTACTGTGGTTTTGGTGAGCTTAACCTTGCCTTCACCGCCTCGGAACAGGATTCTGCCCGAAACCTTAACATTTTCAAGATTGAGATTGCCGTTTCCTACACCGTCTGCTATGATGAGGTCGCCGTTTATAACGAGATTCTTTAAAGTAAGATTGGGAGTTCTAACTATCGTTGTGCCAAGTGTTGCATCGGAAAGAACAGAATTATACCCGTTTATATACTGCTTAAATGTATTGTGCATTATCTGAGCAAATTCTTCTCTTGTGATATAATCCTTAGGCTTTAATCTGTTTTCGGTATTACCGTTTACATAGCCGCGGTTTACAAGCGCTGCTGTATAGCCACGCGCCCATGACGAAACTGAGCTGCCGTCCGCAAAGGTCATAAGCTTTGTTTCGTCTGTATCAGAAATTACAAGAGCTCTTGCAAGTATGGCAAATACCTGCTCTCTTGTTATGTATCCTTCGGGGTTAATTCTGTTTGAGCTTACGCCCTGAACTGTCTGCATATTAACCGCCTTTTGCATTTCGGCATAATACCACTTCGACGGGCTGACATCGGTATACTGCGATATGTCCGCCTTAACGGTGGCACCGAATGCACGGTTTATGATTGTGGCTGTTTCCGCCCTTGTGATATAGTCCTTGGGCGCTATCCTGCCATCGTCCTTTCCCTGAATAAGTCCGTTATTTACGCCTGCTCTTAAAGCGGCATCGGACCAGCTTCCCGCGGGGAAGTCTGTAAATGCGCTTACATCCGCTGCAGCAAACACGGTTGTGATACAGCATACCGTAAGAATAATTGCTATAAGCGTTGTAACGAGTTTGAATGAAAATTTCATGTGCAATCTCCTCCTTGCCTTATTTGTAATCTTCATCGTTTAGTTTGTTTAGGTAATATGTCTTTTTAAGACTCTTTTCTTTGTAGTAATATTTGCGGATTTCCTTAATCACGGACAAATCGCCGCCTGTTTTGGTGAGCTCTGCTTCAAGCTCTGTGAGAAGCTCTTTGACCTTGGTGTCGCACTCAAGCTCCATTTTGTTGACCTCGCCCGTGTAGCCGTCTACTATATCCATGACTTTGGAGCGGTCATAATTCTGTGCCTTGTAGTCCTCGTAGGCCCTGTCGCCCAAGGCTTCGAGTCTTGATATGAAATCTGCCTGTACAACATAGAGCTCAGCTATGATTTCGGATGCTCTGTCCTGCTTGGGCGGGTCCGCCTGAGGTTTGGCGCCCGTTTCTTTCGAGGGGCTTTCGTCCTCTTTTTTATCGTCTTTTTCATCCTCTTTCTTTTCTTCTTTCTTAGAGAGGATTTCTTTAAGAGTGGTGTCGCCCTTTACTATGGCAACTGCCTCCCTCTGAGTAATAAGCCCGTCCTTTAACGCTTTGGCTTCTTCCTCGGTTAAGTCGCCTCTGATGTTTATGTTCGGGTCATTTTGTGCAATCTCTTCCATTTGCTTTTTGTTTTCCTGCATTTTCCCCTCTATTTCCTCACCGCTGTAGCGCTGAGAATTTACAAAGGAAACAATGTTGTCCCAGTTGAACACAAGCCTCACCGTATCCCTGTAGCGAATACCCAGAAAAATGAGGATTGCAAGAATAAATCCAAATATGGAAAATATTATAATTTTGGTTATTTTTCTGCTTTTCATGGCGTCCCCCTCGTGCAAAAAGGTACAAAGGCACACTATAAACAATTATACATTTTATATTGTACTATTTTACCCCCCAAATGTCAATAGCTTTGAGTGTCGAAACACCAAGTTTTGTGTATTATATCCAAGAATCTCCCGCCTTTGTTGGCACACACATCAATGTGTGCCTCGGGCAGATTGTTTTTATGCCAATACTGCACATCTGCGCCGTCAAACTTATACTTGGAGCTGAATGTTTTTGCGTTGCCCTCAGAGCCGAAGAGGATAACCTTTTTGTCAAATACGGCGAGGCCCTCTACTGTGCAGGGTCTTCCCATACCTGTGAACACATCCAGAGTAATGCGGAAGAAGAATCTTAAATCCACACTGTAGTATCCGCGGTTGAACTGAACAGGCTCAACATCTGAATATATCCAGATGATTTCTGCCTTTTTCGCCTTTATGTTTATTGCTCTGTCCACAAGGCATTGACCCTGTTCTGTCAGATATACTCTTAAGTTTTCGATACATTCTTTGTCCCTGCAAGAATCATAGACTTTTTTGGTTTCTATGCAGGTATTACCGCCGTTGCAATTTGCGTTTGAGTTACCCGCGCATGAGCAAGACGAATTGCAACCGGAAAGCACTTTTTCACCCATTATAATTCCTCCCAATAGCAGGCATGCTTGCTTTTTATACAAGGATGCCGTTTTTAAGTGTTCGATATATATTATGAGTCTGCCCGAAAAAGTGTTACAAACAACAAAGGGAATGTAAAATAAAGCGCAGAGCGAATCTTTTTTTGAATCCCCTCCCCAAAAATAACGGGACTGTAAAAAACGAAAAATGTTTTTTACAGTCCCCTTGTTGTTTAGTGGCGCGCCATGTGATTGCGCTTCACTTCGTGTTTAAAAGTGCCTCTGTACAATATATAATCCTCGAGTATGGTTTTGCCTTTTTCGCGGTATACGCTCTCTTTTTTGAGCTGGCTGTTTATATCATCCTCAACTGTGCAGATATCTCCGTACTTTACAAGCTGGCGGTATGTGGGGGTAAGGTGAGGCTTCATATAATGCACTATGAGTTTTGCCCACAGGAACACGAGAAGAAGCATGAATATCCAAAAGCATGCAAAATCCGTATTGGCGGTATCCATCTCCACACCGCGTATGTCGAGCATGTAGTTTCCGATTTCAAGGGAGTCTCCCTCGGTAAGAGTTTCCGATATCTTTGCCATTACAGGTCGGGAAAGCTCTGCCATATAGCCTGATACTCTCTTTGACGGCACCCATGAGGAATTCGCAAGCACGGCAACGGCTCTGTCTCCTATATTTGCTACATACACTCTGTAGACCTCTATCTCCTCTGCGGTGCCCGTGCCCATGTTTACCATGGTGGTAAATGCCTTGCCCGCATCGGCTATATCCGATATATCCACGGTGTAGTAGTAGCGGTTATCCTGCCAATAGCTTTCACTTTTGTAGCAGGCATTATCGGGGGATTTACTTTCCTTTCTGCCAAGCTCTATAACCTCATCTATCACAACGGTGCCCGTCTCCTCTAAAAATCTCTCTGCATCAAGCGGGGTTGCGCCCGTCATCTCAGTTATTATGTAGGGGAAGCTCCCTATGGCAAAGGCGAGATATAAAAGTGTGCATATTATGTTTATTACAAGATACTTTCGCCTGTAATGCTTCATTTCCTTGTATATAAATCCATCCTTCTGCATAACTTTTACTCCTTTTCGTACTCGTTGTATACTTCTCTTTTGGAAACACCGCGAAGAAGCGCCGCTTCCTTTATGGCATCCTTTTTGCAAAGTCCCGACCCGATGAGCATATCTATGTGCTCCTTTACGGTAAGGTCTTTAAATTTATTTTCTCTTTCCTCTGTTTCCTGCTCTATGGTTTTGCCCTCTACCACAAGAACATATTCGCCCTTTGGGGCGTTGTCATCGTAGTAGGCTATTGCGTCCTTAAGCGTGGTTGCCATGCACTCCTCATGAAGCTTTGTAAGCTCTCTTACAATGCTTATCTTCCTTTCGCCGAACACCTCGTACATGTCCGAAAGAGTTCTTTTGAGCTTATGTGGTGCTTCGTAGAATATCATGGTTCTCTTTTCGTCTTTAAGGCTTGCAAGATGCTCATTTCGGCTCTTTTTGTTTACGGACAAAAATCCCTCAAAGCAAAATCTTCCTGTAGATATTCCCGAGATTATGAGCGCATTTATAAGTGCGGCAGCACCCGGTACGGGTACAACCTTTATGCCCTCTTCTATACAAAGCCTTACAAGGTCTTCGCCCGGGTCGGAAATGGCGGGTGTGCCCGCATCGGTTACGAGAGCTACATCCTCGCCGCCCTTTAATACGGATATTATATACTCGCCCTTTTCCTTTTTGTTGTGCTCAAAATAGCTGGTGAGCGGTTTCTGTATGTCAAAGTGATTTAAAAGTTTAAGCGAATGTCTGGTGTCCTCGCAGGCAATAAGGGAAACCGATTTTAAGGTGTTTAGTGCTCTTATGGTTATGTCATCAAGGTTTCCTATGGGTGTTGCCACAAGGAAGAGTTTTCCGAAATTCATGATATCATCCTTATACATTAACATATATGTTTTTTTCGAGTTTAAGTGAGGGGTGTGCACCCTTTATACCCTCCACAAGTATGAGGCTTGCCTCTTTGTCGGGGTGTGCGTGCACAAACCTAAGTCTCTTCGGCTCAAGAGACGCGCTGCGCATGGAGCAGAGCACATCGCAAAGCCTGTCCGCCCTGTGCACCATGAAGAAATGCCCTCCGAACTTTAATAAAGACGAGGCTACAGATGTGACATCGTCCAATACGGCAAAGATTTCGTGCCTTGCCGCCGCCTTTAAATCGTCGGGATTTGTAAAGCCTGCGCCAACTTTCATGTATGGCGGATTGCAGGTTACTGCATCCACAGAGCCTGCAGTTATGTAGCTTTTCCAGTTTTTGACATCGTCATTTATAAAGCTTGCTCTGCCGGTAAGAGAGTTTAAAGCCGCATTTTCGCAAGCCAAATCGTAGGACTCACGCAGTATCTCTATGCCTGTAACGGTTTTTAATTTAGTTTTGGCACAAAGCAGTATGGGAATAATCCCGTTGCCCGTGCACAAATCCACTACCCTTGCTCCGCTCGGTATGCGCGCAAAGTCCGAAAGCAATACGCTGTCTGTACCAAAGCAAAAAAGGTCTGAATCCTGTATAAGTTTAAAGCCGTTTATACCCAAATCTTCTGTTCTTCTCATGATAAATTCCTTATAAAACAAAAAGGCTGTCTTAAGATGACAGCCCTTTTTGTAAATATTATTATTCGTTTACGGGAGCACCTACGGGGCAAGCACCTGCGCATGCACCACATTCGATACAATCGTCTGCGTTTATTACGAACTTGCCGTCACCCTCAGAAATAGCATCTACGGGACATTCGGAAGCACAAGCGCCGCAGCTGATGCAATCGTCATTTATAACATATGCCATTTGACACACCTCCTTAATAACATTAAGAATATTATATTACAAAAGTAACCCGATTTCAAGTCCTTTTACAATATTTATTAATCTTCGAGCTCTTTAAGCTGTGCAAGGTCTGCGCTGTCGTTATCCTTGCGCGAGCCTTTTTTAAGAACTTTTACCTCTTTTGCCTCATAATTCTTTATTGTTTTGTTCTCGCCCTCGCCGCTTGTTACGGTTACAATACCCTTTAATACATTTACTGCGGTTACAATACCCTTGCCGTCCTCGGTTTCTACGAGAGAGCCTGCGGAGGGAATCTTTTTGTGAAGAGCCTCATACACCGCCTGCTCATTCTTAAGACAGCACATGAGTCTGCCGCAGGTGCCCGATATCTTGGCGGGGTTTAGGGATAAGCTCTGCTCCTTTACCATCTTTATTGAAACAGGCTCGAAATCTCCGAGGTATGAATTACAGCAAAGCACTCTTCCGCACACACCAAGTCCGCCTATCATCTTGGCTTCGTCGCGCACGCCTATCTGTCTTAATTCAATCCTTGTTTTAAACACCGATGCCAAATCGCGCACAAGCTCACGGAAGTCTATTCTTCCGTCGGCTGTAAAGTAGAAAAGAATCTTGTTGTGGTCAAAGGTGTATTCCACATCTATAAGCTTCATTTCCAAGCCGTGCTTTTCTATCTTTTTGCGGCACATTTCAAATGCTTCCGCTTCTTTTTTCTTGTTTTGCTCAACTGTCTTATCGTCCTCGGGGGTAGCTATACGCAGTACCTTTTTTAAAGGTGCTACTATCTTGTCCTCCTCCACGAGCTTTTCACCTATTACGGCAAGACCGTATTCCACGCCGCGTGCGGTTTCCACCACAACATGCATGCCTTCTTCTATATTAAGGTCGCAAGGGTCAAAATAATAAATCTTGCCCATCTTTTTGAAGCGAACTCCTGTTACTTTAACCATTTTTCAGTTCCTTTCTATCTCATTTCACTTCGGCACTTTAAAAGCATTATCGTAACTGCCATGGCAAAATTGCCGCTGGGGCCTTTTTGTGAAACAGTGTCTTTTATATGCTGCATAATCCGTGATATCTTAACCTCGGAAAGCTTTTGCGCAAAGCTGTCTATATAGTTATACTTATCCTTATTTATAATCATGTCCGAAAGACCTGTTTTTCTGAAATACACATCTCTTGCAAGAGTAAGCATGATTTCGAATACTTCCAAAGGGCGCATCTTGTAGGCATCAAGCTTTTGCGCCGCCGCATACGGTGAATACGGCTCCTCGGCGCTTACGGAAAAGAATGCGTCTGCCACATCGTCTCTGAAAGATGCATAGTCGGTATCTTCCATGAGCTTTTTAAGCCTTCCCGGGCATCCGAAGCTTGCGGCTATAAGGTGCTCCTCTGCACCGAAAATGCGCCTTAACACATCGGGAGAGAGCGGCTTAAGGTTTACCGTTACCGAGCGCGACACTATGGTTGGAAGTATGGGTGCCAGACTCGAACACAAGAGAAAGAACACCACATTTTCGGGCGGTTCTTCTATCATCTTGAGCATAGCATTCTGCGCTCCGTCTGTAGCAAGCTCCATTTCCTCTGCCACAACCGCCTTATAAGGCGCCATGGCAGGTCTTGTATATACCTCTTGTTTAATAGCACGGACTCTGTCCACACCAAGCGATGCCTTGCCGTCCTCACGGGTGAGATACACCGCATCGGGATGGCAATCCGCCGCAAGGCTCTTGCACGACGGGCAGGTGCCGCAAGAGGAGTGTGTGTCGCAAAACAAAAGCGAGAGTATATATCGGGTAAGTGTCTTCTTGCCCATGCCCTCGGGTGCGTTTATTATATACGACTGACCGAGACGGCCCGATTTTATTATATTTTGAAAAAGACGAGCTTCGTCCTCGCGTCCGCAGGGAATGTTCATACATCAATCTCCTATATAATTATATACGCAACAGAACTCAAAATCAAGTGTTTTATTTAATATCAAGCACTCTGCCGTCGGCAGTATATATGACCGCACTTACACCATCAAATTCGGACAAAACATCCTCTGCCTTGTCTATCCCCAACACGAAAATTGCGGTGGAAAGGGCATCTGCAAGGGCGCCGTCCTCTGTTATTACGGTAGCGCTCCCAATGTCCGAGCAGGCGGGATAACCTGTCTTGGGGTCTATGATGTGATGATATATTTTGCCGTCCTCTTTGAAATACCTTTCGTACGCACCGCTTGTTACAACCGAGATGTCCTCTGCCTCGCACACGGTAAAATATTCTCCGCGCGGTTTAAAGGGGGTTTGTATTCCTATCTTTTTATTTCCTATAACGCAGATATTTCCGCCCAAATCCACTATGGCATCCCCCGCCCCGCCATCACTTAAAATCCGAGCCGCGCGTGATGCCCCGTAACCCTTGGCAACTGCGCCGAGGCTTATGCTCATTGCGTCTTTTGCAAGGCATACAGAGTGGGTATCGGGATTTAAAAGCACATCCTTGTAGTTTACTTTTTGAATAAGCTCATCTATCTTGTCCGCGCTTGGAACAGATGGGCTTTCCGAGGTGAAATCCCATAGCTCTGACAAGGGATTTACGGTTATATCAAATGCTCCGTCCGTTTTTTCGGACACCATAAGAGAGAGCTCTATAAGCTCATATGTCTCGGGCGATACCTCTGTAAAGGTGCCGTGCTCTGCGTGGTTTATGCGGTATATATCGCTCCCCTCTGCCGTGGGACTCATAAGGCTGTCTATTCTGCGCACCTCGTCTACGGCTTTTTTGCAAAGCTTATCCGCATGGCGCGACCTCGCCGTAACCGATATCACAGTATTCATGGCATAGTCGGTTATACTCGACTGTCTTGGCGTGAGGGCAATGCACAAAACCGCAAGAGCGCCTATGATTGCAATGGTAAAAACCGTTTTTTTCACTCTTTCACCTCATTAAATGAAAGAATATAGTCAAATACATCGTATGCCGTGGTGAAGAAAGCATCGGTTTTGCCGTTTTCTATTTCCTTTTCTGTACGGCGGCGCATTGCAAGATAGAGGTTTTCCGTGTTTATTCCGCATTTTTCAAGATAGGTATTGCCCTTAAGGCTTATGCCTGTAATGTAGCCTGTCTCGGCATCGGTAAAGGTTTCAGTATTCTCCGGCACCTTGTCCGATATATCTTCGAAAAAGCCTGGGTAATCCTCCAGAGCGTACTTATGTGCAAATACTATGGTGTGGTCGCCTGCGTACATCATGGTTTGAATCTTGTTTATGGTTGCCTCGTCGGCAGCAGCATCTATATCGAAATCATGGAGAATGATATCCATGTAGAAAAGCTCATTGCCGTCGCCGTCTGCATCCTTTATAAATTTTTTCTCCCTTAAGTCTTTTTCCATTATATCGGCATTGTCCTTTGATATATACGAATCGGAAAAATACACAACCTTAAAGTCGGGCACCGTCTTATCGCTGCATGACTTTAACCCTATAACAAGGACAATAAGCGCAAATATTGCCGCAAGAGTTATGCCCTTGTAATGATACCAGTAGTTTTCCCAAAAAGCTTTCATAAAGAGTCTCCTCCCAAAATCAATACCATTATTATAAAGTATATACCCCGTTATGTCAATCGAGGTATTTTAATAATTTGTAAAATAATTTTGAATTTGCACTTAATAATATATTGTGATATACTCTTTTCAGGTGATAAATTTGAAGGATGCAAAAAAAGATTTGGAACTTTCGGTTAAAATTGCACAAAAGATAAAAGAAGACGGCGGCAAAGCGTACTTTGTGGGCGGCTTTGTCCGCGACCGCCTCATGAACAAGGAAGGTACGGATATAGATATAGAGGTGCACGGAGTGGAGGGGGAAAAGCTCTTTGATATCCTCTCGTCTTTTGGCACAGTTCTTACCTACGGGAAAAGCTTCGGAATATTCTCTGTAGAGGGTTACGGGGTGGATATTGCCCTGCCCCGCACGGAAAAGCCCACAGGCAAAGGCCACAGGGATTTCGAAATACACCATGACGCTTTTATGGGCGAAAAAGAAGCATCAAAAAGGCGCGACTTTACCATAAATGCGCTTATGCAGGATGTGCTCACAGGAAAGGTGCTTGATTTCTTCGGAGGGCGCGAAGACCTCCGCAGAGGTATAATCCGCCACATAGACGCCCATCACTTTGGCGAGGATCCGCTTAGGGTGCTCCGAGGTGCGCAGTTTGCCGCAAGGCTCGGCTTTGATACAGATGAAAAAACCCTTGAAATATATAAAAAAACAGACCTTACCTATCTTTCTAAAGAACGGGTAATGTCTGAAATGCTAAAAGCTCTTTTGCTTTCCGATAAACCGTCGGTATTCTTTGAAACTCTGCGCAAAGCGGATTCGCTCATGCCATGGTTTAAGGAAATTAAAGACCTTACGGGCATAGAGCAAAACCCCAGATATCATGCCGAAGGCGATGTGTGGAATCACACCATGATGGTGCTCGACAGCGCCGCTTCCACGAGAGAAAAGACAGCCGACCCGAGAGGTTTTATGCTTTCGGCACTCTGTCATGACTTTGGCAAAAAGCTTGCCACCATAGTAAAGGACGGGGTAATACACGCATACAATCACGAAAGGGCAGGACTGCCCCTTATACAGACATTTTTAAAAAGGCTCACAGACGAAAAGGCGCTTATAAAATATGTGCTCTCCCTTTGTGAGATGCACATGAAGCCCCGCGTGCTTGCCGAGGCGAAATCGTCTGTAAAGTCTACAAATAAGATGTTTGACAGCGTGGTAAGCCCCTTAGACCTTATATACATTTCCAGAGCCGATGCGTCGGGTAAGCTTCCCAGAGAAGAAAATTCCGATGCCTATGACTTCCTCATGCATAGATATGAGGTATACAAAGAGACCATGGCAAAACCGCATGTAACGGCAAAGGATTTGATGGAAAACGGAATAGAGCCCAATGAAAAGATGGGCGAAATTTTAAAATACGCTCACAAGCTTCGCCTTGCAGGAGTGGATAAGGAAGATGCCTTGAAACAATGTATAAAATATAAAAGGCGTCTTTAGTTTAAAGAAGCAAACCCTTTTAGAAATTTTAACAAGTGCCTTAACGCCTATACCAGATTATAATTTTCAATTATTTGGGAAAACACCGTAGGGGTGACCTGCAGGTGTCACCCCTACAACCCCTCCCCGTCCGCTATGAAATCTGCGGGGAAAGCAAAAATATAAAAGGCAAAGCTCTATCGCCGTTGCGGAAATTGCAATTTTTGCAATAAGTCCTCACTAAACGGCAAATGCATAATGGAACTTAAATTATTGCATTTGCCGTTTGCGATAGCTTTGCCTTTTCTCTTTTTTCTTTCTAAACCCCGCATATTTCAATGCGGAATAAGTATAAGGTAGATTTGTGCTTTGGCACAAATCTAATTATTTTCATTTTCATTGGAAGAGATGAATGTTTCTTCTGTTTCCTGCTGGATTTTTGTAAGAGTTTCTATTACATCTGTTATCTTGTTAAATAGCTCATAATACATTTTCTTGTAATCTTCCATTTGCATTTCTCCTTTTCGTAATTTGGTATAAATTAAAAAATGCGCCGGCGCAGAGCCGACGCATGAAAAATGCACGACTCCGTCGCCAAACAGCTTTAACATACCCATAAAAAGATGCAAAAGCGAGCCTGCATTTTTGCTGAAGCAAAAATGCATCCGTCTATGAGTATTTTGTTAGCTATTTGGCAAGTTTAATGTTATCACAATATTATGTAAAAGTCAACCGAGAAACATGTCGCATTTTGTAATATACAAAATTTTTTACACTTTGTTATCAAACTTTTGGTGCTGCTAATAAATTCCGCATTGAAATATGCGGGGTTAGGAAAGCAGAAAAATTAAAAGTCCGTTCAACCGAAAACAGCAAACGCAACAGATAAGTTCCATTATGCATTTGCCGTTTAGCGAGGACAAGCGGCAAAAATTGCCGCCTTCGCAGCGTTCGGTTAAGAACGGATTTTTTATTTTGCTTTCCCCGCAGATTTCACAGCGGACGGCGGGGAGTGCAGAGGGGCTCGCTGTTGAGCTCCTCTGCTATATTATACCAAATAATTTAGAATATAAATTCTGATACAGGCGATAAGGCACTTATCAAAGCCTAAAACTTTTCCACCACTTCAAGCTGTGCGGTAAGCATGCCCTTTGCGGTGTTTTTGAAAAGCTCCATCGAGGTTTTAAGCTCCGATATCTGTGCGGTTATTTCCGCCGCCTTATCGTTTGCCTCGTCTATAATCTTCTTGGCAGTAAGCTTTGCTTCCTCTACCATGAGGTTTGCCTTTTCCTCGGCGGTCTTTTCCAAATCCTCTGCCGCAGACTGTGCCACAACTATAGAGTTTTTCATGGTGTCCTCCATAGATTTGTAGGTATCTACAAGCTTGGAAAGTGTGTTTATTTTGTCGGCAGCTTCCACAGACTGCTTGTACACCTTTTCATAGTCCTCGGTAAGTACCTGCATGTATTCGTCTACTTCTCTCTTGTCATAGCCGCCCATAGTGGCCTTTTTAAAGGTTTTTGTACGCAAATCCATTGGTGTAATCATGGCACACGCCTCCTTTATACATATTTCTTAATATTGATGTGTGTTCTGCCTTTTTTTGTAAGTGTCATATCAGTCTCCACTACAGCCTTTCCGAAGCCTCTTACAGAAAGGACATCCTTGTCCTTAACCATATAGGAAACGTTCTTTACGGGTGAGTAGTTCACGCTCACAAGACCGTCTGTTATAACAGATGCCGATACCGAGCGGGATTTGCCCGTAGCGGCACTTATTATACAATCAAGGCGCATGGAAGATACCGTGGCAGATATAATCTTAAAGCTTACTGTGACCTCCACCTTGGAAAAATCGTCCTCGCGGGTGAGTCTTATACCCGAGGATGCCACCTTGGTGAGATTAGTCATGATGTATTCTGCTATGTCGGCACACATAAAAATATATGCTCCGTCATCTGCTACAGCTATATCGCCTATGTTCTCCCTTGTGATGCCGAGCGCGAGTATACTCCCGAGGTAATCTCTGTGAGTAAGCTCCCGCTTGCCGAGGTTGTCCGCCCTTACGGCGCACATGGGGAATTCAGGCTCCTCCCAATCGCTCGGCACTACTGCCGCCATGACTCTTTGCGCCCCGTCGAACCCGCCGAAAAAGCGGATATCATATAAAGGCGCAAGCCTCTCCTTAATAAGTAGCTCCTGCCTCGGCGACATGAATTTGGAGTACATGACTCTTCCTGTCTTTTCGCTCTTATCGCACATATCGCAGATGTGCGACAGAAACATCTTCTCCTCCGTGTCCGTAATGCCATGGAGGACTGTCTTTCTGTCTGTCATATTTTAAAAGAAATCAAAAAGCGCGTGAGTTTTTAATTCGTCGGAGAAATCGTCGGTGAAATCGCCCGCTATACCCATTGTGCTGGGTACGAGGAGTATGATTCCGTTTGCAACCTTTTGCATTTTGCCTGTTAATGCATACACGGCACCGCTCAAAAAGTCTACAATCTTTCTTGCATTTTCCTTGTCGAGCTTTTCGAGATTAACCACAACGGGCTTCTTTTCTCTTAAGTGGTCGGTGATTTCGGTAGCATCGTTGTATGTAGTAGGCTGAAGCACTACCACCTTAAGCTGTGTAGTTGTATGAATGTTTACTACCTTGCCCTTTCTGCCCGTGGAGGACTGAGGTGCATTGGATATGTCGGAATATCTAGGCTTAGGTTCGGGGGCAAAGAATTCTTCCTTCTTCTCCTCTTCGATTTCTTCTTCGTTGTCTCTTACATCGCCTATACCCATGTATGCAAGAAACTTCTTTACCATTTCGCTCATTTTATATAACCGTCCTTTCGTGAGTTTACTTATTAATGCTGTTTAAAGAGTCCTGTGCCTACGCGCACTATGGTGGAATTCTCCTCCACGGCTACGGCATAATCGTTTGTCATGCCCATAGACAGACACTCCATACTAACATTATCTAATTTTTTATGCGATATGTCAACAGAAATTTTGTACAAATCCGAAAAAATTTGATGTAATTCGTCATTTTCTGCGCCAAATGGTGCCATGGTCATAAGTCCCTTTACCCTTATATGAGGGTAAGTGCTTGCCTTTTGCACAAAATCAAACACTTCCGAGGGCGCAATTCCGCTTTTGGACTCCTCGCCCGATACATTTACCTCTATTAATATATCCATAACCTTGTCAATGCGCGCGCACTGTCTTTCTATCTCCTCCATGAGAGAATAAGACTCAACGGAGTGTATCATGCACACCTTGTCGGCAATGTACTTTACCTTGTTTTTCTGCAGATGTCCTATTATGTGCCATCTTACATCGCCTTTTACATCGTCATACTTTGACAAAAGCTCCTGTACTCTGTTTTCACCAAGGTCGCAAAGACCAAGCGATACCGCCTCGTTTATCCTGTCGGCATCTATGGTCTTTGTAACCGCAAGGATTGTAACAGAGTCGGGGTTTCTGCCCGCCTTTTCGCATGCGGCGGATATATTTTTCTTTATTTCATTAAGATTCTGTTCTATGCTCATGATATTCTTTCGCCTTCCTTTAATTCCCGTTTGGATGAGGTTACTACCTCATCATAAAGAAGAAGTCCTCCGTGCGAGGTGTTGTCCTCTTCAACGATTGCATAAACCGTATCCTTGTAGAGCACCTTTACCTCTTTGAAATACACTATGCCGTCCACCACGGTAAATACGCCCGTCTTGCCGTCCTTTACCCGAAGTGCGGCTATGGGCACCTTTAATCCCGAATATTTACTCCTTACAAGGTCTATCTCCACAAATCTTTCGCGCATTGCCCATACACAGTCCTTGTCCGAGGTGGCAATTACAAGGTAGTTGCCGTTTACGGGAGTGGATATATAGCTTATCTTTGCGGCGGAATCGTTTTCGTGATTTTTGGCTCTTATGTATACAAGGGAGCCTTCCTTAAGCTTTGATATCTCCTTTTGTGTGGCTACAAATGCCACAGACCACTGCGTGCTCTCTATGATTTTGCACACGGCGTCCTTGGATTTCTTTGCATTGCCGCTGCCGTTCATCTTTGTGACGGATTCAAAATCATATGGTGTCATTTCGCCTATGGCGGCAGGAGTTAAGATATCCTCAAAGCCGTCTACAGCCGTGGTATATATTCCCGCCGCGGGGGCATATATATCCTGTTTGGAGCCGCCGAGCTTTTTTTCGGCTTCTTTCTTTTCTTTCATAAGCTTTTTTAAGGTTTCGTCGGTATAGTCAACGCCCTTTTCGAGAGCGTTCTTTCTGTCATTTAAGAGGTTTAAATCATCTAATATGCTCATAACCTCTCTCATATCGCCTGCTTCCGAGGCTTTGTAGACCTCGCGTATTCTTAAATCCATTGCCGAGTCCACCTGAAATGCGCCAACCTCGCTTATGCCGAACTGCTCGCGCACCTTGGTTATTTCTTCAATGCGGGCATTTATGCGCTGAAGTGAGATTTTGGCGCTTTCGTCTATCTCAGTTTCATATATGCTTGCTATGTGCTTGTTTTTCCTTACCATTTCGTTGTCGTCGGCGTGGGATTCGAGCACACCTGACTTTTCGGCTTCTATCACGGTTTCGTCGCGTATTACAACCGCGCTGAACGAATGTGATTTTTCCATTTCGCCGTGGCGTATTACCTCATACTTAATACCGTCGGAAAATATGAGAGATACAATTACCGCAATTATCATAACAGCGCACGGAACTAATAAAACCTTAAATAATTTTTTCATATTTTCCTCCTTTCGATAATATGCTCATAGCATGCCTCTGCCACATCCTGTGCGCAGGAAAATTCATCCAGATTGAGCCACAGGGCATCGGCATCGCGCTTAAACCATGTAAGCTGTCTTTTGGCATACTGCCTGCTTCCCCTTTTTATAAGCTCGACAGCCTCGCCAAACGATATTTCGCCCCGAATATACAAAAGCATCTCCTTGTAGCCGAGAGCCTGCATGGCGGTAGAGGTGTCGGACGGGCAGATTTTGGCTATGCGTCTTACCTCGTCTTCAAGACCCGCTTCTATCATAAGGTCCACTCTTTTGTCTATTCGCTCGTAAAGGTTCTCCCTTGAGCGTGTGAAATATATTTTGTCAGTATCGTAGGGCGCCTCTATATCAAGAGTGCGCCTGTTGTAATCGGATATCCTCTCTCCTGTGGCGTGGTGGTATTCCAGAGCGCGTATAACTCTCTTTACATTGTTGGGATGTATAGCCTTTGCGCTCTCCTCATCCGCCTCGCAAAGCAGAGAATGAAGATACTCCCTGCCTTTTTCCTCGCACAGACGGGTCATTTCCTGTCTGAAGGTCTCGTCGGCAGGTGCCTTTGACTCAAATGTGATGCCCTTTAAAAGAGAATCCGCATAAAGCCCCGTTCCGCCCACCACAAGTGAGCTCTTTCCCGCTTTCGAAAGGCTCTCTATTACAGAGGATGCCCTCTCCACATAGTCGCACACGCTGAATGTCTCATAGGGTTCTGCCACATCTATAAGGTGATGCACCACACCGCCTGCTTCCTCTTTCGTAACCTTGGCGGTGCCTATGTCCATGCCCTTGTATATCTGCATGGAATCACAGGATATGATGTCTGTATCAAGTTTTTTGGCAAGATGTACGGATGCGGCGGTTTTGCCCACTCCCGTAGGTCCTGCTATTAAAACAACATGGGGTTTTTTCATATCTATTCTCTCTTGAACTGTCTTTCCAGACTGTATCTTGTCATTTTTACGGTTATCGGTCTTCCGTGGGGGCAGGTGTTTATGCCGTCTCCCAGAGAAAGCACCTTGGAAGCGAGTGCTTTAAGCTCAGTATCCGAAAGCACGGTGTTGCCCTTTAGCGCCTTTTTGCACGCTATCATGTGAAGTGCTTCCTCGTACACACCTCTTACCATATTGTGTCTGTTTGCACCCACAAGGCTTATTATGTCCGATACAGTATCTTTTATTTCGTGCTCCTCCATGGTGCCGGGGGTAGCACGCACTATTACGGAATTTTTGCCGAATATTTCTATCTCAAAGCCTATCTGGAGGAAGAAATCTGCATTTTCCTCCACAAGAGTCATTTCCGCACCCGTGAGGGTGAGGGTAACGGGCAGAAGCATCATCTGAGACTCCACCTCGTTACTGTAGAACTCCTCCAGAAGCTCCTCAAAGCATATCCTCTCATGAGCGGCATGCTGGTCTATTATATACATTTCATTATCTTTTTGAATTATGAAATATGTACCGAAAACCTGCCCCACATACTTAAAGTCCACATCCGCCTCGGGCATGGGCAGTTTGAATGCACTCGGTCTGTCGGGATTATCGGGTACGGTGTAGGATATGTTTTCAAACCTCTGAGGTTCCTTTAGCCTTACCTCGTTTGCAGCCTGCTTTGGTATATGCGCAAATCTCTCGGTATTTTCCTCGGGTTTCGATGCAAGCGCGGGTTTTTGTATGGTTATCTTCGGTGCGGACTCCACATAAGCTTCCTTTAGAAGATTAATCTGCTCCGACTTTTCATATACGGGGGCATTTTTCACATTGGTGTCAAGACCCGGTGCCTTAAACTCCACCTCGGGTACATATTTCTCTTGTGAAAGAGAATTTTTCACCGCCCAGTAGATACTTGAATACACCCGCTTTTCATCCGAAAAACGCACCTCGATTTTGGCAGGGTGCACATTTACATCCACATTCTTCGGGTCGGTGTCCGCTTTTAATACACATACGGGGTAGTGACCCGTCATTACACTTGTCTTGAACGCCTCGCTTACCGCAGAGGACATGATTTTGGACATGATATTTCTGTTATTTACAAAAAAGAACTGGTGTCTTCTGTCCTTACGCGCAATGGCGCCCGTACCCACATAGCCGTGTACCGAAAAACCCTCCTCGCAGTAGCTTACCTCTGTCATGTTATTTGTGTATTCTTTACCGAATACGCTATATATTGCGTTTAAAAGGCTTCCGTCTCCCGTGGAAGAAAGCACGGTTTTTCCGCCGTTTATATACTGAAAGGCTATCTCGGGGTGGCTTAGGGCAAGCTTATTTATAACATCTGTTACATAGCTTGTCTCTGCCGAATCGCTCTTTAAAAACTTCATTCTCGCAGGGGTGTTGAAAAAGAGATTGCGCACAATCATGGTTGTGCCGTCGGGGCATCCCGCCTCGTCGGACTGCAGAGCCTCTCCCGCTTCCACAGTAACGCATCTTCCCAGAGGAGAGGCGGCTGTCTTTGAAAATATCTCCACCTTGGAAACTGCGGCAATGCTTGCAAGAGCCTCGCCCCTGAAACCCAAAGTGCCTATGGCATCAAGGTCGGATGCGGTTTTAACCTTGCTTGTTGCATGGCGCTTAAAGGCGGTTTCAATCTCATCTGCATCTATGCCGCAGCCGTTGTCGGTAACGCGCATATACTGAATTCCGCCCTTTTTTATCTCCACCGTTATTGAGGTGGCGCCCGCATCTATGGAGTTTTCGACAAGCTCCTTTATGACCGAAGCGGGTCTTTCCACGACCTCGCCCGCGGCTATCATATTGGATATCTCTGTAGAAAGTACATTAATCTTCACTTAATTCTCCTACCTTTTTCTGAAGCATAAACAGTTCATTCATAGCTTCAAGAGGTGTGAGGGTGGATATGTCCACACTCATTATTGCATCCTTTAATTCGTTTGCCTTTACTTTCTTTTCACGGGCGGCGCTTATTTTATCTGCGGTTGTGGTTTCCTGACGCTTTTCGCCGCTTTCCACAGCCTCGAGGACTTCCTTTGCCCTCATGATTACCGCATCGGGAACGCCTGCAAGTCTGGCAACCTCTATACCGAAGCTGTCATCTGTGCCGCCACGGACAATTTTTCTTAAAAATGTAATATCGTCGCCGCGCCTTTTTACCGCTACGGAATAGTTCTTAACGCCGTCTATTGCGCCCTCAAGCTCGGTAAGCTCATGGTAATGCGTTGCAAAAAGTGTCTTTGCGCCTATGTTTTCACATATGTACTCCGTAACCGCCCACGCAATAGAGAGACCGTCATAGGTGCTTGTGCCTCTGCCTATTTCGTCAAGGATTACAAGACTTTTCTTTGTAGCATTTTTAAGTATGTTTGCAACCTCGTTCATCTCTACCATAAAGGTACTCTGACCGCCTGCAAGGTCGTCGGATGCGCCTATTCTTGTAAATATGCGGTCCACTATGCCTATGGTTGCACTCTTGGCAGGTACAAACGAACCGAGCTGTGCCATAAGTGTGATTATGGCGCTCTGACGCATATATGTGGACTTACCTGCCATGTTCGGACCCGTGATTATGGAAAAACGGCTGTCCGAAGTGTTTAAATATGTATCATTGGGCACAAAGAGTGTTTCTCTGCGCGAATTTTCCACTATGGGATGGCGCCCCTCGGATATTATGATTTCATCGCCGTCATTTACGGTAGGGCGCACATATCCGTTAAGGCTTGCCGCCTTTGCCAGAGAGCAAAGCACATCCATGGTGCTTATGACCTCTGCCATTTTTTTAAGGCGCTCTATGTTCTTTGTGATGGTGCTTCGGACATACATAAAGTCCTCATACTCCAAGTCATTTACTCTCTCTCTTGCGCCGAGGATTGTATTTTCCGCTTCCTTTAAATCCTGTGTTATAAATCTTTCACAGCCGGTGAGCGTCTGCTTTCTTATATAATCATCGGGCACCATGGACAAAAACGACCTTGTTACCTCTATATAGTAGCCGTAAACCTTGTTGTAGCTTATCTTAAGGTTTTTTATGCCTGTTCTTTCTTTTTCCTTGGCTTCCAGTTCTGCAAGAAGGCTTGTACCGCCCTTCATAATCTTGCGAAGCCTGTCAAGCTCTGTATCAAAGCCCTCTTTTATAATACCGCCCTCTCTTATGGTAAGAGGTGTTTCCTCCTCTTCTATAGCCGAGTCGAGCAGAGTATAGATATCGGAAAGATTGTCAAAATTGCCTGAGGCTTCCGACATAATGGGACTTGCAAGACGCGATATGAGAGACTCTATTTCGGGCAGATTCTCTATACTCTGCTTAAGTGAGAGGAAATCCCTCGCATTGCATGAGCCGTACACGGTTTTGCCTATGAGTCTTTCTATATCGTTTATCTTTTTAAAGGAATCTCTTAAAGAATCCGAGATTTCGGGGTTTTGTATAAGCTCCTCCACGCTATCTAACCTTTTTTCTATAAGATTTGCGGTTATAAGAGGTCTGTCTATCCATGACTTAAGCTTTCTTGCGCCCATACCAGTACCCGTATAGTCGAGTATGCCGTAGAGCGAGCCTCGTTTGGATTTATCACGCATGGTCTCGGTAAGCTCTAAATTCCGCCGAGAGCTTAAATCTATCTCCATGTAGTCACAGCTTTTGAAATAGCTTAGGCTCTGTATGTGCGAAAGGTCTATCTTCTGCGTTTCCTTGAGGTACATAAAGAGCGCCCCGAGAGATTTGACACAGGTGGGGTTGTCATTTATAAGGGGATTGTTGTCTATGTCGGGAAATCTCTCACTGAGTACGCATTTTCCGTTGTCATAATCATAATACAGCTCGGGAACATAGCTGTCATAGAAATCAAAGCGGGTTTTAAGCTCCAATACGGATTTGGACTCCTTAACCGCCTTATCGTTTATTATAATCTCGCTCGGCTTAAAGCACGCAAGGGTGTTTACAAGCTGATTTTCCGTTGCGGTGTTATCTCCGTCTGTGGTGATAAGCTCGCCCGTGGTAACATCGCAAAACGATACGGAATATACATCCTTATCAACATACACGCTGGCAAGAAAGTTATTTTCGTCCGAGTCTAAAACTGCATCCATGTTTGCAGTACCGGGAGTTACCACTCGGATTACATCTCTTTTTACTATACCCTTGGAAGCCTTGGGGTCCTCCACCTGCTCGCAGATGGCAACCTTTTTGCCGTTTTTTATAAGCTTGGCAATGTAATTTTGCGCACTGTGATAAGGCACTCCGCACATGGGTGCCCGCTCATCCTGACCGCAATCCTTACCCGTGAGGGTTATATCGAGAATCTGCGATGCAACTATTGCATCATCGTAGAACATCTCATAAAAATCTCCCAGACGGAAAAAGAGAATTGCATCCTCGTAGTCCTTTTTAATTTCAAAATACTGCTTCATCATTGGTGATACAGCCATTTTAGTGACATCCTCCGCAGGACGAACAGTTGCCCGAGCATGAGCCAGCCTGCTCCTCGCCCTTTACAAAATATGCAATTATAGAATTTACCTGGTCTATAAGAGTTTTAAATGCCTTATTTGCCTCTATATAGCGCTTTATGTTTTCATTTGTCATAAGTTTTTGGAAGGCTTGTTCCATTTCGGTCTGAATTTTTTCAAATTCTTCGCGCGTTACATCGGCGCTTGCGGCTCTCTGCGAGAGTCGCTCGCGGGTAGACGCATACTCCATCATAAGCACCTGTGCATCCTTGTCTGCAAGCTGCATTTCCTCTGCGCCTTTTAATGCTTTCATTTCGTCGCTGTCGGCAAGCATCATGCCAAGCTCTCTTGCCTTTTCTATAATATCATTCATTCTAACATATCCTTCCTGTAAGCGACCATGTCTTTGCATCTGTAATCTCAACATCTGCAAAAGTACCTATAAGTCCTTGCTCACCCTCAAAATTAACTGTTTTTCCGCCCTCTGTTCTGCCCATTAACGCATTGGGATTATTTTTGCTTACTCCCTCCACAAGCACCCTTACGGTTTTACCGAGAAATGCAAGATTTTTCTTCTTGCTTATTGCGTCCTGCACCTCTAAGAGTCTGTCGAAATTGCGTTTTTTGTCCTCGGGGCTTATTACATCCTCCATCTTTGCGGCAGGTGTACCGGGACGCTTTGAGTAAATAAATGAAAATATGGTATCATATTCCACCTCGCGAAGAACACTTAAGGTATCTTCGAATTCCTCGTTAGTCTCCCCGGGAAAGCCCACGATTATGTCTGTAGTAAGGGCAATATCGGGCATTTTTTCTTTGATTTTTGCCATCTTTTCCATATAAGACTTACGGGTATATTTTCTGTTCATGGCAGAGAGCACCCTGTCATTTCCCGCCTGTATGGGAAGATGAAGCTGTTTGCAGATTTTGTCCTCGCGGGCCATTGTGTCTATAAGCTTATCGGATATATCTTTGGGGTGGCTTGTCATAAAGCGCACCCTCTCTACTCCGTCCACCTTGCACACCATGGCAAGTAAATCTGCAAAATCTATGTCTTCCGAAAGGTCATTTCCGTATGAATTTACATTCTGCCCAAGAAGTGTTACCTCTTTTGCGCCGTTTTGCACGCAGCGCTTTACCTCGGCTATGATGTCCTCTTTGTCACGGCTTCGCTCTCTTCCGCGCACATAGGGGACTATGCAGTACGAGCAGAAATTGTTGCATCCGTACATAACCGAAACCCATGCACAAGGCGAATTTGCCTTCTGGCTCGGAAGTCCCTCGGCTATGTGACCGTCTGAGTCTGCAACATCGAAAACCCTTTTTGAATTTACAATCACATCGCAGAGTATCTGGGGAAATCTGTACAGAGAATGTGTACCGAACACTATATCTATATGCTTGTACTTTTTGCGTATTTCTTCCTTTACGCTCTCCTGCTGCATCATACATCCGCAGACTGCAAGAATTACATGCGGTTTTCTTGCCTTAAGGTGCTTTAATGCGCCAAGGTTTCCGTACACCTTAAGCTCGGCATTCTCCCTTACGGCACAGGTGTTGTATATTATAAAGTCCGCCTCTTCCTTATCCATTGCGGGAGTATAGCCCATCTTAATGAGCATGCCCATTATGGTCTCGGAATCGCTCACATTCTGCTGACAGCCGTATGTCTCTACATAGGCTTTCAGGCTTTTGCCCTCGTTTATGCTTTTAACAGAGGACATTATTTGCTTTTGTCTTTCTATTTCCTCGGGAGAAATGGTTTTTTTCATCTTAAATTAATCCTTTGTAATTTCTTTTCTTCCGCCCATGTAGGGTACAAGTACATCGGGTATTGTAACAGAGCCGTCTTCGTTCTGGAAGTTTTCAAGTATTGCTGCAACTGTTCTGCCTATTGCAACACCGCTTCCGTTTAATGTGTGAACATACTGTGCCTTGTCCTTGGGGGAATTTTTATACTTGATGTTTGCTCTTCTTGCCTGAAAATCCTCAAAGTTGGAGCATGAGGAGATTTCTACATATCTGTTGTAGCTGGGCATCCAAACCTCGATGTCGTATTTCTTTGCGGCGGTAAATCCAAGGTCACCAACGCAGATAGCCACTACTCTGTAGGGAATCTTAAGAAGCTGGAGCACCTTTTCGGCATCTCTTGTGAGCTTTTCGAGTTCTTCGTAGGAGTCTTCGGGCTTGGTGAACTTAACAAGCTCTACCTTGTTGAACTGGTGCTGTCTTATAAGGCCTCTTGTGTCCTTGCCTGCGCTTCCTGCCTCTGCTCTGAAGCATGCGGAATAAGCAACATGCTTTATGGGAAGACTGTCGCCGTCTAAGATATCGTCTCTGTACATATTGGTAACGGGCACCTCTGCGGTAGGTATGAGGAAGTAGTCTGTGCCTGCAACCTTAAATGCATCTTCCTCAAACTTGGGAAGCTGACCTGTACCCACCATGCTTCTTCTGTGTACCATGTAGGGCGGGAAGATTTCCTTATAACCGCTCTCCTCGGTGTGAGTGTCGAGATAGAAGTTAATTACAGCTCTCTCGAGTCTTGCACCAAGACCCTTGTAGAATGTAAATCTTGTGCCTGTAACCTTACCTGCGGTGGGTGCATCTATTATATCAAGACCTGCGCCCACATCCCAATGTGCCTTTGGCTCAAAGGAAAATTCGGTTGGCTCCAAATACTTTCTTACTTCTATATTATCATCGTCGGTATCGCCGTCGGGAACTTCGGGATTGGGGAGATTGGGTACGGTGAGCATTTTTGCGTTTAATTCTTCGTCTATTACTCTTACCTTTTCGTCCATATCCTTGATTTTGTCGGAAAGCTCCTTCATCTGTGCAAATACGGGTGCTACATCCTCGCCCGCCTTCTTCATTGCGGGGATTTTCTTGCTTACCTCGTTTTGCTGACTCTTTAAGCCCTCAACTTCAAAAAGAAGCTCTCTCTTTTTTGCATCAAGCTCCAAGATGCCGTCTATATCCACTACTTCTTTTCTTCTTGCAAGTGCGCTCTTTACTTTCTCGGTTTCTGTTCTTATAAGTCTAATGTCCAACATTTTCTGTCACTCTCCTATTATCGTATTGTAAACTTGTTTTTGTGCCTGTGTCATAGCATACACATTAAGGCCTTTAATAGTTTCTTTTGCTTTGTCCTTTTCGCCCGATACCAGAAGCGTGTATGCTTCTACAAGAGTTCGGGTTACTTCCTTGTCTCCGCCGTAGGCTGTGATTGCCATATCGCTTTCCATGGCATATTGGGTTGTCTCTTCCCTTAGCTTTTGGTTTTCCTTTTCCAGCTCAGATAGTGCGGTTTCGAGTTTTTTGTTTTCTTTGCTTAGTGCCGAAAGGCTCTGTTTTATACCTGCAGTTTCTTTTTGCTCTTTGCTTAACTCTTTTTGATAGTTATTTTGAGTAAGACCTGCAAAAAGTATAAGTATAAGTGCAAAGGAAAACAAAATCGCTCCGTACATCCAGATAAATTTTGTGTTTTTCTTCATGTGTCTGCTCCTTTGTTCAATATTTTTGAACACGTCATATAAGCTCTGAATTTGCGTTTTAAGCCGTTTTTGTGTCAAAAGGTAAAACTACCTTAACCCCATCGTAAAAACCCATTACAGAGGACGGGTTTTTGGAGCTTTATTTCGCAAAATTTTTGAGTTTGTTTCGCTTTTAGTTTTTATTTTTCGGAAGATAGTTTTTTGATTATTTTGTCCAGTTCTTCCGAAGAATAGTACTCAATCTTTACAGTTCCTTTGTTTCCCTTGTCCGTTATCTTAACATTCGAGCCTAAAACAAGCGAAATCTCTTTTTCTATTTCGTCAAATGCAAGCTTTTTGTTAAGATTTACTTTCGGCATCTTTTTGGGCGGTTTCTCTTTTAAGAGTTCTTCTGTCGCCCTTACGCTCAAATCTTCGTCTGCAACCCTCTTTGCTATCTCGGCTTGCTTTTTCTTATCGCACGAAAGTATGACCTTTGCGTGTCCGAAAGATATTTTGCCCTCTTCCAAAAGCTTAAGTGCGCTCTTTTCTAAAGAAAGAATTCTTAAGGCGTTTGCTACAGAGCTTCGGCTCTTGCCCATCTTAAGAGCAACCTGCTCCTGAGTAAGCGAGTAGTCGTCCATTAGCTTTTTGTAGCCGAGTGCCTCTTCCACGGCGTTTAAATCCTGCCTCTGCAGATTTTCTATAAGGGCAATCTCCTGCGTTTTTAAATCATCTATATCCATGACTATTGCAGGTATTTCCTTTAGCTTTGCCTTTTTGGACGCACGCCATCTTCTCTCGCCCGCTACTATTGTATAAAAACCGTTTTCGGCTTTCTTTACAATTATAGGGGTTATAACACCGTGCTCTCTTATGGAATCGGCAAGCTCAGTAAGAGAGACATCATCAAAGTCTTTTCGGGGCTGGGCGCGGTTTGGCTCCACCTCGGAAAGCTTTATAAGAGTTATGCCCTCGCCATCCTTCGCCTTGGGCGGAGAGACTATTTCCTCGGCATTTACATCTCCGAGGAGTACATCAAGGCCTCTTCCAAGTCCTTTTTTTGCCATTATGTATCACCTCTTGCCTTTATTACCTCCGCAGCAAGATTCATGTATGCTGTGCTTCCCTTGGAGGCTTTATCATATATGTTTATCGGCTGACCGAAGCTTGGTGCCTCGCTTAGCCTTACATTTCGCGGTATTACGGATTTGTACAGCTTTGGCCCGTAGTATTTTTTTACTTCCCTTGCTACCTGTGAGGAAAGGTTTGTCCTTGTATCGTACATGGTAAGAAGAACTCCCTCAAGCTCAAGGGCGGGATTAAATGCGGCTTTTATTTTCTTTATGGTGTTTGTAAGCTGGCTTAAGCCCTCAAGAGCATAGTATTCACATTGGATAGGAATAATAACACTCTGGGCGCATACAAATGAATTAAGGGTAAGAAGTCCCAGAGACGGCGGACAATCTATTATGATATAGTCGTAGCTGTCCTTAACCTTCCAAACCGCTTCCTTTAAAAGATATTCGCGTCTTTCCTCCGATACAAGCTCTATCTCTGCGCCTGCAAGGTTTATGTTTGAGGGGCAAAGATACAGGTTGTGATAGTCTGTTTCCACTATAACGGATGCGATATCATCGCCGTTTATTATAACATCGTAAACACTTTTTTCTATGTTCTCTTTCATTATGCCCACACCGCTTGAGGCGTTGCCCTGAGGGTCGGTATCTATAAGGAGGACCTTTTTGCCGTAGGCGGCAAGACATGAGGACAGATTAACGCTTGTAGTGGTCTTGCCAACGCCGCCCTTTTGATTGGCGACGGCTATGCATTTGCCCATGATTTCACCTCTTTTATTTGATATACAACTATTGTATCACACCAAAAGAGATTTTTAAATAGTTTTTTATAAATTTTTTTATTTTTTTGTTCCACATGGAACATTTTATTAAAACAGTGTGCCGTATGTTCCACATGGAACATACGGCACACAGGAAAAAGAGGATTTGGTTATGTTGTCATTTCTCTATCCTTATAAGATACTCATAGTAATTATCTGTTTCGTCTTTCTTGGCGCTTGCCTCTATGCCCTTTTCGTTCATAAGGTTAATCGCCTTGGTTATTGTCTTAAAAAACACCCTCACATCCGATATAGACCTTACGGCTTTTTCATTTGCCTTATCGTCTATACCTTTTTTTATGATTCTTTCTATAAGCTCGTCCGCCTGCTTTACCCCAAGATTAAGGTCTGCTATTCTTTTTGCGGCATATAACTGCTCTGTCTCCGAGGATAACCTGAGCAGAGCTCTTGCGTGTCTTTCCGTAAGATTAAAGTCTCTTACAATTTCCCTCACCGATTGAGGAAGCTTAAGGAGTCTAATCTTATTGGCAATGGCTCCCTGACTCTTTCCGAGCCTTTTTGCAAGCTCGTCCTGTGTGATAAAGCATTTTTCCAGAAGCTCCCTGTAGGCAAACGCCTCCTCCATAAAGGTGAGGTTTTCCCTCTGTATATTTTCCATAAGAGCCACTATTGCGCTGTCCTCATCGTCCATGTCAAGTATTATTGCAGGAATTTTGAGGTTACCTGCAAGCGCGGCGGCTCTGAGTCTCCTTTCTCCTGCCACAAGCTCATATGTACCCTCTCTTTTTCTTCGTACGCATACGGGCTGAAGAACTCCGTACTGCCTTATAGAGTCGGAAAGCTCCTTTAAGCTGTCGTGCGAAAATACCTTTCTGGGTTGATTGGGGTTTGGTATTACAAGATGAATGGGAAGATAGACAACATTTTGCGTACCCGACACGGGAAGCCCCATGGGGTCGCTGCCTGTCAGTTGTACTTTCATCTTCTTTAGTAGCTGCATAGTTTTCCTCCGTTCGTAATTTTCTGTATCTTAATTTTATCAGATATAAAGAGAAAAGGAAACAAAAACCGTTCGTTAAAAAAAGACACAAAAAAATAAGAACCGCTTTATTTAAGCGGTTCTTTTGATGGTTTAGGTGCCTTGCGGGGATATTTTGTCGGTGTATGCGATATCTTTTTTATTATAACTATATTGTGGTTTAAGTCTGTGTCGCTGAGGTCATAGCTCTGTATCCTTACAAGCTCTCCGCCGAGAAGCTTTATGGCTTTTTGTGCCTCGCTTACTTCCTCTTGCGCCTTAGGTCCCTTAAGGCTTACAAAGAGCCCTCCCACCTTTACAAAGGGCAGGCAAAGCTCACACAGGGTGGTAAGGTTTGCCACCGCGCGCGATACACATACATCATACTTTTCGCGGTAATCCTTGTTTACTCCAAGCTCCTCGGCTCTGGAATGTACAGTCTCCACATCAGTAAGTCCAAGAGTAGATATAACCTCATTTAAAAAGCCTATTCGCTTTTGAAGTGAGTCTACAAGAGTTAAGGAAATACCGGGGTTAGCTATCTTTACGGGAAGACCGGGAAAGCCTGCGCCCGTGCCTACATCTATTACACTCATACCCTCCTGTACAATACCTTTGGAGGCATTTAAAGAGTCCAGAAAGTGTTTTACTGCCACCTCGTCCTCGTCGGTAATGGCCGTGAGGTTTATCTTTTCATTCCACTGGGTTAGCAGAAGAAAATACTTGCAGAAGGCATCGCAGGTCTTTTCGTCTATTGAATTTTGCATGAGTATGTCTTTTAAAGCCATATTAATCTCCTTTTGTATCATAGTTCAAAAATTTTGAACACAGTTTAATGCTCCGAATCACCCGATTATTTGCGCGGTTATCTGCAGACGGCGTCCTTATTTGGCGCCCTGAAGATGAACTATAAGTACATTCATATCCGCAGGGGATACGCCCGATATTCTCGATGCCTGTCCAAGCGACTTGGGGCGTATTTTTTCAAGCTTTTGTCTCGCCTCTATTCTTAGTCCGTAAACCGAGGCATAGTCCATATCGTCAGGGATTTTTCTTTGTTCAAGTTTTTTGAACTTTTCTACCTGTTCAAGCTGTTTCTTTATATATCCGTCGTATTTAATCTGTATATTTACCTGCTCGGCTGTGTACTTATCGAGCACAGGCCTTTTGGGGTCTATGGGCGCAAGTGCCTCATAGGAAAGCTCAGGTCTTCGTATAAGCTCGCACAGCTTAATCCCCGTAGTGATGGGTGTGCTCTCATATTTTTCCAAAAGCTCTATTACATCCTTGTTGGGGCCTACCGACACAGAATTTACTCTCTGTATCTCATCTTCTATCTCTTGCTTTTTCTTAAGGAATTTTGCATATCTTTCCTCGGATATAAGACCTATTTCGTAACCCTTGGGAGTAAGGCGCAAATCAGCATTGTCCTGACGGAGAAGAAGTCTGTATTCGCTTCGGCTTGTCATCATGCGGTAGGGCTCGTTGGTACCCTTTATGGTAAGGTCGTCTATGAGAGTGCCTATATAGGACTCGCTTCTGTCTAAAGTAAATTCGCCCTTGCCAAGGCACTTTAATGCGGCATTTATGCCCGCAATAAGGCCCTGTGCCGCCGCTTCCTCATAACCCGAGCTTCCGTTGAACTGACCTGCTCCGTAAAGACCCTTATGGTCTTTAAATTCCAATGTGGCATTAAGGCAGGTGGAGTCTACGCAGTCATACTCTATGGCGTATGCGGTACGCATCATAACTGCATTTTCAAGTCCGGGTACGGAGTGAAGCATTTTAATCTGTACTTCCTCGGGAAGAGAACTGGAAAAGCCCTGTACATACATTTCCTCTGTATCAAGACCCATCGGCTCTACAAAAAGCTGATGGCGGTTTTTGTCCGCAAATCTTACCACCTTATCCTCTATGGACGGACAGTATCTCGGACCTACACCCTCTATCATACCGCTGTAGAGGGGCGAGAGGTGAAGATTGTCCTTTATTATCTTATGTGTCTCCTCGGTGGTATAGGTAAGGTGGCATACCACCTTGTTTTCGCCTGTGTCCTCGGTTTCAAAGGAAAAAGGCACTATTTCATCATCGCCCTCCTGTACCTCCATCTTGGTAAAGTCCACAGAATTTTTGTTTATTCTTGCAGGCGTTCCCGTCTTAAAACGGCGAAGCTCTATACCCGCATTTTTAAGGCAAACTGCAAGCTCATTGGACGGAAACACTCCGTCAGGACCGCTTTCGTAGCTTACATCGCCCACGATTACTCTGCCCTTTAAAAATGTACCCGTAGCAATTATGGCACACTTTACATTAAAGCGTGCGCCTATTCTTGTAAGAACACTCCTTACGCTTCCGTCGGGAGCGAATTCAATATCCGTTATCTCCGCCTGTTTTACATGCAGGTTATCGGTATTTTCCAGAGTGTGCTTCATTTCGTCCTGATATTTTCGTCTGTCGGACTGTACTCTGAGACTGTATACAGCAGGGCCTTTGCCCTTATTTAACATGCGGGACTGTATAAATGTCTTGTCCGCATTTTTGCCCATTTCGCCGCCCAATGCATCTATCTCGCGCACCAAATGTCCCTTTGCCGTTCCGCCTATACATGGATTACACGGCATATTGGCAAGGGTGTCCATATTTATAACAAAGAGTATGGTTTTTGCACCAAGTCTTGCCGAAGCGAGCGCCGCCTCACATCCTGCGTGGCCGCCGCCGATTACGGCAACATCGTATTCACCTGCAAAGTATTCTCTCATATTTTCACCCTACTTTCCTACGCAGAAGCTGTGGAATATCCTGTCCACAATCTCTTCCGCTACCGTCTGACCCGTGATTTCACCAAGGGCAGATATGGCATCCTCTATGTCTATAAAGGTCATATTAAGCTCCATTCCGCTTTCGATTGCATCTATGGCGCTCTCCAGCGCAGATGCCGCCTTTATAAGTGCATCCGTATGGCGCACATTGGTGATTATGGCTCTGTCGGTCTCTTCTATATCTCCGACAAAGTACATATCCTTTATTGTGTCCTCCAATATATCAAAGCCCATGCCCGTTTTTACCGAAAATTCTATAACTTCGTCAAAACCTTGCTTAAGCCACTCATAATCAAAGCATACTCCGTCCTCTGACTTATTTATAAGAGCGATTTTTGTCATGCCTTCAAGATTTGTTATTATCTCATAGTCATTTTTGTCCATTTCTCTTTTGGCATCTGTTACAAACAGCACCAAATCAGCATCCTCTATTACATCCATGGCTCTTCTTACACCGATTTTTTCTATGGTGTCGTCTGTTTCCCTTATGCCTGCGGTGTCAAACAGATTGAGCCTTACACCGCCCAGAGTAACGCTTGCCTCTATGGTATCGCGGGTTGTACCCTCAATGTCTGTAACTATGGCTTTTTCGTCCTTGCACAGCATATTTAAAAGTGAGGACTTACCCACATTTGGCTTACCTGCTATGGCACAGTTTATGCCATCCTTAATTATCGCACCGTCGTTTGCGCCCTTAAGAAGTATTTTAGTCTCCTCAAGGCATTTCTTTAATCCGCCTAAATACTCCTCGTCCGAAAGAGGCTCCAAATCCTCGTCTGCAAAATCTATAAGCACCTGAAGATGCGCCGTTAATGTAAGAAGCTTTTCCCTTACGGCATTGATTTTGGCAGAAAGGGTGCCTTTAAGCTGATTTACAGATACCCTGTGACACTCATCCGTCTCGGAATTTATGATATCTATTACAGATTCGGCAGAGCACAAATCCATGCGCCCGTTTAAAAACGCCCTCTTTGTAAATTCGCCGGGCTGGGCAAGGCGCGCGCCTGCCGTAAGAAGTGCCGAAAGGATTTCCCTTGTGCTTATATGAGAGCCGTGACAGCTTATCTCCACCACATCCTCGCGCGTATAGGTGCGGGGTGCAAGCATAACCGAGCACAGCACCTCGTCTATTACGGAAGAATCCTTTCTTACCGCAAAGCCGTGTGTTATGGTGTGTGTTTTTGCATTTTTAAGAGTTTTGCCGTATTCATTTTTAAAGACCTTGTCTGCAATCTCCACGGCATCGGAGCCGCTCACACGCACTACCGATATACCTCCCTTACCCGCGGGGGTGGATACTGCAGCTATTGTATCGTCAAAAATCATACTTTTCCTCCGTCAAAAAAAGGCTGCCGAGCTACCGACTATTGCGGCAAGCCAATCGGCAACCATTTTCTTTAATATCAATTAATCCTTCTTTAATGCTATAACTACTTTTCTTCTTACGCCCTGTCCTACACTGTATGTAGTAACCTTGTCGTGGTCCTGAAGTGTAGCGTGTATAATTCTTCTCTCGTATGCGTTCATAGGCTCAAGCGATGTGTTTCTGCCGCTTCTTACTACCTTTGCGGCAAGCTTATTTGCAAGGGATTCAAGAGCTTTTACTCTCTTTTCGCGGTAGTTCTCGGTATCTATGGAAACCTTTACAAAGTCGAGGTCGCCTCTGTTTACAACAAGGCTTGTAAGGTGCTGAAGTGCATCGAGTGTCTCGCCTCTTTTACCGATTACCATGCCCATGTCGGGGCCCGAAAGCTCTATGGCCATATCCTTGCCGTCCTCTTTAACATCCACACTTACCTCTTCGCCCAATATGGAAAAGATTCCGCCGAGGAAGTTTTCAGCTCTCTTGCCGAGCTTTTCTTCATAGCTTACCTTAACTACGGCATCCTTGCCGCCTATACCGAGAAAGCCCTTGGAGCCTTCTTCTATAACCTCTATTTCTACCTCGTCCTCTGTAAGACCGAGTTCACAAAGTGCAAGCTCTATTGCCTCTTCTTTTGTTTTGGCTGATTTTTCTATAAAGTTTGACATCTCTTAACCTCTTTTTTTCTTTTTCATATTATATCTTTTCATTTTTTCGTCGATTTTCTTTTGTCTCTCCTCGTCCTTAAGCTCGATTTCTTTGGAGAGCTTTATGTTGTAGTATTTATTGAGCACTACATTCTGCAAAAGTCCCAATACATTGGATACTGTCCAGTAAAGACCCATTGCGGCAGGGAAAGTAAATGTAAGCCACAGGGTCATGGCAGGCATAACATATGTCATGGTCTTTGTCATGGATTCTGCGGAATTTTCGTTTCCTGCAGTCTTCTGGTCGGGAGAAAGCACTCTCTGAGGAGCCTTTTTCTCTTTCTTTTCCTCTTTCTTGCCGTTCATCATGGTGGAAATCTTACTTGTAAGAAGTGTGGTTACGCAGGAGAGCACGGGTATTATAAGTGCGGTAAGTCCCACAAGACCTACGGTTCCTGCAAATACACCCTTTAATTCCTCCCAGGGAGTTGTGGCAAGGTCAAGACCGAAGAAATTAAAATCAAGCTCACCCATCTTTTCGGCAAGGGCTATCTGTGCGCCTGCAATCTTTTCGCTTATACCCTCTGCCTTTAACAGAGCTGTAACCTCTTTGGCTGTGTAGCCCAATACATACTGCACGGGCTTCTGGATAACCTGATAAAACGCAATAAGTATAGGAAACTGTATAAGAAGCGGCAAGCATCCGCCCATGGGGTTAACACCGTACTCTTTATAGAGCTTCATTGTTTCCTGGGACTGTCTTTCCTTGTCGTATTTATACTTTTCCATAATCTCCTGAAGCTTAGGCTGAATCTTTTGAGTCTTTGTCATGGACTTCTGCTGCTTTAGCGTAAGCGGGAGAAGAATAATCTTGATAATTAATGTAAGTAAAATAATAGCTATACCGTAGTTTTCTACAATTCCGTATATCAGGTTCAGCATAAAACCGAACGCCTTATAAATATAGCTCATTTCATCCTCCTATTTAAGCGGGTCATAACCGCCATCGCAAAACGGATGGCATCTTAAAATTCTTTTTAAAGCCAGGTATGAGCCCTTTAGTGCTCCGTATTTTTCTACTGCCTGCATCGAATAGTCCGAGCAGGTGGGGTAGAATCTGCAGCAAGGCTTCTTTAAGGGCGATATTCTCTTGCGGTAGAACTTAATTATGCAAATAAGAACTCTTTTCATACAATATCAGACTTTTCTATACAATATTTCATGGCGGATAATGCCTTCCTATACGGCACATGCGCCAAAGCTGCCCTGGCGGCTATAATAACATTGTAGCCACACTCTGTCTTAGGCATACATTCTCTGTAGGCAGCACGAATAAGCCTCTTTGCACGATTGCGGTCGTGTGCCTTACCAACTGCCTTGGACACTGTGATTCCAAGGCTGTTTTTGCCCTTTTTGTTCTTGTAATAATGGAAAACCATGCAATCGGAAACGATTTTCTTGCCTTTTCTGTACGCATAAGTAAATTCCCGATTAAGCTTTACAGTTCCTCTCATATACATCACCTATACAAAAAACGGAACGGTCAGGGCTGCTTTGCACATACACAAAGTTTCTTGGACCGTTCCCTACAGTTTGTAGGATTGAAAATTCAATCGTTAATTGACTTTCTTAAGCGGATAAAACTTTTCTACCCTTTAATCTTCTGCGAGCTAAAACCTTTCTGCCGTTTCTGTCGCTCATTCTTGCTCTGAAGCCGTGAACCTTGCTTCTGTGTCTTACATTAGGCTGGAATGTTCTTTTCATTAACTCTACACCTCCTTACAAAGTACAGCTGTAACTGTCGGGATTCCCAAAACACTTGTCAAGGGCTGCTCCGCCGCGTACAAAGCGGATGCACTGTCCCGCCAAAAATAATCTGCCGACTAAAAATCACATCTAATTATATACCAAACGGATATGTTTGTCAACATAAATTTTTCGTATTATCCTATAATTCGGGTATTTTGGAGTATTTTATCCACATTTGACATACTTCTTTTTAAGATATATAATATATGTGAGGTGACATAATGCGTCTGGATAAATTTCTTTCAAACAGCGGAAAAGGCAGCCGCAAGGAAATCAAACAAATTCTAAAAGAGGGTACCGTTACGGTAAACGGCACCGTGATAAAGGATGCCGCATACAAGGTAGACGAGATAAATGATAAAATTTTAATCGAAAATCTACCTATTATATATAAGCCCTTTGTGTATCTGATGTTAAATAAGCCAAGCGGATATGTAAGTGCGGTTTACGATAAGAAGCTTCCTGTTGTAACCGACCTTGTGCCCTGTGAGTATGCACACTATGAAGTCTTCCCCGTGGGAAGGCTGGATATAGACACCGAGGGACTTCTTATTCTTACAAATGACGGCGGTCTTTGCCACAGATTGCTCTCGCCCAAAAGCCATGTAGACAAGACCTACTTTGTGCGTTGTGAAAAAGAGCTTAAAAAAAGCGATATACAGTTATTTAAAGACGGGGTTACATTAGACGACGGCTACAAAACCATGAGTGCGTCTTTAAACATCGACCCCGATAGGGCCAACGAATGTCTTCTTACTATACAAGAGGGCAAATTCCATCAGGTAAAGCGAATGATGGAGGCAATAGATAACAAGGTGGTTTACTTAAAAAGGGTCAAAATGGGCTCACTCCCGCTCGATGAAGCCCTCCCGCTCGGCAAAATACGCGAGCTTACCAACGATGAGATAGATTCTCTAAATTAATCCACAAATAAACAGATTTTGTTTGTGCAAAAACAACAAATTTTATCATTGTTAATCTTGGCTCAAATTTCGACATATCAATTTTATCATACATTTTTACAAAATCGCCCGTTCAAATTGTGCAAAAACTCTAATTTTCAATTCTGAAAAACTCTTTTTATCAAAAATTAGTGAAGATTTTATGCAATCTGTATAATTTGCGGGATTTATTTTGTCATTTTAACCATTGGCACAAATCAAAAAATATGATAAAATACAGTTAATAATTGTTTAGATGATACTTTAGGAGGTTATTGTAATGGCAAGTTTAAGCTTACAACACATCTATAAGAGATATGACGGCGGAGTTACTGCTGTTTCCGACTTCTGCCTTGACATCGAAGACAAGGAGTTTATCGTTCTTGTTGGTCCTTCCGGTTGCGGTAAGTCCACAACATTAAGAATGATTGCCGGTCTCGAAGAAATCTCTGACGGTGAACTCTACATAGGTGACAAGCTTATGAACGACGTTCCCCCCAAGGACAGAGATATAGCAATGGTTTTCCAGAACTACGCTCTCTATCCCCATATGACCGTATTTGACAACATGGCATTCGGTCTTAAATTAAGAAAGATTAAAAAGGATGAAATATCCAGAAGAGTTAATGAAGCTGCTAAGATTCTCGACATAGCTCACCTTCTCGACAGAAAGCCGAAGGCTCTCTCCGGCGGTCAGAGACAGCGTGTTGCTCTTGGTCGTGCAATCGTAAGAGAACCTAAGGTATTCCTTATGGACGAACCTCTCTCCAACCTCGATGCTAAGCTTCGTGTACAGATGAGAACAGAAATCTCCAAGCTCCATCAGAGACTCCAGACAACATTTATCTATGTTACACATGACCAGACAGAAGCTATGACAATGGGTACAAGAATCGTTGTTATGAAAGACGGCTTTATCCAGCAGATAGATACTCCTATCGGTCTTTACAACAAGCCTACAAACATGTTCGTTGCAGGCTTTATCGGAAGCCCCCAGATGAACTTCACAGACTGTGTAATTGGTGCTAACTGCGAATCTCTTACATTCGACGGTAATACCATAAGCCTCCCCGAAGGCATCGTAGCTAAGCTTAAGGCTGCAGACTGCGCAGGCAAGGAAGTAGTTCTCGGTATCAGACCCGAAGATATGCACGATGAAGAAGCATTCCTCAATTCTTCTCCCGAAAGCGTACTCGACGCTTATGTAGAAGTTACAGAAATGATGGGTGCTGAAACATTCCTCTACCTGTTAATCGGCGAGACAAGATTTACTGCAAGAGTTAACCCCAGAACAACAGCAGTTCCCCAGGCAAACATCAAGATTGCCCTTGACCTTAACAAGATTCATATCTTCGATAAGGAAACAGAAGCTGTTATTCTTAACTAATTTCAATATATTAAAGGCGGCTTTTTTAAGCTGCCTTTTTTATTAAGCGAAAGGATAACACAATGAACATAAAACGCATAATTATTTCAATAGCTGCATTGGCACTTGTGTTTGTATTTGTCTTCCCTATGGGTGCGGATTTTCTCAATATTCCCGTATCTAAAGACGGGGGAGAAGTGCTAGTTACCATACAAGACGGTACATCTACCTTTGGTATAGGAAAACTCCTTAAAGAAAATGGAATCATCCGAAGCAGTATGGTATTTTTGCTAAAGGTAAAAACAAGCGAGTACAGCGGTAAGCTTACAAGCGGTACATACACCCTTTCACCAAAAATGACAATAACGGAAATATGCCAAAAGCTCTCCGAAAAGAAACCCGTGCGGGAAACCATAACCATTACATTTCCCGAGGGGTACTCCATAGAGCAGATGGCACAAACTCTCGAGGATAAGTCTCTTGTGTCAAAGGACGCATTTTTCAGTGCACTTTCCGACAGCTATGACTATGATTTTCTTAATGAAATCCCAAAGGACAAGGATTATAACCATGCTCTTCAGGGCTTCCTTTTCCCAGACACCTATGAATTCTATACCGACAGCTCTGCACACGAAATCATAAACAGGATGCTCTCCCGCTTTGATGAAGTCTATTTTTCCATGGC
Organism: Clostridia bacterium; assembly: GCA_045646525.1. GTDB lineage: Bacteria > Bacillota > Clostridia > UMGS1810 > UMGS1810 > RGIG8748. Next base: position 925 of record JAZRKX010000027.1, on the reverse strand, counting down.
TACAGACAGTAAGGATATGTTTGATATAATAACAAAGGCATCCATGATAGAAAAAGAGGCAAAGCTTGAAAGCGAACGCCCTGTAATCGCAGGTGTTATAGAAAACCGCACCGCAAGAAATATGCCGTATCAGATAGACGCTACCGTGCTCTATGCATCTACTGACGGATTGTATGATAATGATAAAAGTGCCTTTATAGCCGAGAGAATCAAAAATCTTGACTCCCCGTACAACACATATATGTACGCAGGACTTCCTGCAGGTCCTATATGCAACCCCGGCACCACATCAATAAAGGCGGCATTAAATCCCGATAGCCACAACTACCTTTACTATCATACAGATACAAAGAAAAATGACGGTTCTCATATATTTACAGAGACATTTAATGAGCATACCAACACTATGAATTAATATTAAATTGTGGCGGTATACGAAAGTTTGATAACAATGTGTAAAAAAATGTATATGCTCCATTTCTGTTACTGTATTGTGTTAATGGATTTTGTTTAGCAACTATCAGAGCTGTACGTTTTTTGTGCGTCGGCTCCGCGCCGGCGCATTTTTTAATTTATACCAAATTAGTTTTGTGCCTTAGCACAAAACCACCTTGTTCTTTATCCGCATTGAAATATGCGGGATTAGGAAAGCAGAAAAATTAAAAGTCCGTTCAACCGAAAACGGCAAACGCAACAGATAAGTTCCATTATGCGTTTGCCGTTTAGCGAGGACAAGCGGCAAAAATTGCCGCCTCCGCAGCGTTCGGTTAAGAACGGTCTTTTATTTTGCTTTCCCCGCAGATTTCACAGCGGACGGGGATGAGTGACACCCCATGAATTGAGCCGTAGGCGATAATGAATGGTCTGGTGGAACTTATGGCAAAACACTCGCCAAAGCGAGCACCCTCTACGGTGCGACGCTGAG
>JAZRKX010000026.1:0-9680 GCA_045646525.1 Clostridia bacterium | reverse complement strand
GCAGCTCCGATTGCATCGTAAACCTGCTTAACTACGCCTTCGTTGGACATAAATATGCCCTTTGCACCTTTTTCGTGGAGTGCTTCGAGTGCTGCCTTGTAAGCGTTGTCTGCATCGCCCGGCTTAACTTCTTTTGCGATTTCTACCTTGCCCTTTGTAGCTTCGTCTGCTTCTGCAAGCTCTTCGAACTTATCGATGAAGCCCTGTGCACGGTCAATACCTGTCTGTGTTTCGTCGTGCTGAATAACACCTACGATATACTTATCTGCTGCAGCTATATCGTCCTTAATTGCTGCAAAGAAGTTTTCTGCAACTGTGTTTGCTGCAAGATAGTTACTTGTAGCAACTGATGCGATTATGGGGTTTTTGCCTGCATCGTCAAGAGCCTTTACATCGTTTGCCCAGATACCGCTGTCGAACTGTACTACAGGGATTTCCATATCCTTTGCCTGTGTGAGCATATCCACAAAGCCCTCGCCTATTGTTGCAAGTACTATTGCAGAAGCGTTGTTGGAAAGTGCTGTCTGTACCATTTCCTTCTGTGAGGGAAGGTCTTTTGCGGATTCACTTGCAGGTCCTCTGAAGGTTATCTTGTAACCATACTTTTCGCCTGCTGCTTCTGCGCCTGCTTTAACAGACTGCCAGAATGCATGGGATTCACCCTTTGCAACAACAGCGATTGTCTTTTCACCGCCCTTGTCACCGCCGCAACCTGCAAATAATGCAAGTACCATAACTGCTACCATTAAACATGCCAAAAACTTTTTCATAAACATTACCTCCTGTTTTTGTTTTTTATTTTTAACGGGTTACCCCGTTTTTAAACATCAGAGCTTGGAAAGCTGTGCTTCCAGTTCCTTTATTTTAACATCCTTGTCTGAGTTTACAAGATTTGAATCAGAAAGTACAGCATCTATCTCCTGTTCAATTTCCTGTATCTGCTGTTTGCGGAGTCTCTTTGCCTTTTCCTTTTCGTTTTCTATCTTAACCTTGCCTGCATTCTTATTCTTTATAACATCCATAAGAACTGCCACAACAACTATGATACCTGTAAGAACATAGGTTACATATGTAGAGTTAAGATTGAGATTGAATTTGGCAAGTACAAAGTTAAGACCGCTTCTTATAATAACAAGCATCATATTACCGATTACGGTACCCGCTACAGATGCAACACCGCCCGCAGCACTTGTACCGCCTATGTAAACACCTGCTATTGCATCAAGCTCCATGCCGTTACCTGTAGCTGCAGCTACGGTTGCAAACGATGCTGCCCAGAATATTGCGGCAATACCTGCACCCATACCGCTGAAAGTATATGCTATAATCTTGTACTTATCGGTATTTATACCCGAAAGCCTTGTGGCTTCTTCATTACTTCCTATAGAAAGGATGTATCTTCCGATTTTGCACTTATACATAAGGTACATACAGATGAACGCAAATGCAATTACCCATATAAGACCTGTGGGAACTCCGTCTGCATTGGAGAATACCTTATTGAACCATGTTCCGTTGGGGAAGAAGATGTTTGGAATAGCTACTATAATAGCACTTAAACCTCTTGCAAACATCATTGTTCCAAGTGTTGCTATAAAAGCGGGAAGCTTAAGTTTAGCTACCAGAAGTCCGTTTATGTAGCCGAATACTGTACCTATTGCAATCATTACAGGAATTGTAGCCCACAGCGGCATACCGCCCATATAGAGCTTACCTGCTACAACTGCAGCTGCTATACACACAGTTCCTATAGAAAGGTCTATACCGCCTGTTGCTATAACAAATGTAACACCAAGTCCCAAAAATGCGTACGGTGCAAGCGACTGCGCCATACTTACGATATTGTATTTCCCCAAAAAGTTTGGATTGAGAAGTGTAAAGATTATAACAAGAACAGCAAGTGCAGCTATGATAATCATATTCTGCTTGCCTTTTGTAGCCATGAAGTCAACGGCTTTTGTTTTAGCTCTTCTTACACCTCTTTTGAATGCGAGATTTGCCATTTTATTCTTCCTCCCTCATAGTAGCGTATTTCATTATTTCTTCTTGTGTAGCATCCTTGATATCGAGCTCTGCCGTCTTTCTTCCTTCGCACATTACTACAACTCTGTCGCTGAGACGCTGTATTTCAGACAGTTCGGAAGAAATCATTATTACGGATTTGCCCTCGGAAGCAAGCTCCTCCATGAGCGTGTACATTTCGCTCTTGGCGCCGATGTCTATACCTCGTGTGGGCTCATCGAATATAAATATGTCCGAATCCTTAAGAAGCCATCTTGCTATGATAACCTTCTGCTGATTACCGCCCGAAAGATTACGGGTAAGCTGTCTTATGGATGGTGTCTTGGTTTTTAGTTTTGCGTTTTCTCTTGTAGCGTCTTTCTCGATTTTGGAATCGTTTATCCATCCGAATTTTATGTAATCATCCAAAGAGCTCAATGCCGAATTCTCCGCTACGGATTTATCAAGAAGAAGTCCGTATCTCTTTCTGTCCTCGGAAAGATAGCATATGCCTTTTTTAACCGCCTCTTCGGGCGTCTTGATTTTAGCTTTCTCGCCGTTTATGAATATCTCGCCGCTGTCGAACTCATCTGCACCGTATATTGCTCTTGCAATCTCTGTTCTGCCCGAGCCCATAAGTCCCGAAAAGCCGAGAATTTCACCCTTGTGCAGTTTGAAGCTTACATCGCGGATTTCTTTGCCCCTGCAAAGATTCTTAACCTCGAGTACCACGGGGGCATCGGGTGCGACATTGCTTTTTTCTTTTTTGTCACCATAGATTACTCTGCCGACCATCATTTTTACTATTTCGTCCTTGGTGGTATCCTTGGTGATGAGCGTGCCTACATATTCGCCGTCTCTCATAACGGTGATGCGGTCCGAAATTCTGTTGATTTCGTCCATACGGTGTGATATATATATCATACCTATGCCCTTGGCTTTTAAGTCATTCATTATGTTGAAAAGTTCCTCTACCTCTACCTGAGTGAGCGCCGCTGTAGGCTCATCTAAGATAAGTATTTTGGATTCCATGGATACAGCCTTGGCTATCTCGACCATCTGCTGTTTACCTACGGTCAGAGTACCGAGTACTGCAGAGGGGTCTATCTTAACTCCTATTTTGTTAAAGAGCTTTTCCGCATCTTCCTCCATCTTCTTATCGTCAATGTACACACCTTTTATCATAGGCTCTCTGCCTATATAAATATTCTGCGCCACCGTAAGGTGATTCATCATATTGAGTTCCTGATGTATGATACTTATGCCGGCATCCTGCGACTCTTTGATGTTTGCAAAATCAACCTTTTGACCGAAAAGGGTAATTTCGCCGCCGTCCCGCTTATGGATTCCGCACAGTACTTTCATGAGTGTGGATTTGCCTGCACCGTTTTCACCCATGAGAGCGTGTACTTCACCCGCTTTCAGCTCAAGATTTACGCCCTTGAGCGCGTGAACTCCCGAAAATCTTTTATCAATTTCTTTCATTTCAAGAATCGTATTGTTCACGGTTTTTCCTCCTTTACTGCAATCTTGCCCCAACAGTGCGGAGCTCTATTTCTGTGTATAATTTTAACATAGAACAATATAAAAGTCAACGATTTTATTGTCAAAATGCATAAAAAAAGCGACAATTTTCACAAATTGCCCAAAATACAAAGGCGCTGTAAAAATTTCATTTTTTACAGCGCCTAATGCAATTTTATCTGTATATCTCTTCAATAATTCTTACTGCATCCTCTATACAACCGTCGCACGAGCGAAGTCCCTCGCCTTTTAATGCCGAGCAGATTGCGGTGGTGTTCTTATCCTCAAACTTTCTTATAAGCTCACCCGCCACAGAGTAGCTCTGCTTTTTATTAGTATCGGGCAGGGCATCTTTGCCAAGGCTGATTTTATCTCCCGCAAGAAGTACCATTGCACTTACCGCACCGCATACTCCTCCTGTTCCGCCCATGCCTCCGCCGAAAGCTTCGGAAAGGCGAAAGAGTTCATCCTCGGTAAAGCTTGTTTTATCTGCAAACGCGCAAGCTACCGCCTGTGCACAGTTATATCCTTTTTTATGATTCTCTATTGCTTTTTGTACTCTGTCCATATAATTAACCTCCGTATTTTTCAAAACTATTATATCACATGAAAAAATTTTTTCAACAGTTTTTGAAACAAAAGCAAAAAGAAATGACCCCGTCTGCCTCTTGCATGCAGCGGGGTCATTTCTGTTCACTCTTGATATCTAACATCTTTTGTTATCCTCTCTTTCCTAATCTGCATTTTTTAAGATATCCCCCAACTTAGATTAACTCTCTTCTCTTAACTTCTTTTTCTACGCGAAATCGCTTATGTTTTAAGTTCTAAGGCTCTTTAAAAATGCGCTTTCCTCTGTGCTCTCACCCGAAGATTTATATTGCAATATTTATATTACACACTCATTATCTATATAATCCGTTTATACACCGTCGTGTTTTATTCTACTTATCTTTAACCTAATTTACCTTTTCTGCCATTGCTTATTAATCTTCGCCTGAAAGCTTTTTACCTGTACATTGGACTTACCTCCTTCTTTCACCTATAGTGTAGCACACAAAATTCCGCATTTCAATTAGCAAAATATAAAAATCAAAAAAGCGTTTTTTGTGCATATGACAGAAAATGTAAAATCCATATTTACAAGCAATAAATTTATATGATATAATAAATATGTTGTTTTGTTATTTTTGAATATTTAAAGGGTTGTAAAAAATTCGTTTTTTACAACCCTTTTTGTATACTTATAAAAATGCCCTCACATTCATCGCAAGCTCTGCTTCAAGGTTTATAAGTCTTTTTGTTATATCCTTGGAGAACTCGTCTGCCGCCTTGTATTTGTTGAGATACTTATTAAGAGACTTTACACCCATGTTGCAGCCGTCTGTCATAAGGTCTGCAACCGTAGCGTCTGTATCGTTTACCGCAAGCTTTACATTTGTCTTAATCCATGACATCCCCTTTGCAATAGGCTCGGGGTCCTTGCCGTAATCGTGAAACTTATTTAGCTCTGAGTGTATTTCTTTGTCGAGCTTTTCGTGCTCTGCCTTACATGAATTAAGAAGTTTACTGAGGTCGGGACTCGACACATTGTCCAGAACATCTTGGATGGACGAAATACCCATCTTTACTCCCGCATCACATTCTCTTAAAAGCTTTATTGTATCCTGCTCTACCATCTTCGTGCAATCCTTTCTTTGTTTTATTTCTAAATTGCACTAAAACAAAAGGATTTATGCACTTTTATGCAGGAATTATTTCTTTTTGTATGTAGCAAAATACGACGCCGCTACTATAAGACCTACCGCAACAAAAACCTTGAAATCAGGCACTATTCCGTTTATAAAAAATGTAACAAAGGGTGTGAGAATGGGCTTTACAAAAAATGCAAGCGATGCCATGATTGCCCCGCCCTTTTCTATAGCCTTGAAATAGCATATGTAACCAAGACCCGTAACAAATAAACCGAGATAGAAAATGTTAAGGATAATATCGGTTGTAAATACAGGGGTAATATCTATACCTGCAAAAAACAGGACTACAAGAAGCACGGCACTTCCTGTAAGAAATACAAGGCTTGTCTGAACTATACCGCCGAATTTTTTGGTATACTTCTGTGTTAATACAGTATAAAGGCTGAAGCTTAATGCAGCCACAACTGCATACACCACCGACACAAGATTTGTACCCGAGGAGAAATCCGCACAAGCGAGTACACCTGCTATACCGAAACAGAGTGCAATTATCTTGTTTTTGGTAAGCTTATCTTTTAGAATAATTCGTGCAAAAACAATGGTAAATATGGAATTGGCAGAAAAGATTATAGCAATTAGCGAGGGTGAATCCGCCTTTTTTACACCTACCTGAAGCACTATCATGCTTATGCATATAACAAGTACACCAAGTCCCGCCATAATGAGTAAATTCTTTACGCCTATATGTATCTTGTCTTTTTTGATTTTCACAAGTGCGGCAGGCAAAAGAATAACAGAACCTACTATAAACCGCCAGAATGTAATTGCATACGGATTTACGTCATTTGCTATAAGCTTGCTTACAGGCTCCAGGGTTACAAAAAGTATTGCCGTTATTACGGCATAGAATATACCTTTTTTCATATTGAATTCCTCCATATATTTTAAATACAATTTTATTCTAGCACTCTTTTTCGTTACAGTAAATAATAATATAATATACACTTGCTTTATATTAAAATATATAGTAAAATGTAGATTGAAATGAGGTCGATAAAATGGAACTGTTGCAACTTAAATACTTTTGCCACGCGGCAAAGACAGAAAATTTTTCGCATACTGCGCAGAAATTCTGCGTCCCCACCTCCTCTGTATCTGTAAGCATAAAAAAGCTGGAAGAACAGCTCGGAGTAAAACTATTTACAAGAACGGTAAACAAAATAAAGCTCAACGAATACGGGCGTATAATGCTGAATGCTCTGGACAAATCCGAAGAAATACTGCGCAAGGCAAAATCAGATATTTTCGATATGTCTCAATCGCCATTTGGGGAACTCAGACTCCTTATACTTACAAACAGGGAAAATGTTACCGAGGCGATATCGCTTTTTAAACAAAAATATCCTAATGTGTCCTTTTTCATAAAGCATCAGAATGATTTGGAGCAGAGTGCCATAAATGATTATGACATTGTGATATCCGACAGGGACATAAAATCCGAACGCTTTAATAAAAAAGAATGGCTAAATGAGGATATATACCTTGCAGTTCATAAGGATAATCCCCTTTCGCAGAAAGTAAGTGTATCCACATCCGATATTGAGAGCGAAAAGTTTATCTGTATGCCCCGTGCAAGCTGTATGAGGGAATATATGGAAGACTACTTCAAACAAAAAAACATCACACCCGAAATAGTAATCGAGTGTGATGACCCGTTGTACATACAAAAATATCTTAAAATGGGTTTTGGTGTGACATTCTTCCCCTCTGTTTCGTGGAAATCACATATAAATGACGATATAAAGCTACTTAAAATCGAAAGCGGACTTAAGAGAACCTCCTGTATATACACGAATAAATCCGCATCCAACATGGCAGAAGTTTTTACACAAATATTGGAAGATACGCTATCACACTGATGTATACTTTGACCCTGACATTAATATCTATATACTGGTGATGTATATGAAAGGGTTAAAATCATACATGATTGCAGGGGCAATATTCACCTCGGTGGCGGGTACTCTGCTCCATTTTGCGTATGAATGGTCAAACGGCAACTTTTTTGTCGGTCTTTTTACCCCCATTAATGAGTCTATATGGGAACATACCAAATTGCTTTTCTTTCCTATGATAATATACTCATTGTACTTACCAAAGGAATTAAAATATCCGTGCACCCGTCAGAACATAACTCTGGGTAATGTTATCGGCGTCCTTTCTATAATAGTTCTGTTCTATACATATTCGGGTGTACTCGGCAGTCACAGCGCATTTATAGACATATCGATATTCTATATATCCGTTGTCATAGCCTTTGTTATTGCGTACAAGAGGGCTATGTCATGCAATGCTTGTAAATACCGCACCCTGCTGCAAATAACACAGTTGGCAATGATTTGCCTTTATGTTGTGTTTACTGTTTTTCCGCCCGATATTGCGCTTTTTGCTGTGCCTTAAGAATTCAATTTAACAAAACAACCATTACATAATGCAAATTAAAAATTGCGCTTTTTGTTCGGATGTGTAAGTCAAAAGCGCGCGCAAAAGCCTCCCATAGTAGGCTGAATAACAGGCATTATCTCACTTGGGTCACCCATATCGGTTGAGCCTGTCATATCTATATTGTGATAGATGTTTTTCGACGGGGTGAACATTAATGCATTCTCCTCAAATACCGAGGATAGCGGCATTTAAAGCGTTTATTCCGTTGAATAGCTTACTTCCGTGTTCAGGCTTGCAAAATGAAATGTATTTTTTAAAAGTGCACCGAGGCAGTAGACTATACTACCGAAACCAAAAGCTTTGGTGTTTACTCTTCGGAAATAAAAAATCAAAATCTGGAAATGAATGTACACGAATGCCGCGAGATATTTTGTGTATTGAGGGCGGAAAGAACGTTACAGACACAGCCTTTCCGAACATTCAAAAAGGCGGTAGGTGTACCGCCCGGAAAATACAAAACTTTTTTTGCCGGATAATAAAAGAGATGAATAACTTACCTTAAATTGCTAAAAATAAGGAAAATGCAGTTTGGAGGTAAAATAATGTTTAAACATGAAAAAATGCTCTTTCATCCCGTAGAAGTAGAAAAACCAAATCCCCAATATGCTGCTCTGCTTCAGGAGCAGCTCGGCGGTGGAAACGGTGAACTTAAGGCAGCTATGCAATACATGTCACAGAGTTTTCGTGTTAAAGACCCCGAAATCAAGGATTTATTTCTTGATATAGCCGCAGAGGAGCTTGGTCATATGGAAATGGTGGCACAAACCATCAATCTGTTAAACGGACATGATGTAGACGCCGCAAAAGTACAGGCAGGGGAAATCCAGTCACATGTGATTTTGGGGTTGAATCCCGGGCTCATAAATGCCTCGGGCTACTCATGGACAGCGGACTATGTTACGGTAACAGGAGATTTGTGTGCTGATATTTTGAGTAATATTGCATCCGAACAGCGTGCAAAAGTGGTATATGAATACCTGTACCGTCAGATAGACGATAAAAAAGTTAAAGAGACTATCGACTTTCTTCTTAACCGCGAGGAAGCACATAATCAGATGTTCCGCGATGCATTTAACAAAGTACAAAGCAGCGGCTCAAACAGAGACTTTGGTACAACAAAGGCGGCAAAGATGTATTTCTCCATGTCCGACCCCGGACCTAATGCGTTTGCAAGCAACGAAACCATCCCGCCGTCATTTAATAAATAAAAAACTTTGCAAAAAGCAAAGTCTTAGTTCTTAGATGTCACAACGACAAATACCACCCTAAAGGGTGGTATTTGTCGTTGGTGGATCTTCAGGGACTCGAACCCCGGACCAACCGGTTATGAGCCGGTTGCTCTAACCAACTGAGCTAAAGATCCAAATATTTAGATTTTATACAAGACAATCGACTGCATTTGCAGTCGATTGAAATGCATAGTGGTGACCCCTACGGGATTCGAACCCATGTTATCGCCGTGAAAGGGCGGTGTCTTAACCACTTGACCAAGGGGCCATTGGCTCCTCGTGTTGGACTTGAACCAACGACATCATGATTAACAGTCATGCGCTCTACCGACTGAGCTAACGAGGAATATTTAAGGCTTCCAATTATGGAAGCCTACCCCAGCGACGTCCTACTTTCCCAGGCAGCTGCCCGCCAAGTATCATCGGCACTGCAGAGCTTAACTACTGTGTTCGGTATGGGTACAGGTGTGTCCTCTGCGTCATTGCCACTGAGTTCCTAAATACGATACATCTTATCTTCTACATAATAAACTTCCAATTCGTTTTGATTAAGCCCTCGGCCTATTAGTATCGGTCAGCTGAATACATTACTGCACTTACACCTCCGACCTATCAACCACATAGTCTATATGGGGCCTTACTCCATAAAGGATGGGATATCTTATCTCGGGGTGGGCTTCACGCTTAGATGCCTTCAGCGTTTATCCCTTCCGCACTTAGCTACCCAGCT
>JAZRKX010000025.1:0-37878 GCA_045646525.1 Clostridia bacterium | reverse complement strand
ACTCTATTCAAAAGCGACTTGTCAGAATTGTACATTTTGAGTTGGCGTTTTTGTACATTTTCAGTTTAACATTTATACTCATGAAAAAAGAGCAATTACCCGTATCTTAAGAGATCCGAGCAGTTGCTCTTTTTAATAGTTATAATGTTAAAAATTCTTTATCATTTGATAAGATGTATATCAATTCGTTTTAATTAAATATTTGATAGTATATTATACTAATATCATATATTAACTCAATATTATCCGCAGTTTTTATAGTAGTATAGACGGCAATAACCTTATATCCTTAATAGATATTATAATTACTAAAATGTTTAGGGTTATAAAAGTTCAATATAATTCTATTTGGTTTAAACAGTATAGTAAAAATAATAAACCAAAGGAGCTAGATTTTATGAACCCTTTTATACATACAATTTCTTTAAAAACAAATATAAGTCTTGAGGATAAGAATAAATTTCAAGAAAGCTTTAAAAGTGATATTGTCTGGTTAGGCAATGAGAAAAAATATATAATGCACAAATATAACAAAACCGGTGTTCTGATACAAATCTCAAACAGAAACGCTGAAGAAGTCAAATACGATAAAGAGCACCTGATGTACAAGGTTAAAATAATAGTCAATTTATTTAAGCTACTGAATCCTGGAAAGCTCTATGGTTGGATTACAGATAAAAACGAGCTACATTCAGCTTGTAAGATTTTACAAAGCATTTTTAAACATATAGAAACACAATCCGGTATAAACCTATCATGTAATATCATGTTGTCAAGAGTAGACATTACAAAAGATGTGATTACACCGAGCGAGGAATATACTCTTGAAGTTATCAGACTTTCAAAAGTTTCTTCTAAGAAATATGGGTACAAAAACTATGTTCCAGACGAAAACGCAAAGAAAAAGTGGTGTCTTGATAATTCATCTATGTATTACAATGATTATGTCAAAGCCAAAATATATAATAAAAAGCAGGACTTAAAAGACCATAATACAGATATTGGATTGAATTCAAACGGTTTGTTGCGTTTTGAAGCATCTCTTAAACTACCGGAACTCAAAAAGCAAGGATACATCGGGGAAATATTTGATATAGACAATCTGGCTGATATATTATACCAAATAACCAGTGACGGTAATGAAGCATTAAAAAGATATTTCAAAGAGGTTCTGATAGATGGAAGTATGCTTACAAAGCGACTTCAGAATAAATATCTTGAAATGAAATATGGCGGTAAAGATGTTCGCATCAGGAACATGAAGAACTACCGCAGAGCTATTAACAACAAAGAGAATTACGATTTCACAACCGATAAAGCATACAGGATGAAAAAACACTTTGAAAACATCGGTCTTTCGCCCGTATATACAAATACTGATTTTCCATACATACCGTCTTTTTCTGATATATTAGATGAAAAAGTAAATGATGATATATTGAATTGGGTATTTATAAAAACCAAAGATAAAGGAATAGTATTTTGGAAACAAATCCCGAAAAACGCCATTTAAGGGGATGGTTTAATCAAAAATTAAATATTTTATCCCCTTAGCTTGCATTTTTCTAAAAATATGGAACATCTCAGAATACTCTCTACTCTTTCGGAAACAATTCAGCATATTTAGCATCAAGTTCTTTGATTTTCTCTTCTTCGGTCAAATCTTTAGCCTTTAAAACCTTCCAGAAATCATGAAAAGCTTTCTTGTTCTTAGTAAGTTTTTCTGCCATTCTCGGATAAGTTTTTCTAAGGCGACTTATACGAAGATTTATTTTGTTTTCTATTTTCCGATATGCCGCAGTCGATGATGTTTTCTGCATCTCAAATTTTTTAATTGCCCCTATTTTATTGCAGGGCTTGGTTTCGTTCTTGGCAATATTTGTACAATATATTGCATTTCTGTTTTTGGGTATGAAATAGCTGTTGCAGTGCGCACAGCGCTTGATATAAATGTTATCAGATATACATAAGTAAAGCACAATAAAGAACAGATGATATATGTTTTCAAAGTATGCAGAAAAATCTTCTTTAGGAATAGGTATTTTCATTTTCTGTATAGCACCCAAAAAAACTTCATTATCATCATATAATCTGAAATCATTAATTTTCCCCATTATACCGTAATAGGTTTTTACTTTTAAAAGATTTGGAAGATATTCTTCATATGTATCTATAAGTTCCTCTGTGCCGTGAAGAGTTGTATAAATAGTCAGTTTTTCGAGCGCATCGAGTTTAGAAAAGTTGTCACCGTAGTTTGTATGATAATCAAGAACATCTATGGCATAATTTATATATTCTCTCAAATTATCGATATCCGGAATATCATCTTCGTCGGTATTTAGCAGATCTACAATAAATTGTGATACCGACGCATTTTTGCTGTATGCAGGCTTTCCGATAAATCCGTCCAGAGTTCCAAATATCAATTCACCTTTACTGAAAAAAACGCTTCCCGGTCCTTTAATTTCAAATATATCTTTCAATTTTTCACGCCCTTTTTGTGTGCAATATATTTTTGCGTTTTAAAACTTTCGATTGCACTATTTGAATGCATTTTCACTCGTTGACTTTGGTAAATTCAGGTGTTATAATAACCACTGCAGCAAACAAGTGTGCAATAGTATGCTTTTATTATACCACAAATATTCTAAAAGTCAAGCACTTGTTTTGCTATAAAAAATTTAAGGAGGAAATATTATGTCAAAAGAATACGAGTTCATCTCAACCAAAGATGACGAAAGAGATGAAATGGATTACGAGGAGGTAAGAAATGCCGTATTCGGTGCCGGTGCTTATGAATACGAAATCAAAGAAATTTACAAAAAGTTAAGGAAAAAGTTTAAAAAGCATTATAAAAGCCAAACACCAAAGACAAAGAAAATCAAGAAGATGGAAAAGAAGCTTTCAGAACTGGAAGATGATCTTAAAAAAGTGAAGAAAGCGCAACAAAAAAGCAAGCTTGCAGAGCTTATAAATTGCGATAACGCTACCAAGAGAAAACAGCTTGCAAGAGATATTTTTGGAGAGGATGGTGTCATATGAAAGAGTATTATGCAGATATTATAGATGGAAAATTAGCTCTTATGTCAGGTCATACTCCTATCGCAAATTTTATTGTTACTCTGAACGTGGTAAAGAAATATATAACAGAAACGGAAACGGTTAAAAAGTATGAACTTGAGTTTAATAATGGAGAAGAGATTTTTTTAAGAGATGTTATTCCCTCAGAGCTGGAAAAGTTGGATTATACAGATATAGATGATACCCTTCTGTTATCACCTACCGTTTCCACTGCAGCTAAAGAAATGGCTCATTACATAAAAAGCCAGGCCAAAGAGGCTGATGTCAAAGAAATTTATTTGTTTGACAAGCTTGGATGGAGATGTATAGGAGAAAAACACTGCTATTGTGCAGGAGATACTTTGATAGGCGATATATCTCCCTCTGATTATGCTATTTCTGATATTCTGTCGCAGAAATACAAACTTGAGGTTGATGATATGTCCGAGGAAGAAGCTTTTGAGTATTCTTTCAAAATTATCAATATAGAGCCTCACATCACAAGTGTTTTGTTTGTAAGCGGATTAATGGGTATTATGCGACAGCTTATCTTAGATGCCGATATCAGAATACCTTGTGTTGTGTACATAAGGGGCAACTCTCAAAGCAGAAAAACAACTACCGCAAAGCTATGTACATCAATGTACAATCGTAGTAAGCTCCACAGTGATACATCAGTTACATCTATGCGTGTGAGCAGCACTAATTTTAAAATTGAGGAGATATCGGAAGCTTTAAAAGACTCGAATTTTCTTCTTGATGATATTTATCGCGAACAAGACTCAAGACTCAGAAGACAATACGAGTCCCATGTGAGAAACATCATTCGAAATTTTGCGGATAACTCTTCGAGGAATACCGCACGAACTTCTTTTGCGATAAATTGTCAGATTATAACAACAGCAGAGTACCTCATTAAAAGTAAATCAGATGTAGGAAGAATAATGCTTCTAAATGTCAGCAAGCCCATAAACAGTGAAAGGCTTGCACAATGTCAGAAAAATCCTTTAGCACTTTCGACCTTTTATTATTACTTTATAAAGTGGCTGGCTGAACACTATGATGAAACGGTATCAAAACTAAAGGCAGAATATTCTTTATTCAGAATGAGTTCGTACAAGCATGTGGGTAATTTCGAAAGACTATACGAACAGTTTTTTCTGATGAAGTTTGTTTTTGGCGTATATGTTGATTATGCCTTGACCATCGGTATTGAGTTAAACAGCGAATTGTTAACAGAACAGTTTGAAAGCTACTTGAAAGATGTCTTTGAAAAACAGAATGCTATTCTCTGCGAAATAGAAGCAGGAGAAATTAAAGAAATCAATTTTTCAAATGAGCTAATTACTATGCTTAACAATAAAGAAATATGTCTCGGAGAAAAGGGATCGGATTGCTTCAGAAAGGGTAATTTTATTTATATTACCAATAGCCTTTTCGGAAAGAAATTGACGGATAAATTCAGACAGAATATATCTTCGAAAAGACTGTCCGCATATTTCAGAGACAAGTATATTTCAGTGGGCTACCATGATAATACGGACAAAAAGTACAATGGCAAAAGATATTTGACTCTGAACATCACAGAGCTTTTAAAAGATGCCAAAACCAACGATGCGTTAATTGAGAATTTGTTCTTTTGAAATTATTTATTCCATAATTTTATGATTTTGACGGAACACACTTCCATGATTTACACAAAAACATGGAAACTGCTGAATACTCTTAACAATAGAAGGGAGGGATAAATTTGCTTGACGGATACAAAGATGTACTTAAAATCGAAGATTTAATGACAATTCTGAGGATAGGCAAAAATAAGGCCTATCAAATATTAAGAAGTGGCGTAATACCAAATCGAAAAGTTGGTAGCCAATATGTTATCCCCAAAATGGGAGTCATAAATTATTTAGCAGATATTTCAAAAATTGCATAGGAAACTTGAAGTATCAGTCTGCTTATGGTATACTAACATCATAGGCAGACTGACCTTATGCAAAGAAAGGAGAATTTTGCATGTTAAACGGCAGTTTGCAGATAAAAAATGGTATTTACCAGGCTGTTTTCTATATTCCGGGCAACAAATCAGCAACCTGGAGAAGCACCGGCATTAAGGCACAAAGAGGCAACAAACGAAAAGCCGAGCAAAAAATGACTGGAATATTATCAGAATTCGAGGAAAAGCTGTCTGACAATGAAAAGATTTCCTTTACAGATTATATTGATACGTGGCTGATTTCAGCCAAAAAGAGAGTAGATATTGTTACCTATGAAGGTTACAAATCATATATAGAAAGACACATAAAGCCATACTTTATGCCTTTAAATCTCAAATTGGAAGACATAACTCTATCGGATATTGAAAAGTATTTTCAATACAAGGCAGTTTCGGGAAGGCTTGACGGAAAAAGTGGAGGCTTATCTTACAGAACCATAAAGCTGCACAGCGTAGTGTTAAACCTTATATTCAATGAGGCAATACGGAATTCTTTAATCAAGGAAAACCCATGTAAATATGCCAAAATCCCAAACAGTGTCAAAAAGAGCGAAAAGCAGATGAATTTCTACACCACAGAGCAGTGCAAAAAGCTTTTGGATGTTACAAAAGATACTGTGTTGCACGACATGATTTACATTACCTTTATATATGGGCTAAGACGCAGTGAGCTATTGGGATTAAAATGGGATGCGGTTGATTTTGATAATAACACCATAACAATCAAACATACAGTGGTTCTGCAAAACAAGGTTGTAGCAAAGGATAAAACCAAGAACACAACAAGCAACCGTACATATCCCCTTTTGGATGATGTGAGGGATATATTATTAAAGCTCCATGTACAACAAGAGGAGTACAAAGAGCTTTTTAAAAAGTGTTATACTGATACAGGTTATGTTTTTACCAAGCCTGACGGAAAATCATTTTATCCGAGTTATCCCACACATACTTTGGAAAAAATACTTGCCAAAAATAACTTGCCTCACATTCGCTGGCACGACTTAAGGCATAGCTGTGCAAGTATGCTTCTTCTTAAGGGATGGAAAATGAAGGAAATATCTGATTGGCTCGGACACGCCTCCCTGCAGACAACAGCAGATATTTATTCACATCTTGATATGGACCACAAGCGCGAGCTTGGAAACAGTCTGGGCGGTATTTTGAATTGATGCACCAATTGCAATGACTTTTATTAGATGTTTTATTAGATGCGACTTTGAAACGATAAAATTTTTGCACAACAAAAAATCCTCAAAGTCAGTAACTTTGAGGATTTCAGAGTGGTGCACCATCAGGGACTCGAACCCGGGACACCCTGATTAAGAGTCAGGTGCTCTACCAACTGAGCTAATGGTGCGTACCGTCAACATTGAATATTATACACATTCATATGCGCTTTGTCAATACTTTTTTTCAAAAAAAGGAGTAAATAATGAAATTTTTTAGTATTATATGCGAATTTAATCCTTTTCATACAGGACACAGGTATTTAATAGAAAATATAAGAGCCAAAACAGACGCCGAGGGCATCGTCTGTATTATGAGCGGAAGCATGGTCCAAAGAGGCGATGTAGCCATATATGACAAATGGACAAGAGCAAGAGCAGCAATAGAAAACGGTGCTGACCTTGTGATAGAGCTTCCTGTGTGCTATGTACTCCAGTCGGCAGATATATTTGCAAGAGGCGCTGTTGAGATTGCCAAAAGCATCGGCTCATACGGCATAGCCTTTGGAAGTGAATGTACAGATACTGACCTTCTTTGGAGCATAGCGCGTCTTAAGGCAAACGAAAATCCCGAATACACATCCGCATTAAAGGATGCCATGTCTATAGGAATGGGTTACCCCGCCGCTTGCGAAATTGCCGCACGCACTGCGCTGGGTGATGTTATGGATAATGCTTTTCTTCCAAATTCCACTCTGGCTACCTCATATATGTCGAACATATTAAAGCTTGGTGCGGATATAAAGGTGCATGTGGAAAAGCGCATAGGTGACTACCACGACACAAGCACGAAGGGTAAGTTTGCATCTGCAACTGCCATACGGCAGAAAATACTATCGGGCGACAAAACAAGTGAGTTTTCGCTATGTACAAATGACGATATTTATGATATAAATAACATATCGAGCTATATTCTTGGATTTTTCCGAAGTTGTGACGAAAATTCTCTAAATAACATAGCAGGAATGGAAGACGGTCTGCCTGAAAGATTGAAGAAAATGAGTATGACAAGTACAAGTCTTTCGAAATTTATTTCATCATGTGTTACAAAACGCTACACCGAGCACCGTATAAGACGGGTTATGCTCTGCTGTCTTCTTGGGATTACATCCTCACCTGGTCCCGCCTATGCAAGAGTGCTTGCTTTAAACTCCGTAGGTGCATCCATACTAAAAGGTATAAAAGACAAAACAGAAGTAATAACCAAGGTTACAAATTCCTCCATGAATGAAATGCTCAAAAAAGATATCTTATCTACAGACATAGCCGCACTGTGCGCATCTAAAAAGGCAGGTATGGACTATACTGTATCGCCTATTGTTCTGTAGTACACAAAGGAGACACCATGCAAGCTGCCTTTATAGGAAACGAAAGCAAAATTTCCACTTATTCATCCATACTCAAAAAAGCAATAACCGCCTCAGGTTGTAATGACCTTAATATATGCGGAGTAATGTCTACAGGAATAGAAGCCACAGCCAATCTTGCAATAACGCTCAACACCAAGGCATATCTGTCGCTTGACGACCTTCTTCGCGAAGCAGATGTGATATTCGTATGCCGTCAGGACAGCCAGTTGGCACCGTTTTCCGATTTGATGAAAGAAAAGCGTGTACGCGGTAAAATCTTCTGTCACTTCAGCAGTAAGCATGATTCGTCCATACTAAGCTGCGGAAGCACAAACACTTACTACTCTGTAGGCTTTCCTTACCCGACGAGAAACATTGCAAATCCTCAAAACCTCACCATAAGTCTTGAGGGTGAGGGCAAACACTCAGACCAGTTTGAAGCCATAATAAAATCCATCTTTCCAAAGGCTGTATTCTGTACAAAGAGCGAGAAGCGTATGTCTGCAATAGCAAGCAGAATAATAACCGAATATATGAAGATTATTATAGGAGTATCCATGCACTTTTTCAAAATGTCGGGGTTGTATGATGAAGAAAGCTTTGCTGATTTCTCTACGAGAAGCCTTAGAGATATAATAACAAGCAACGCAAATAAACAGGTGCGCAAACGAAGCGAAAACGAAATACGGCAGGACATGCGTCTTCTCTCTATAATCCACTACGGCGATACCAAGGATTTTTATAAAAACATGGAAACTCATATAGTTGAAACGGGCATATATGCGCCCGACGAAAAAGAAAGTATACTAAGGGCTCTCAAACGCAAAGCATAAAAATGGGATGTAAAAAAAGCGCAGAACGCTTATAGGCTTCTTTGCTGACATTTTATAGTGTTAAATTACATCAAAACACTCAAATTATGTAGAAATCTGCAAAATTTGCAGATTTCTCTTGTTTTTTTAGCCTATAAGCTCTAAGCCAATCTCACCCTCGCAGTACCTTTGTACAGCTTCGGGCTATGCCCACGCCGAGTGCCTCAGCGTGGGTTCGATTGACTTATTCTGCATCTTTTTTTCCTATCCCCTCATCAAAAAATTCATGGCGATGTAAAAAACAATCGTTTTTTACATCGCCTTTTTGTTAGTCAAGCTCCGCCATTCCGCTGTGAAGCTCGTAGTATCTTCCCTTATTTTGGAGAAGTTCTGCATGAGTACCTCGTTCTATTATAACTCCGTCCTCAAGTACCATGATGCAATCGGCATTTCGTATGGTAGAGAGTCTGTGAGCTATTATAAAGGTAGTTCTGTCGCGCATTAATCTGTCCATGCCCTTTTCTATGTGCTTTTCTGTCCTTGTATCGACAGAACTTGTGGCTTCGTCAAGAACAAGTATGGGGGCTTTGGATATTGACGCTCTTGCTATATTTATAAGCTGTCTCTGACCCTGACTTAAGTTGGCACCGTCTCCTGTAAGAACGGTATCATAACCATTGGGAAGTCTTGTGATGAAAGAATGTGCGCTGGCTGTCTTTGCCGCTTCTATAACCTCTTCATGGGTGGCATCGAGTCTGCCGTAACGGATGTTTTCCATAACCGTGCCCGTAAAGAGATGTGTATCCTGAAGCACCATGGCAATATTCTTTCTTAAAAATTCCTTATTATAGTCCCTTAAATCCTTTCCGTCTATTTTTATACTTCCGTGTTCAATATCGTAAAAACGATTTATAAGATTTGTAACAGTAGTTTTTCCCGCACCTGTAGAGCCGACAAAAGCTATTTTCTGTCCTTTTTTTGCATAAAGATTTATATCCTTAAGAACTGTGTGACCCTCTGTATAGCCGAAAGTAACATTTTCCATTGTAACCTCGCCGTCTATTACACCGCCGTCGGTCTTGCCCGTAAGGTCGCTTTCTGCATCCTCATCCATAACACCGAAAACTCTCTCTGCACCTGCAAGAGCGGAAAAAATATTTGTAACCTGCATGGATATTTCGTTTATGGGTCGGCTGAACTGTCTTGAATAGTTTACAAACACGGCAAGACCGCCTATATCAAACTTACCGAGAAGACAGAGAGCACCGCCTACCGATGCGGTGAGTGCGTAGTTTATCTGGCTTAAATTGCCCATAAGAGGACCCATGACACCGCCTGCGAACTGCGCTTTGATTTGCTTTTGTTTAAGGTCGGAATTAAGAAGCGCAAAATCGTCGGTTGCCTCCTTTTCGTGGTTGAAGACCTTTACTACCTTCTGCCCCGTAACAATTTCCTCTATATAGCCGTTCAGTGCGCCAAGAGACGCTTGCTGCTGAGAGAAGAACTTGCGGCTTCTTTTCGATATGGCAGCAGCTACCCTTGCAAACACAGGCATCATAAGAAGTGTAACGGCAGAAAGCCATATGTTTGTATAAAGCATAAGGCTAAGTGTACCGATTATGGTTATAATTCCCTGAAAAAGATGAACGATGGTGTTGTTGAGCATTTCGCCTATGGTATCAACATCGTTTGTATAACGGCTCATAAGCTCTCCGTGTGCGTTTTTGTCAAAAAAGCGTATGGGGAGCTTTTGCATTTTACTGAAAAGGTCAGCTCTAATCTTGGATATGGCATTCTGGGATATAGTTATCATAAGTCTTGCCTGTGTATATGAGCACACAACTCCCACAAGATACACAAGTCCCATAAAACCGAGCGCAAGAGCAAAGCCTCCCATGTTATATACTCCGTCCTTTGGCTCTATGAAAGTATTTATAATAGGTCTTAGCATATATGCACCCGCAAGTGAGGATATACTGCTTAAAAGAACGCATGCAAATGCTAAAATAAGCTTATATTTATCCTTGGAAAGATAGCCTAATATACGCCTTATAACAGGCATTATGCTCTTGGGCTTACCGCCCTTTATGTTGCCTCCGCGTGCACCTCTGGGTCCGTGACCCGGGCCCTTGGGCATGGGCATAGCCTTTGCGGATGCTGAGTATCTTTTGGAAAGCCTTTGGAGCTTTTCTTCCTTGTTCATTATGCTCCCTCCCTTTCCATCTGAGAATAATATATATCTCTGTATTCTTCGCTCTCTTTCATAAGAACAGCATGTGTGCCCTGAGCTACCATCCTGCCGTCATGGATTACTATTATCTTATCGGAATTTATTACGGAGGATATCCTCTGTGCTATTATAATCTTGGTTGTGTCTTTTAAATCCTTGTCGAAGCTCTCTCGTATTCTCGCTTCGGTTGCGGTATCAAGTGCGCTTGTGCTGTCGTCGAGTATTAGTATCTTCGGTTTTTTAAGAAGCGCTCTGGCAATACAAAGTCTTTGTCTCTGACCGCCCGATACATTTACACCGCCCTGACCAAGCTCTCTGTCAAAGCCCTCGGGATTTGCTGTTACAAAGCCATATGCCTCAGCATGCTTTGCACTCTCGTACACGCTCTCGTCCGAGGCGTTTTCATCGCCCCACTTTAAATTCTCCATTACTGTACCTGAAAAAAGTACATTCTTTTGCAGTACCATTCCCACTCCGTCTCTTAAATTGGAAAGGCTGTAATCCCTTACATCTATACCGTCTACAAGCACAGACCCGCTCTTTACATCGTAAAGCCTCGGTATAAGGGAAACTAAGCTTGTTTTCCCCGAACCTGTGGCACCGAGTATTCCCACAGTCTCACCTGCGGATATTTCAAAGCTTATGTCCGTCAAAACATCATTTCCGCTTTGGGCATTGTAGCTGAAGCTTACATTTTTAAACTCAACCCTGCCGTCCATAACTTTGGTATCGGTACATTTTGCATCTTCGTCCGATATGTCGGGCACGGTATCGAGCACCTCGGAAATTCGTCTTGCAGAAGCGAGTGCTCTTGAGCCTTGCAGTATAATCATGGAAACCATCATAAGCGACATAAGAATTTGAGTAATATATGTGGTAAAGGCTATAAGGTCGCCCACAAGCATACCGCCCTTTATAACAAATCCGCCGCCAAACCACACTACTGCAAGCGTGGTAATATTCATCATAAGAGTCATAAGAGGCATGGTGCAAATCATAATCTTTATTGCTCTTATGCTGTTTTCTCTTAAATCATCGTTGGCTTTTGCAAATTTATCCTCTTCGAATGAGGTACGCACAAAGGACTTAACCACACGCACATTTGTGAGGTTTTCCTGTATTTCGGTATTGAGATTATCCAGCTTTTTTTGCATTATATTAAATCTGGGCAGGGCTTTTCTCATGATAAAAAATATACCAAAGCCCAGTATGGGTGTAACAACGGCTATGATAAATGCAAGGCGGGCATTTATGGTAATTGCCATAATAAATGCACCGATTAACATTCCCGGAGAACGGAGCATCATAACAAGCGCCATTCTCAGTACATTCTGCATTTGCGTTATATCGTTTGTAAGCCTTGTTACAAGCGAGCCTGTGCTGAAACGGTCAATATTCTTAAACGAAAAGCTCTGTACCTTCTTGAATACATCAAGTCTCAAATCTGCTCCAAAGCTTATGGCACCCTTTGCCGCAAAAAAGTTACCTATAACTCCGCCTGCCATCATAACAACGGCAAGAAGCACCATCTTTACACCTACATCTATTATATAGGACATATCCCTTAACTCTTTGACACCCTCATTTACAATAAGGCTCATGAGCTTTGGCATGATAACATCGCCTGCGACCTCGGTTATCATCATAAGAGGACCTATAATAAAATATATAAGATGCGGTTTTATGTATTTAAAGTATCTCTTCAAAAAAAACACCTCCATTATAAACAAATTATACTCTTACTCTGGAAATATATCAATGAAATCTTAAAAATTTTCACAAAACATTCACATTTTGGTTATAAATTCTAAAGTAAGTGAATATAACTATTATATAGCAGAATATCTGCAACAATATTCGGAAGGGCGTGCTTTCAAAATGACAACAGATAACATCTTAAACAACGAGGTAGAGCTTACGGGAACGGTAGAAACCGACCTTAAGTTCAACCATGAGGTTTACGGCGAGGGATTCTACTCGTTTGTAATAAGGGTAATGAGACTAAGCGATATATCCGACCTTATAAATGTGACTATATCCGAGCGTCTTATAAAAAACATCAATCTCCAAAAGGGTGATGCAGTAAGTATAACAGGACAGTTCCGTTCCTACAACAACTATACCGATACAGGCAACAAGCTCATGCTTACAGTATTTGCCCGTGATATAAATGTTACTCCCGATGAAGCAAGCTTTAAAAACCCCAACACTATATACTTAAACGGATTTTTATGCAAGAAACCCGTTTACCGAACAACACCTTTCGGCAGGGAGATTACAGACCTCCTTGTAGCGGTAAACAGAGCCTACAACAAATCCGACTATATACCCTGTATAGCGTGGGGCAGAAATGCAAGATTCGCAGGTAGCCTTGAGGTAGGCGAAAATATAAAAATTCAGGGAAGAATTCAGAGCCGTGACTATCAGAAAAAAATAAGCGAGACCGAAAACATCACAAAGACGGCTTATGAAATATCAATTTCCAAAATGGAAACCGTATCCAAGGAAGATACAATAGAGTTTGAGATTATATAGTATAAACCCCTTTCGCATTTGCGAAAGGGGTTTATACTATATGTCTAGATTTCCGTTATAATCTCTGTCAAAATTTATTACGCAATAATAGTCCTTACCTATTCGGTGCCATACCTCGTTTTGTACGAGCGTATTTACCTGTTTTTCCTTGTATTTAAACTCAAACGGAAGCACTATATCGAATATAAGGTTCGTGTGGGTATTGCCCGGCACCATACGAAAATCGTGGATAGACAGGCACATATCCACATCCGACACTATATCACACACCTTTTGTTTGATGCCGTTTGTGGTTTCATCATCTGTTACGATAGGGTCCATATGGATAACAAGCTCTATACCCATGGCAGAGGAAATCTCACGTTCTATATTGTCTATTATATCGTGGCTTGCAAGGATGTCTCCTCTTGCATCCACCTCGGCATGAGCGCTTGCAAAGGTCTTGCTTGGACCGTAGCTGTGTACTATAAGGTCGTGTATGCCTATAACGCCATCGTAGGACAGAATCCTTTCGGCTATATCCTCTACAAACTCCTTTTCGGGAGGTCTTCCAAGGATTGTATCCATGGTTTCTCTTACAAGACCGATTCCCGACCATATGATAAAGGCAGATACCAAAATACCCGTGTAGCCGTCAAGACCCACTTTAAACAGAGCCCCTGCTATTGTGGATATAAGTACTGCACCTGTGGAAAATACGTCGTTTAATGAATCCTGTGCGCTTGCCTTAAGTACCGAAGAATTTATAACCTTTGCACAGCCGTTATATACTCTGCTCATAACAAGCTTTCCTATTACAGATACGCAAAGTATAATAACAGAAACTGTCTTTAAAGGTATTACAACAGGGTTTATTACTCTTGAAGCCGAGCTTTTTATAAGCTCGTAGCCTATAAACAGAATAAGAAAAGACAGGATAAGTGTTGCAATATATTCTATCCTCTCATGTCCGTAAGGATGGTCCTTATCGGCAGGCTTGCCCGAGAGCTTGAAGCATACTATGGTTATAACCGACGAGAGTGCATCGGAGAGGTTATTTACGGCATCGGCTATTACCGAAACGCTCGAGGTGATAAAGCCTAAAACTAGCTTTATTATACAAAGAAAGGCATTGCCTATAATCCCGAATACACCTGCAAATCTGCCCACTTGCTCACGACTTGCCAAATCCACCTTGAATAATTTAAGCAAAAACTGCGACATATTATCTACCTATTACATATCCTTTAAGAGATTTACATTCTTTGCAATGTACTCATATCCCGAATATATTGTAAAGAGTGTGGATATTGCCATTGTTACAAAGCCAACCCATGGATATCCGCAGATTTCAAACTCTGCGAAGCTGAATACCATGGTGCACAGAATTGCTATCATCTGCAGTACGGTCTTTATCTTGCCTGTCATTATAGCAGCCATTACAATACCCTTGGAAGCTGCCAGGGTGCGAAGTCCCGTTACAATAAACTCTCTTGCTATTATTATAACTGCCATATACGCAGGAATCCAGTCGAGCTGGATAAAGCATATAAGTGCTGTGGATACAAGAAGCTTATCTGCAAGGGGGTCTATAAACTTACCGAAATCGGTAATAAGCCCTCTGGAACGCGCAATGTGTCCGTCCACACCGTCCGTAAAGGACGCTATGGCAAATATAACTGCCGAAATTATGGCATAAAAAGGCCACTGGTAATTTGCACCGCACATGAGAACTATCATGAAAACGGGTATCATGGCTACTCTTGCTAAAGTAATCTTATTTGGTAAATTCATTTCTAACCTCTCCTGTAATATCATATTCGTCTGCATCTATAATCTTAAGGCTTACTATATCGCCGGCCTCAAGCTCATACTCGCTGTATATATAAGCATTTCCGTCTACCTCGGGGGTATCCTGTGCGCATCTTCCGACATAGCAGAATTCATCCTCATCATACCCCTCTACAATAGCCTCGGTGGTTGTGCCGATTTTGGCTTTGTTTAAGGTAAGCGATACCTCTTTTAGAAGTGTCATGGCTTCATCTCTGCGCCTTTCTTTTACATCCTCGGGTATCTGGTCTTTAAATTCCGCCGCAGGTGTTCCCTCCTCACAGGAATATGTAAATACTCCCACTCTGTCTAAGGGGTAATCCTTTAAAAATTCCGTAAGAATTCGGAAATCCTCTTCGGTTTCACCCGGGAAGCCCACTATAAGCGATGTTCTTATCACTATGCCCGGAATCTTCTTTCTGAAAGTGTCCACAAGGCTTTCTATTTCGCTTTTGCGGCTTTTTCTGCCCATGCGCTTTAGCACATTGTCAGATACATGCTGAAGCGGCATATCTATGTACTTAACTACCTTGGGATTTATTGAGATTTCTTCCATAAGGTCCCCGGTTATATTTTCGGGATAGCAATACTGAAGCCTTATCCACTCTATGCCGTCTATATCGGAAAGTTCTTTAAGAAGCGGTGCAAGAGCATACTTACCTCTGTCCTTACCATAATATGCAGTATCCTGAGCTATAAGAATGAGTTCTTTTACACCGTCTTTGGCGAGTGCTCTTGCCTCGGACAGAATACTCTCCTCGGGTCTTGACTTATACTTACCGCGAAGCTTGGGGATAATGCAGTAGGTGCAGAAATTATCGCATCCGTCTGCAATCTTAAGGTATGCAGTATACGGTGCCGTTGTCCTTATCTTAGGAAGATTATAGTCTACAGGATTATTGGCATCTCCCACTTTGGAAAGCTTTTTGCCCTCTGCGTAAAACTCATCTATAGCCTCGGAAATATGAGCATAATCCGTAGTTCCAAGGATTATGTCCACCTCGGGAAGCTCCTTTTCTATATCGTCCTTGTAGCGTTGCGCAAGGCATCCTGTCACTATAAGAAGCTCGCATTTATCCTCTTTGTATGCACTCATCTCAAGTATGGCACCTATGGATTCCTCCTTGGCACTGTCGATAAATGCACAGGTGTTTACTACTATAATCTGTGCCTCGGATGCGTCTGCAGTTATATCGTATCCGCCATTTGAGAGTATGCCCAGCATGGTCTCGGTGTCTGTAAGATTCTTGGCACAGCCAAGCGACACAAAGCCGATTTTCTTTTTCATTGTATCAGTCCTTCTTGCAATGTATGGCTATTGCCTTTTCTATATCCGAAAATTCAAAGCCTTTGCCCGAAAAATAACGCATGATTTTTTGCTTTGTTTTTATATCCGTTATGTCCTCGTGCGCATATTTTGTGCTTATTGCCTCTGCAATTTCCTCTGCTCCGCACAGGGTCACCTCGCAAAGTACATCCTCCAAAGTAAAGTCGTCTATGCCCCTTTGCTTAAGCTCATGGCGGGCTTTTTTTATACCCCACAGCTTTTCGCGGCACATCTCAAGAAACATAACTGCATAGTCATAATCATTAAGATAGCCAAGCTCTTTTAATTCATCTACCGCCTCTGTTACCACAGCTTTGTCATAGCCCTTTTTTATAAGCTCGTCGGTTAATGCCTTTGTGCTGATATTTTTTGAGGATAAAATATCCAAAGCCTTTGCCTTGGCTTTGCCAAACTGAGATTCGAAAAGAAGATTTCTAAGCTCCTCCTCCGATATCTCCCTGCCTGTTTTTATACCGAGCACCACGGCATCCACATCATCGAGCGAGAGCACATATTCCCCGTCGAGATACACATTAACTCTGCGGGGATTATTCTTTTGCGCGCTGACCTCGGTTATCTTCATTATTCTTCACCGTTATTTGCGGCTTGTATTTTTGCCATTCTTTCACGGGCAAGGCGTTCTTTTTCTTCCTTTTCGGCATTTACCTTATCCATGATTTTTGCGTAGATTTCATCTGTGATTTGGGGGTGGTCCTTTAAGAATTCCTTGACCTTGTCTCTGCCCTGACCTATACGCTCGCCCTCATAAGAATACCATGAGCCGCCCTTTTGTATTACATCCATATCTGCGGCTATATCTATGATACTGCCCTCACGGGATATTCCCTCGCCGAACATGATATCAAATTCCGCTTCCTTAAAGGGAGGAGCCACTTTGTTTTTAACAACCTTGGCGCGTGTTCTGTTACCCACAACAGAGGAGCCGTCTTTAATAGCTTCAATTCTTCTTATGTCTATACGGACAGAAGAATAGAACTTGAGCGCGCGTCCGCCTGTGGTAACCTCGGGATTGCCGTACATTACGCCCACCTTTTCTCTGAGCTGGTTTATAAATATAGCAACGGTGTTGGATTTATTTATGATGCTTGTAAGCTTACGAAGTGCCTGAGACATAAGCCTTGCATGGAGACCCACATGAGAATCGCCCATGATACCTGCTATCTCCGCCTTGGGTACAAGTGCGGCAACAGAGTCCACTACTATTACATCTATTGCACCGCTTCTTGCAAGAGCTTCGGCAATTTCGAGTGCCTGCTCACCCGTATCGGGCTGAGAAACTATGAGTCTGTCGATATCCACACCGAGCTTCTGGGCATAGATTGGGTCTAATGCGTGCTCAGCATCTATAAATGCCGCTTCGCCGCCGTTACGCTGAGCCTCGGCAATTACATGCAGAGCTACGGTTGTCTTACCCGAGGATTCGGGTCCGTAGATTTCGGTAATTCTGCCTCTGGGAAGACCTCCTGCACCAAGCGCTATATCAAGGCTTAATGCACCTGTGGATATAGTCTCTATCTGCTTTACGGGCGCATTGCCCAGACGCATGATAGAGCCTTCGCCAAAGGTCTTTTCTATCTGAGCAAGTGCGGCATCTATTGCCTCTGCCTTGCCTCCTGTTTCTACTGCTCCTTTGATTGACATCTTTTCTTTAGCCATTTTTATCACCTCATACTATAGTATCTGTTGCAAGATTAAGTGCTTTTATTACTGTTTGTGTGCGGACCTCTTCTCTCCCGCCCGAAAAATTGTTCTTGTATACCGCGTACTCTCCGTCCTTTCGGGCAATGCCTATATACACAAGACCCACGGGTTTTTCTTTAGTACCGCCAAGCGGTCCTGCAATGCCCGTTACCGATATTGCAATATCCGCCCCCGACATCTTAAGTGCACCCTGCGCCATTTCCCGTGCGGTCTCGGGACTAACTGCACCGACGGATTCTAATGTAGCATGCGATACGCCAAGAAGCTTTTCCTTTGCCTCGTTCGCATAGGTTACAACACCGAAGCCGTAGCACTCACTCACTCCCGAAACGGATGTAAGCGCCGCACCTATCATACCGCCTGTGCAGCTCTCTGCCGTGGCGACCGTCATGTTTTTGCTTTTCAATGCTTCATAGAGCTTTTGCGCCGCAAATTGCATATTACACCTCTAAAATTTCTGTACCCTCTACAGCCTCGTCCACCATCTTTTCCCATTCCAGAAGATTTTGAGAAAGTATTACCTTTTCTATCTTCGGCTTGGTTGAGGGGTGTCTGGGAGTAAATACCGTACAGCAATCCTCATACGGAAGAATGGAGGTTTCGAAAGTATCTATCTTTCTTGATATCTCTACAATTTCCTCCTTGTCCATACCTATAAGGGGTCTGAACACGGGTATGGAAACTGCATCATCTGTAACTGCAAGTGCACTCATGGTCTGACTTGCCACCTGACCTATGCTCTCGCCCGTAATAAGCGCCTGACAGCCTCTCTTTTCGGCTATCTTCTGCGAAATCTGCATCATAAATCTACGCATTACAAGGGTGAGGTGCTCCTCGGGGCATTTGTCCCTTATGGCAAGCTGTATATCTGTAAACGGTACTATATGAACCTTAAGTCCGCCCATGTATCCGCCTATGATTTTGGCAAGCGCCATCACCTTGTCCTTGGCACGCTCGCTTGTGTAGGGATAGCTGAAGAAATGAACTGCCTCAAGCTTTACCCCTCTTTTGCCTATCATATATCCCGCTACCGGGCTGTCTATACCGCCCGAGAGAAGAAGCATGGCTCTTCCGTTTGTACCTGTGGGCATACCGCCTGCGCCCTTCTGCCTGCCTGTATGAACATAACAAAAGCCCTCGCGCATTTCCACATGCACGGTTATCTCGGGGTTTTTAACATCTACCTTGAGGTTGTGGTATTTTGACAGTATTCTTCCTCCGACCTCTGCACAGATTTCGGGGGATTTTAAGGGGAACTTTTTGTCTGCCCTCTTTGCCTCGACCTTAAAGGTTGACTTGGACTTTAAAAGTGCGTCAAAATTAAGCACAATTTCGTCAAATGCAGCGTCGATGGACTTTTCCGTCCTGTAGGCAATTACTATAGATACTATGCCGAAAACTTTCTTTACTCTCTCGGCAATGGCATCCGCCTGCTCATCGTTTTCGAGAGGCTCGATATATATGGTTGCCTGTGCTCTTGTTATCTTAACCTCGCCCAAATCCTTTATTGCGGTACGGATGTTATTTACAAGGGCATCCTCAAACACAGGTCTGTTGTATCCCTTAAGTATTATTTCTCCGTATCTTATAAGTATCATCTTTTTCAATTTGTATACACCCTATCTCATGATTTTTCTAAGAAGTTCGACTTCGCTTTTAAGAGTTTTTATTACATAGTCCATTTGTTCTTCCGTATTAAACGAAGAAAGGCTTATGCGTATGGAAGAATCCACCACATTATCCTTAATGCCCATGGACTTTAATACATAGCTTAAATTCTTCTTGGAGTTACAGGCAGAGCCTGTGGATACATATATGCCCTTGGACTCAAGCACATGCAGGAGCACCTCGGATTTAAGGCCGGGAAATGCCACATTGAGAATACTGTATATACTGTCCTCGGGTGAATTAATAACCGTGTTTTCTACGCTTTCGCCAAGCTCTTTAATAAGCTTATCCTTTAGTGCACCGATACAAAGTCTGTCCTCTTCCATAGAGCTGAATTTAATCTGTGCAGCTTTGGCAAAACCGCATATGCCCGATAAGTTTTCCGTGCCCGACCTTAAGCCTCTCTCCTGCTTTCCGCCGTGGATGATGGGGGTAAGGCGTACACCCTTTCTCACATAGAGCGCTCCCACGCCGTTTGGTCCGTGTATCTTGTGCGAGGATATGCTAAGAAGGTCTATGCCCATCTTCAAAGGATTTACGGGTATCTTACCGTAGGACTGCACCGCATCCACATGGAAAAGACATTTTGTATGGTCTATTGCAGAGCCGATTTTTTCTATGGGCATTACAGCGCCTGTTTCGTTATTTACATGCATTATGCTCACAAGTATTGTCTTATCGTCTATATGAGCTATGATATCGTCTGCATCCACTCTGCCGTCACCATCTACATCGGCATAGTACACCTCAAAGCCCATTTCTTCAAGATGGCGCATGGTTTCAAGTACAGCCATGTGCTCGGTTTTCTGTGTGATTATTTTATTACCGTTTTTTTTGTAGGTAAGAGCTATGCCTGTTATGGCAAGATTGTCGCTCTCCGTACCGCCGCCTGTAAATACGATTTCGTTTGGCGAAGCGGAAAGTGTGTCTGCAATAATCTGCCTTGCCTCATTTAATGCGTCCTCCGCCCTTTTGCCCATGGAATGAAGCGAAGACGGATTTGCATAGGTGTTATTTAAAATTTCGGTCATTTTGTCCACAACCTCAGCATAAGGCAAGGTCGTGGCGCTGTTGTCAAGATAAACTTCCATAAGCTATAAAACTCCAAGTTTATATAATATTAATATTATTCTACTATAATATAAAAGTTATTTCAAGTGGTTAAACAGATTTTTGTTTCCCCGCGAACTTAAAAGCGGCAGGCACTATGTCAAATACCGCCTCGCATGCCTCATAAATCTCGCCGTCTATGCAAACCTTTATAGTGCCATTTTGGGAAGTTATTTTTATGCTTTTTGCCTTGCCCGAAGACACTATCTTTTCTATACCGTTTTTATTTAAAAAAGTTCCCTTTTTGTAGGATGGCAAAAGGGAAATGAATTTAAGGCGGGATACATTTTTTATTATATTAAAATCTATCATGCCGTCGCACACCGATGCCAAGGGATTACTCATAAAACCGCCCCCGCAGTAAGAGCCGTTTGCTATGGTTGTAAGAAGAAATTCGCCATCATGGATAACCCCTCCGTCTGTCTCTATCGTAATAGATGATGTTTTCTTTTTTATCAGTGTTACAAAAACAGATATAAGGTATGCAAGAGTACCCGATACAATGGTTTTTTTCTTAAGAGTTGATGTAAGGTCTGCGGCGTTGCAGTCAAAGCCTATGTTTATCATGTTTGCACAGTATACGGTTTTTTCAGAGCAACCGCCTGTAAGAGTGCACCTTATGGCATCGCACTGTGTGATATATGTATTGGCTTCAGCCAAAATACTGCACGGCTCGAAATTTCTGCAAAAGTCATTTCCCGTACCCATGGGCAAAACTGCAACCTCACAACCGCCGCAGTTAATTACACCGTTTAATACTTCGCTTAGAGTTCCGTCTCCTCCGCAGGCAACAAAGCGCGCCCCGCCGTTTCGGGTGCAGTAGTCTTTTATGTACCTTTCGGCATCTCCTACCCCTTTGGTAGTATATGTGCAGTTTTCATGCTCTGCATCATCTTTGCGCAATGTGATATCAGCTATTTTATTTGTCTTTTTTGACCTGCCTGCATATTCATTGTATATAAATACTGTCTTCATATGTTTTTCCCTTTTAATTTACAAAAATGTTTTACCATAAACTGTGCGCAAAGTCCCGTAAAGGTTCCGCTTATACAGCAGAATATGCACATTACGGGAGCATAGTACATAAAGGATAATGAGCCAAAGAGAATACTTGCACATGCAAGCTGACCCAAGCTGTGCGCTATAGCTCCGATTACTCCCAGAAACCACATGGTATTAATTTTAAAAATCGGCTTTAGGCATACTGTAACCGCGTAGCAGAGTACTCCTCCGCAAAGGCTGTATATAAGAGACATCATCTGCCCCGAGAAGAAATTTCCCAGTATTATTCTTACAATAAGGATTAAAAACGCCTGTCTCCTTCCTACTATGTATATTGCCGCAAGTGTTATGATATTTGCAAGTCCTAGTTTTATGCTCGGAATTGGTGCCAATGGCGGCAGCTGTGCTTCCAGAACATGAATTATAAGCGCCATTGCCGCCAGAAGCGCACAGCGCGTAAGGCTCATTGTTTTCATATTATCTCGCCCCCGCCACAGCATCAACTTCATTTATGCCGTCTGTGATTTCTACTATTATTTTATTGGGAAGGCACACGATGCTTTGTCCCGCTTTATTTATGAGTCCGCTATGTACGCAGAGCTTATCGGGACAATTTGCTTCTCTCATGTACACTCCGTCTTTTGTAATACAAACGGTGTTGGTTTCAAGATTTATTTCATAAACCTCTTCTTTAAGAGAATTTATATCTATCTCTTCTGCTACTTTGTTTCCTTTTTTTATACATACCCTTTTATAACCGCCTCTGCCAGCTTTTAAAAAGAGCCACAAAGCCGAAAATACCAAAAGCAAAATTACAAGGCAGGTTATTAAAATTTTGTTTGTAAGCTTAACATTCATCTAAGTTCACCATGTATCTTATTATTTCTTCCTTTAGACTCTCATAGCTTTCTAAGGTACATACCCTGCTTCTTAATGCGGCGCTGTCCTTTAAATTTTTGGTATACCATGCCACATGCTTTCGTGCTTCTCTTATACCGATATACTCGCCTTTTAAATCCACAAGCATCTGTATCTGCAAAAGCAGGGTTTCCATTCTCTCCTTATTTGATACCTTACGGCACTGCTTGCCGTCAAAGGAATCTGATATTTCTCTGAATATAAACGGATTTCCCCTTGCGCCTCTGCCTATCATGACAGCATCGCAGTTTGTTTTTTCCATCATCCTTTTGGCATCGGATGCATCTCTTATATCTCCGTTTCCTATTACGGGTATGGATACAGCTTTTTTTACAAGAGCTATGTATTCCCAAAGTGCATTTCCGCTATAGTACATGCTTCTTGTTCTGGGGTGTACACATATGGCGTCGGCACCGCTAGCCTCCATAATGCGTGCAATATTTTCCACATCGCATATGTCATCAAAGCCAATGCGCATTTTACATGTGACGGGAACGGGCGATACACTCTTAACACTTTTTACAATCTCGCCAATTAGGCGGGGGTCCTTTAAAAGTGCGCTTCCGTCTCCGTGGTTTGCCACCTTGGGTGCAGGACATCCCATGTTTATGTCTATAAGCTTTGCGCCTGTGGAGAGTGCCTTTTCCACACTCTCTGCCATAATATCGGGCTCATGCCCGAAAATCTGCACAGCAAGAGGAGCTTCTCTCCCGTCTGTTTTAAGAAGCTCCATTGTTTTTTTATCGTTATAATGCATTGCCTTGGCGCTGACCATTTCCGAGTATACAAGTCCTGCGCCGAAATTCTTGCAAATAACACGAAATGGCAGGTCTGTAACCCCTGCCATAGGTGCAAGAAAAACACTGTTTTCAAGTGTAAGATTTCCTATTTTCATACTAAATTACTCCTTGCCATGAAGCATACTGTTGAGCTCCTCCAGAAAGGTATTTACATCCTTGAACTCTCTGTATACGGAAGCAAACCGCACATATGCTATATCATTCATGGCTTTGAGCTTATCCATAACAAGCTCGCCGATTTCTGTGGATGACACCTCACGGTCAAGCTTGTTGTTTAATGTTGTTTCTATTTCGAGAACTGCTTTTTCTATCTCTGTAAAGCTTACAGGTGTTTTCTCACATGCGCGAAGTATTCCGTTCATAAGCTTCTGACGGTTGTAGACCTGACGCTTGCCGTCCTTTTTTATAACCACAAGCGGAACGGACTCTACCTGCTCATAGGTGGTAAAACGTCTCTCGCATTTAAGACACTCACGGCGTCTGCGGATTGAGCCGCCCTCATCTACGGGTCTTGAGTCTATAACCTTGCTTTCCAGATACTCGCAATAGGGACATTTCATATGTTATTTCCTCACATTACTGAATTATTCAATAGGTCTGTTTAAAAAAGTGGGAATTACCACATCGTCTACATCAAACTTGGAGTTGGAGCCCATAGCACCGAATATGGGGGAAGATGTACCTTCCTCGCCCTCAACCATCTTTGTTGCGGGTTCAAAGCCTGTAGCTACTATTGTAATAACAACTTCGTCGCCCAAGCTTGCGTCTATGGATGTACCGAATATGATATCAGCCTCGTCGGAAACAAGCTGATGAACAAGCTCGGATGCCTGCTCGATTTCCATAAGTCCTAAATCGGCGCTTCCCGAAATGTTTAATACTACCTTTGTAGCACCGTCGATTGTGGTCTCGAGAAGCGGGCTGTTTATAGCCATCTTAACTGCTTCCTCTGCTCTGTTTTCGCCTGTAGCGCGGCCTATACCCATGTGGCATATGCCTGTATTTCTCATTACAGACTGGATGTCTGCAAAGTCTAAGTTGATGTAACCGGGGGATGTAATAAGGTCGGATATACCCTTAACACCCTGACTTAAGATATCGTCTGCCATCTTGAATGCTTCCTGCATGGTTGTCTTCTTGTCGCAGATTTCAAGGAGCTTATCGTTGGGGATAACTACAAGTGCATCCACATTGTCCTTAAGGCCTTCCACGCCCGATTCTGCCTGCTGCATTCTCTTTTTGCCCTCAAATCTGAAAGGCTTTGTAACAACGCCTACTGTAAGTATGCCCATTTCCTTTGCAATAGATGCAACAACGGGTGCTGCGCCTGTACCTGTGCCGCCGCCCATACCTGCTGTAACAAATACCATGTTTGCATCCTGTATAGCCTGCTTTATTTCCTCGCGGCTCTCTTCGGCAGCTTTCTGACCGATTTCGGGCTTAGCACCTGCGCCAAGACCCTTTGTGAGCTTTTCGCCAATCTGAATTTTGAGACCTGCTTTGGAGCCTGCATCACCGAAAAGTACCTGCTTGTCTGTGTTTACAGCGATAAACTGTACACCCTGAAGACCATCGTCTATCATACGGTTTACTGCATTGTTGCCGCCACCGCCAACACCTACTACCTTCATGTTGGCGCCGACAACTGCACCGAGATTTTCGTTCAACATAATAAATTTCCTCCTTAAGTATTTCTGAAACTTTCATCAGTAATTATATAAATATGTTAAAATATAAATCAATCTCATATAGTATAACACACAAAAAAACAAATTTCCATAGGTTTTTGTAAATTTCTTAAAATTTTTTTAACATTTTTTTAACTTTTTACCAAGCTTTTTTAAATAGTATCTTCTTATAAAAGAAAAATCCGAGAAAATACGCATTGTAAAAACTATAATTACCGCGTAGTACAAATCAAGCCCGATTTTCTTTCCGAAGAATACCATAAGAGCCGCCAGAACAGAATTTCCAAAAAAGCCTGTAACAAATACCAATGCGGCAAATTTATCTCTCAAAAGCGCCTTGTAAGCGCTCATGAGCGCATCTATGGCGGCTATAATAACAACTGCGGCATAGGTGCTCATAGACTGCGGTATGTACAAATCGAACGCTATGGCACTTATAATTCCAAGTATTATTGCAAGGATTATTATAATCATTTCGCACTCACCTGCTTCTGATTTTGGGCATAAGTTAAATCAATATGTCCTGTGAATTTTGCTATTTTTAATTTGTCGGATTTTGTAACATTTACCTCAATGTTGTAAAGCCTTAAAACATCGAGCACACCGCCGCGAAGATTAAGTGCGCTCTCCAAAGCCGACTTATCGCCTATTGCCTTTACTGTAAATGGAGAAGAACACCTCTTATCGTTTATCATTATGGTGTTTCCCACACATCTTATGGCGGTATTTGATACAATTCTTTCGGAATTTATGCTTATTGCCTCGGCACCTGCGCCGTAGAGTTCATTTACAACATCTCTTAAATCCCTGTCGTGTACTATATCTGTACTGTCACTTTGCGAAGCCGATACCGCGCTGTCGGCAAGTGTTATTTCCACACCAGCGCCCTCTACATCGGTAAGACCCATTATGATATGCGCCTTTTCCAGTTCGGACCTAAGCGCACCTGCACCGCTGTCCTTTGAGGACGCTTCCTGTCTGTATATATCGATATCGCTCTGAAGCTTCATATTTTCTTTCTTTAGGTTTATTATATCGCTGTTTGCATTTATAAGCTGGGTTTCAAGGTCCTGAAGACGCTTGGTTTCGCTCATACCGAGGCTCGAATTTCTGGTAACGCTTTTATACTGAAGAGTAATGGCAAAGCTTAATACAAAGCATATGATAGCTATGAAAATCTGTACTTTTCTTTTGAAAACTACTGCCAACTTAATTTCCTCCTTCGTATATTACATTGGACGGGTCGGAAACATCCACCTTTCCGCCTCTTACCTCGCCAAGCTCATCCAATACTGCATTTAAGCACTTTAGCTTATAGTCAAGCTGGTCTATTTTTCCTATCACAATCTTTGTGTCGGAATTTAATGTAAAGTAAACGGATTTCAAATCCGATACATCTATCTTTTTTATCTGAGGAAGCAGAGAATTATCGTTTAATGTCTTTAATATAAGCTTTACAGCCTCGGTCTTTTCCTGCTTCTTGCCCTCGATAAATTCGCCCTTTTTGGCACCTGTAAGCGCACAGCCCGATATGACCGCTTTTTTGGGTTTCAGCTTACCTGTTTTTGTAATGCTCAGTATCTTTCCGTCCGTACTTATGCCCACATAGTTTCCCGAAAAGGTCATATATGCCGCCTCGGAGGTCTCTGTAATCCCTATAACTATTCTGGACAGGAACTTTCTTTTTATTTCCACACTCTCCACATATCCGAGGGCATTTATGTTCTTCTCACCCTTGTCGGTATCTGCAAGGAAAAGATTACTCCCTTTTTTTATGCCCGAAGCCTCTATAACCGCCTTGTCGGTAAGTATCTTATTACCCTCTACGGTAACAGAGGTTATATTGAATATGGGAGTAAAAAGGCACACAACTATGAAAACAACAATGACCATAAATATCATAAATCTGTTTCTTGCGCGAATCCTTTTTCCTACTGCAGAATTCTTCTTATCCGAGGTCATCGTCTGTTTCAATCCTTTCTATGTGTGCTCCAATACTCTTGTACTTATCTTCAAATCTTTCATATCCGCGGTCTATATAGCGGATGCCCGTAAGATGCGATGTACCCTCCGCACTCATCATGGCTATGGCAAGAGCCGCGCCCGAACGCAAGTCGCACACGGGTGCGTCTGTACCCTTTAAGTGACGGACACCTCTTAATGATGCTGTACTTCGGTATATCCTGATATCCGCGCCCATTTCCTGCAGAGTGCCTGCAAGGCAGAAGCGGTTTTCAAATATATTTTCTCTTATTATGCTGACCCCGTCGGAGAGCGAAAATACCGTCATTATAAGTGACTGCATATCTGTGGCAAAGCCGGGGTACGGTGCTGTGGCAACATTGATGCCGCCTCTTAATCTTCCCGTCTTTTCTACGGTAAGACCTTTGCCGTTTATATCTATATGCGCACCGCATCTTTTAAGTATATTTATGTAGCTTAGAAGATGCGTGGGGTCTGCGTTTTCTATACTAAGTCTGCCGCCCATGGTGCATACCGCCGAAATATATGTGGCGGTGTCTATTCTGTCAGGCATTACAGTGTAGGTTGTACCTGTGAGGGAGTCTGTTCCCTTTATAACTACTACCGAGCTTCCCGCACCCGTTATATGAGCGCCCATGGAATTTAACATATTTTGCAGGTCTTCAATCTCGGGCTCGCGCGCCGCATTTATTATGCGCGTTGTTCCCTTAATCGCGGATGCAAGAATCATTATATTCTCGGTAGCGCCTACCGACGGAAATCTTAAGGTTATGTCGCAGGCTTTAAAGTTGTCTGCACTGCATATGATTTCATCCTTAAGATACTGTGCATCCGCACCGAGCTGTCTGAACGCATCCATATGTATATCCACAGGACGCATACCTATGTTGCATCCGCCGGGGTAAGACACCCTAAAGGCTTTGCACCTTGCAAGAAGCGCACCCGTAAACAAAAAGGATGCTCTTATTCTGTTCATTATATGCCAGGGTATGTAACAGGCAACAGGACCTTTGGAATCTATGGTAAGAGTTGAGCCGTTAAGATTTGCCCTGCATCCAATCTGCCTTAGTATCTCCATGGCGTCATGCACATCGGATATATCGGGGCAGTTGTGTATTACGGTGACATCTTCATTTATAACCGCCGCTGCCATCATGGGCAAAACGGCATTTTTTGAGCCTTGAACGGAAATTGTACCGTTTAAAACCGTGGGACCCTGTATCTTAAATATTTGCATAAGGCACCTCCGCAAAACAATGCACTATATAATAGCATTGTATGCAAAGGCGTTGTATTGTGTTACTTTGTAAGATTTTTCATTATGCCGTATATTTTCTCACAGGCATCGGTTATGCCCATGCTCTGCGATTTTTCGGACATATCGTTTGCAAAATCTTTATCATTTATAATCTTAAATACTGCCTTTTCCAGAGAGGCTGTATCAAACTCATCTTCCGTAATGGTAATCGCCGCGCCTCTGTCGGAGAGCGCTCTGGCATTGTACTCCTGATGGTTGTTTGTAACATTGGGCGAGGGCACAAGCACCGATGGCTTACCAAGAGCGCATATCTCTGCAAGAGTTATGGCACCCGAACGGCACACGATTACATCGGCTGCGTTCATCACTATGTCCATATTGTCTATGTACTCTACTACCTTTATATTGGGAGGCACTTCCCCTACCGCCTTTTTTACCCTCTCGTAATCTCTTCTGCCCGTAGCAAAATACACGGTAAGCTCCGAAAGGTCCTTGTTGCGCTTTATAAACTCTGTCATAACATCGTTTATTCTTGCCGCGCCCAGACTTCCGCCAAAGGCAAGGAGAAGCTTTGGAGTTTTAATACCCAGAGAGGATATGCAAAAGCTTTTTGAGTGGTTTAATATGTCGGGGCGTATGGGGTTTCCTGTAAGAACTATATTGGAAACACCCGAAAGATATTTTTTGCTTTCCTCAAAGCTTATAAGCGTGGAGGAGCACTTGTTTGCAAGGAATTTTACCGCGCTTCCCGGAAATACATTCTGCTCATGTATGATTGCAGGTATTTTAAGAAGCTTTGCGGCAAGTACGGACGAAACACATACATAACCGCCCGTGCCCACTACTATATCGGGTCTGAACCTTTTCATAATAGCAACGGACTTTGCCACAGCCAAGGTAAGCTTTGCGGCAGAAATGGCATTTTTTACGGAAAGCTCTTTATTAAGTCCGTCCACATTTACATATTTTATAGGAAAGTTTTCCTTTGGCACCAAGGTGCTTTCAAGACCTTTTTTTGTGCCTACGAACAAAACCTCGGTATTCTTATCCTTTTCCAAAGCATATTTGGCAATGGCTATTGCAGGATTTATGTGTCCTGCAGTACCGCCGCCCGATAACAATATTCTCAAGCTACGCACCTCATTTATCTACATATCGGGAAATATTAAGAAGCACACCCATTCCTACAAGCAAAATAACCAGCGAAGTTCCTCCGTAGCTAAAGAAAGGAAGTGTAACACCCGTAACGGGCATTGAAGAGGTAACAACCG
The DNA here is from genome assembly GCA_045646525.1 of Clostridia bacterium. Lineage (GTDB taxonomy): Bacteria > Bacillota > Clostridia > UMGS1810 > UMGS1810 > RGIG8748. The sequence goes on along the minus strand of JAZRKX010000025.1, from coordinate 8,111 downwards.
CTATATTCATGATAACCTGAACTGCTATAAGAGAGGTAATACCTGTGGCAACAAGACAGGAAAATTCGTCGGGTGCCTTGCGGGCAATGTTTATGCCTTTCCATATAAGAAGCGTAAACAGAAACATAACAAAAATTGCACCGAGGAAACCAAGCTCCTCGCATATAACCGCAAATATAAAGTCATTCTGCGGCTCGGGTATATAAAGAAACTTCTGTCTGCTCTGTCCGAGTCCCATTCCGTAGAGACCGCCCGAGGCTATGGCATAGAGCGACTGTACAATCTGCCAGCTTTCGTCCATTTTGTCTTTGAACGGGTCGAGGAATGAGGTAAGTCTCTTTCGTCTGTAGTCGGAGCTCAGTATAAGCGTCAACACAAGAGGCAAAGCCGCCATACCGCTTACCACGAAATACCTAATCTTGAAGCCCGAGGCAAAAAGCACCACGCAGCCCGCTATGGCAATAACCATCGCACCGCTCATGTGAGGCTGCAAAAGCACAAGACCTGCTATGGCTACTATGATACCCATATATCTTATAAAGCCGTCTACAAGGTTTTCTGTTCTGTGGGGGTTGTTGGTAAGGCTCTTTGCAAGGAAGAACACAAGGGTTATCTTTACAATTTCCGACGGCTGAAAGGTAAAACCACCCATACCGAGCCATCTTTTTGCACCGTTTACCTCAATACCTATAACAAGTACCAGAAGAAGCAGAACTATGGATATCATAAAAAGAAGATTTGCGTATCGTTCTATATTTTTGTAGGAAAACTTAGATGTCATAAGCATTACAGCAATACCCACAACCGCCCATATAAGCTGTCTTTTGAAGAAGTATGTGGCATCGCCGAACTGATAATGTGCATTGGCGCTGCTGGCACTGAAAACCATAATGAGTCCAAATGCCAAAAGCATAAGTATTATAACAAGAAGCGAGTAATCTATGTTTTTCTCTTGTGAATTCCGCCCAAGCATTGGTCTAAGCGACACGGCTTTTCCTCCTCAAACAATAATTAAACACATGCAAAATACGAAATAATGCAAAGGATAAGTGTAGCGCCCGAAAACGCAAATACTATCTTGCGCTCCGACCATCCGCACATTTCCAGATGGTGATGAAACGGGCTCATTTTAAATACTCTCTTGCCCGTAAGCTTAAAGGATGTAACCTGTATTATAACAGAAAGTGTTTCAAACACATATACTCCGCCTGCAATTATAAGTATAATGGGAAGCTTAAGAGCTATGGCACTGAAGCAGACCACAGCACCGAGATAAAGCGAGCCTGTGTCGCCCATAAATACCTTTGCGGGATGGCGGTTGTATATATAAAAGCCTGTAAGCGCCGCCGCATTTATTATGTTGAAAGCGGCTACAGAGTAGCTTTGCATCATATATGCCACAAGGGCAAAGAACAGACACACAACCACGGTAACCGATGACGCAAGTCCGTCTACGCCGTCTGTGAGATTTACGCTGTTGGATGCTCCTACAACCACAAAAACCGTAAATATGATATAAAACCACTTGGGAAGTACAACTGCAATTTTTGCAAATGGTATTATAACAGAGGTATCTGTAATATCAAAATAAAGCGCTGAAAAAGCAAATGCAAGAGATGCCAGAAGCTGAAGAAGAGATTTCTGCTTTTCGGTAAGACCCAGGTTGCGCTTTAATATGACCTTTATAAAATCGTCGGCAAAGCCTATGGCTGCAAAAAGCAGCGAAAATATGAGTATAAATATACTTGTCTTATCTCCCGCAAATATAAGTGTTACCAAAATTACGGAAATGATGAAAATAAATCCGCCCATTGTGGGAGTGCCGCTTTTCTTCTTGTGCCAGCTTGGTCCTACCTCCCTTATTTCCTGCCCGAATTTGAGCCTGTGCAATACGGGGATTATTGCAGGTCCTGTAAGTGCCGCTATCAAAAAGGCTGTAAGGGCTATTACTGCGAAAATATATTTTTCCACGCCTATTCCTCCAAACCGAGTATACTGCGCACAACTTCGCGTTCGTCAAAGTGTATGGTGCCGCTGTTTAAAATCTGATATGTTTCATGGCCTTTGCCCGCAAGGATGATTACATCACCTGCTATGGCATTGTCCAGAGCATATTTTATTGCATCGCGTCTGTTTTCTATAACCGCATAATCAGAGGTCTCTTTCTTTACGCCCTCTTCTACCATGGCTATTATGGATGCGGGGTTTTCGGTGCGGGGATTATCGCTTGTCACTATGCAAAAGTCTGCAAGTGAGCCTGCAATAGAGCCCATTATGGGGCGCTTAGTGTTGTCTCGGTCTCCGCCGCAGCCAAACACCAGTACCACTCTGCCCCTTGCAAAACCCTTGGCGGTTTTTAAAATGTTTTCTATACCGTCGGGTGTGTGAGCGTAATCTATCATTACGGTGTAATCTGTGTTTCCTGTATCTACAATTTCCGCTCTGCCCTTTACACCCTTTGCGGTGGATAGAGCATCGGCGATATCCTGTTTTTTAATACCGAGACTTTCGCATATACCTATGGCACAAAGTGCGTTGTAAACCGAAAAGCTTCCGGGAATTCCAAGCCTGAACGCCTGACCGTCTGCGGTAAATGATACTCCGCTCTCGCTTAGTAAAATATTTTCGGCATTTAACTTAGCTCCGTTTGTACCGTACATAGTGTATGGACAGGGGCATTTTTCTGCCATTTTAACCCCATAACTGTCGTCGGCATTTATAACGGCATTTTTGCTTATACCAAATAGCATAGCTTTGGCTTCTGCATATTCGTCCATGGTATTATGAAAATCAAGGTGGTCCTGCGTAAGATTGGTAAATGCGCCCACCTCAAACTCGCATCCGTACACACGGCTTAAGTAAAGAGCGTGAGACGATACCTCCATTACAGCATAATCCACACCGCCCTCTGCCATATCCGAAAAGAGCTTTTGAAGCTCAAAGGAATCGGGGGTGGTACGGCCTGTGTCAAGAATTTTTTCGCCTATCATGTTGTAGTTGGTGCCTATAAGTCCTGTGGTATAACCGCAGTAATCCAATATATGCTTTACAAGGTGGGTAACGGTGGTTTTTCCGTTTGTACCCGTAACTCCTATAAGCTTGAATTTACGGGACGGATTTCCGAAAAACTCCGCACTCACTAAAGCTTCTGCCTTTCTGCAGTCTGCCACCTTTAGCTGAATTACATCTGTATCCTCTGTAAAATGCGAGCATATAACGGCTGCCGCGCCTTTTTTTACTGCATCGGCAATGTACTTGTGCCCGTCTGTTTTAAAACCCTCTATGGCTACGAAAAGTCCGCCGTCGGAAACTGTGGCAGAGTTGTAGTGCACACCTGTGATTTCGGGGTTTCCCTCGCCTTTTCTTTCCAATATATCTATGTTTTTTACAAGGTCATTAAGATACATATTGTCACCTCTTGTCTAATGGACATTTGAGAAGCTGAATTCCACACTCACAGCAGAGCCGCGCTTAATCTGTGCACCCGCCTCGGGCGATTGTGTTGATACTACAGCACTTCCCTGGTCGGTATCGTTTGCACCCGCAATCTTCATATTGAGTCCCGCGTTTGTAAGGGCAAGGTTTGCCTGTGACGATGTCATACCCTTTACATTGGGCACCGTAACAAGCGGTGCTTCCTCTTTTTCCGTATATATGGCAACGGTAGAGCCGTCGGGAAGTGTGGCACCGCCCACAGGCACCTGACTTACTACCTTTTCACCCGAGCCGATGATATTGTATTTAAGTCCTGTTCCGTTAAAGGCTTTTGCAAGCTCATTTACCGAGAGCCCTGTTACATTTGGAACTGTCTTATCCTGAACGAGAAGCTCTTCGTCGCTGTACTGCGGCTCTATATCCATATATCTTAAAACTTCGTCGAATATCTTCTTAAATGTGGGGGCAGCTATTGCTCCGCCCATATGGCTTGAGCCCATAGGCTCATCGAGCATTACAAGACCTATTATCTCGGGGTCATTTGCAGGTGCAAAGCCTACAAAGGATGCTACATACTTGCCGTTGCCTCGGGGAATCTTCTCGCTTGTTCCCGTCTTGCCTGCAAGGCGGTAGCCTCTTATATAGGCATTCTTGGAGGTGCCGTTTTCTACTACGCCCTCCAATATGTCGCGTATGGAATTGGCAGTTTCTTCACTTATTGCCTGCCTTATTGTCTGCGTTTCAAACTTTTTTATTACATTGCCTTCGTCATCCACAAGCGCCTTGGCTATATGGGGGCGCACCATTGTACCGCCGTTTGTGATTGCAGTATATGCGGTTATAAGCTGAAGCGGTGTTACAATAAATGTCTGTCCGAATGCGCTTGTGGCAATTTCTACATCGTGGAAATTCTCTAAACTGTGAAATGTACCCGTGGCTTCACCGGGGAGGTCGAAGCCTGTAGTCTCCGAAAATCCGAACTTTTTGTAGTACTGTATAAACTTGGCAGGTCCCACCCTTGCACCAAGATTCATAAATACAGGGTTACAGGAATTTTCAAATCCCTCTGCAAATGAGAGCTGACCGTGTCCGCCGTCTTTCCAGCAACGGATGTAATAGTTTGCCACCTGAAGACCGCCGTTGCATGAGAAATGCTCATTTGTGCTTACAAGGTCCTCCTCCAGAGCCATTGCCGCGGTAAAGGGCTTAAAGGTTGAGCCGGGCTCGTAGCTGTCCACAACTGCCTTATTTCGCCAAAGCTTTGTGAGACGCTCGTTGTAAAGTTTACGGTAGTCCTCGGAATCCTCTTCGCTTCCCTCGGTGGCAAGGTATGAATCCTTTAATTCCTTTTCTATTTCCTCGGGGAGTGTAAAGGGGGCATTTAAGTCATAGTCGGGGTAGGTTGCCATGGCAAGAATTTCGCCTGTTTTGGCATTCATTATGATACATGCGGCACCGTTGCGCACATCGTAATCAGCTACCGCCTGCTTTAACTCCTCTTCCACAAAATGCTGAATAACCTCGTCTATTGTAAGGACAAGGTTAGCACCGTTTTCGGGATTTATGTACTTTTCGTATTCAAACGGCATCTCTGTACCCGAAGCACTCTTGGCGCTTATCATTCTTCCCGGAACGCCCTTTAAATACTTGTCGTATACCATTTCTATACCGTCGAGACCCTGATTGTCTGTACCTACAAAGCCTATAACATGCGATGCAAGACTGCCGTAAGGGTATGTTCTCTTGCTGTCTTCCACAAGATATATTCCCTTAAGAGAGGCTTTTCGTATCTTTTCGGCAGTTTGGTTGCTTATCTTCCTTGCTACAACCTCATAGGATGAGTCTCTTGTTATTATCTTTTTGATATCGTCTATGTCTTTATCCAGTATCTCTGCCAGAGTGGCGGCTATATCGTTTACCTCTCCGCTCTTTTTAACCTCTGCGGGAGTGGCGGTAACGGTCTGCACGGATATACTCTGTGCAAGCACCTTGCCGTTGCGGTCTGTAATCATTCCTCTTTTGGATGAAACGACAGAATCGAGCGTCTGCTGTTGTATGGCGCTCGATTTTAATTCTGCTCCCTTTATAAACTGCCAATACCCGAGACGCAGCATAAGTGCCATGAAAACAAGCATTGAGACAAGTGTTATAAAAGGTGCCCTCTTTTTAACATTGTATCTTAATTCAACCATAGAAAAAATCCCTTCATAACGGATATATACATTAATATATTAGCTGAAATATTCCTTTATGCTCATAAGCATTTTTTTGACACCCGAAACTTTGGCTTTTTGGGAGCTTGCGTTTGGATTAATTGCCTCAGAATGTGTTCCTTTCTTTACATTTATGTACACAATCTGACTGTTATCGGGCTTTTGCATGCCGAGCTTTTCTATAGCCTTTTTTTCTATAACCTTCATGTCGAGATTTTTGTTTATTTCTATTTCCTTTTGTTTGTTCTTATCTACAGCAAGGGCAAGCTTCTTTTCGAGATTGTCTATCTCGGTGGAAGCCCTAAGTGCCATTACATTTACATACACAAGCGCAGAGCAAGCTATAAATACAGTTACCACACCAACAATGAGTAATCTGCATAAAGCAGCCTGATTTGCTATTTTCGCTTTTTGGCTTACTGCTTTTTTCTCGTTTGATGCTTTCTGGGTTTTTTGTGTATACTGCTCGTATCTGTCAAGCTTATATGCACTTGTGCCTGCATAAAAGTCATTCATGCCGATTACCTCCTTATAGTTTCTCTGCAATCCTTAATTTTGCACTCTTTGAGCGCGAATTGAAATTGCACTCCTCTTCCGAGGGGAGAAGCGGTTTTTTGGTTATTACTATACCTCTTGGTTTATTGCCGCACACGCATATGGGAAAATCCTTGGGACAGGTGCAGCCTGTTTTGTATTCATTGAACGCATTTTTAACTATGCGGTCCTCAAGCGAATGGAATGTTATTATACTGAGTCTGCCGCCGGGAGAAAGCACATCGAAGAAATCGTCTACCGCTCCCTTTAAATCACTAAGCTCGCCGTTTACCTCTATGCGTATTGCCTGAAATACACGCTTTGCGGGATGAGAGCCCTTTTGTCTTAATTTTTCGGGTATGGCTGCCTTTATTATATCCACAAGCTCAAGTGTGGTTTCTATGTTCTTTTTCTCGCGGCGCTCACAGATGATGCGCGCAATTTTCTTGGAAAATTTCTCTTCACCGTAGCTGAAAAATATGCGGGTTAAGTCCTCTTCAGAGTATGTGTTTACCACATCGTAAGCACTTAAGGGCGCCTCACGGTTCATGCGCATATCAAGGGGAGCGTCCTCCATGTAGGAAAATCCTCTTTCCCTGCAATCGAGCTGATAAGACGAAACACCCAAATCCAGCACCGCACCGTCTATATAATCTATACCCATATCTTTAAGGATATTTTTGATGTTTTTGTAATTATCATGAACATATCTTACATTGCTGTATGAGGACAGACGCTTTTTGCTTGCACTGAGTGCCTCGGTATCTCTGTCTATACCGATTAACATGCCGTTTGGAGATAACTCTCTTACTATCCTCTCGCTGTGTCCGCCGCCTCCCATTGTACCGTCTACATATATGCCGTCGGGTTTTATGCTTAGCGCTTCTACAGATTCATTAAGTAATACGGAAATATGCTTAAATTCCATTATAAGCACCTCGTCATATGGATATACCAACCTCATCGAGTTCCTGTGCTATTGCATCGGCATCAAGAACATCCATGTAGTCTTTCCATGTCTTGGTATCCCATATTTCTACATTGTTACCGTTTCCTATTATGGTAACATCTTTTTCTATATTCGCGTATTCCCGAAGTGTTGCGGGAATAAGCACCCTGCCCTGTGCGTTTGCCTCGCACTCTACGGCACCCGAGAGGAAAAGCCTCTTGAAGCCTCGGGCATTGCGGTTTGTAACAGGAAGTGTATTCAGTTTAGCATAAAACTCATTCCATGCTTCTTCGGAAAAGACAAGCAGGTTGTGCTCTATACCCTTTGTGATGTAAAACACATCGCCAAGCTGTTCACGCATTTTGGATGGGATTATAACTCTTCCCTTGGGGTCTAAGCTGTGTTCAAACTCGCCGCTAAACATGATATCACTTCCTTTCGTATTTTAATATGTACATCCTGTGCCACTCGGGATTGAAAAATGACACTTGGTTACCCTTTCGTGCCACTTCGTGACACTATAGATACATTCTAAACCATTTTTAACAATTTTGCAATAGTTTCTTTTCATTTTTTTGCTCAAAAAAAGGCTTTTTTCGGCCTTTTTTAAAAGTTTGTTAAAATTGCACAAAACACGCTCTGGTTTTTGTGCTCATTTACTTTTTTGCACGCAAAAAAATCCCGTCAGATTTTTTTAAAATCTAACGGGATTTATGAGCCTTATTTAAGTATTTTCAAAGCATTTTCTGCAGCATTTTGTTCTGCGCGTTTCTTGCTGCTGCCGCTTCCTGAGGCTATCTGTTTTCCATCCACAAAAACTGCCACTTCAAAGTTTTTTGCATGTTCGGGACCTGACTCGTCAATAACCTTATACGATGCCTTTTCACCTCTGCCTTGCACAAACTCCTGAAGCTTGGTTTTGAAATTGTCCATATATCCGCCATTTGAAGCAAGCTCATCTATTTTGGCAGAAAGATTAT
>JAZRKX010000024.1:0-41601 GCA_045646525.1 Clostridia bacterium | reverse complement strand
CAAAGAATTTTCGGTGCTGTGTTTTTGCGACAATGCGAGGCAAAAACGGAGCTAATGCTGACGCATTTGCGAGTATTTTAACAATGCAGTGGCGTAAAAACACGCACCCAAAACGGGTTCGGATACTAACGCAACTGCTTATGGAGGACAAATATGTTTTCAAAAACATACGAATTAAGATACTCAGACTATAAGGATTTCGATACGGTAAAGGTCTCCTCGGCGCTTGATATGGTGCAGGAGATATCGGTATCCCACAGCGCATCGCTAGGCTACGGTATAGACAAATTAAGAAGTCTTGGCATTGCGTGGCTCATACAGGGGATAAATGTGCATTTTGAAAATAAGATAAGCACCAAATATCCCGTCGAGGCTTCTACCGCGGTCAAATCTACAAGGCTGGCAACATCGGAAAGAGGATGCATTCTTAAGCAAAACGGCAGGACAGTATGTAAAACCATAGCAAACTGGTTTTTGTTTGACACGGCAAAGGGTACAATAGCAAAGATAAGTCCCGAAATGCAAAACTCTTATCCCACCTATGATTTTGGCGATGAGTTTTTTACATACAGGAAACCGTCACTTACAAAGGATGCTCAAAAGGCATATACAATTAAGGTTTCCAATAAGGAAATAGATACGAATATGCACCTTAATAATCAAAAGAGTGCAGAGCTTCTTATGGATGCTCTGCCGTTTGACTATGAGTTTAACGATATAAAGATACTCTACAAAAAGCCCGCACACCTTGGAGACAATCTTTCGGTTTGTGTAAGTGAGACGCAAAACGGATATTATGTCCATCTTGAAGACGAAAACGGTGAAATTTGCGTGGCGGGAACATTTCAAAATCTGTAGTACGGGAGATAAAATATGCTGGGAACGACAGTTAATGTAATAGCGGTAATTCTGGGAGCGATTGCAGGCTCTCTTATTAAAAAAGGCATGCCAAAGCGCATATCTGATGCAATGACCACGGCGGTAGCCATGATAGTTCTCTACATAGGCATAGACGGTATGGCATCGGGCAACAATACCATGGTACTTGTGTTTGCCGTTATACTCGGAGGACTCATAGGTACGGTTCTGGATTTGGACGGCAAAATGCATGCCCTTGGCGAAAGAGTCGAACAGAAGCTTTCCAAAGGGGGCACCGCGGGTACTGTGGCAGAGGGCTTTGTCAGCGCATCGCTTCTCTTCTGCGTGGGTGCTATGGCGATAGTGGGTCCGCTTCAATCAGGACTTTCGGGCAATCACGAAATGCAGTATACCAAGGCGGTGCTCGACTTTATATCGGCAATAGTATTTGCATCTGCGCTCGGCGGTCTCGGGGTGGGGCTTTCCTCACTTTCGGTTTTGGCTTTGCAGGGCTCGATTACTCTTCTTGCGGGGGTTGTAGCTCCGTATCTTAGCGATCACACAATAGGCGAGATGACCTGTGCAGGCTCGCTTCTTATATTTGTGCTCGGTCTTAACCTTATGGGTATTACAAAGGTTAAGCTTATGAACTATATACCCGCTGTAGTTATGCCCGCAATCCTTTGCCTTTTTATGAAATAGGGGAATAAATATGTTATCTTCTTGTACACTTTGTCCTAGGGAGTGCTCCGTAAATCGTTTGTCAGGTCAGACGGGCTTCTGCGGAGCTGACAGCAGAATAAAAATTGCACGAATGGCTCTTCACCACTGGGAAGAGCCTTGTGTTTCAGGCACAAAAGGCTCGGGAACGGTGTTCTTTTCGGGTTGCAATATGAAATGCATCTATTGTCAGAACTACGATATATCGAGAAACTGTAAGGGCAGATTTATAACCGAAGAGGAGCTTGCACAAGGCTTTACAGAGCTTCAGAATGAGGGTGCACACAACATAAATCTTGTTACCCCCACACACTATGCACCAAATATCAAAAATTCTCTGGATATGGCGCGCATGACAGGACTTACAATCCCCGTTATCTACAACTGCGGGGGATATGAAAAGGCGGAAACTATAAAAACGCTTAATGGTTATATAGACATATACATGCCCGACATCAAGTATTTTTCGGATAAGTATGCCATAGAATATTCTATGGCAGACGGATATTTTGAACATGCAAAACAGGCTCTCGCTGAGATGGTATCTCAGGCAGGGGAGCCTGTTTTGGACAAAAACGGAATTATGCAAAGTGGTGTAATAGTAAGACACCTTATGCTTCCCGGACTTCTGTTTGAAACCAAAAAGATTGTAGATTACCTTGCATCCGAATATAAGGACAGTATATACATAAGTCTTATGAGCCAGTACACACCTATGCCCTCTGTATCCTCTCACAGCAAATTAAACAAGCGTATAAACAAAGCACACTACGAAGCTATGACAGAATACATAGAGCTTTTGGGACTTAAAAATGTGTACATTCAGGATATAAGCTCGGCACAGGACGATTTCATACCTGAATTCTACGGCGGGGATTAACCCAACGCAACATCAAGGCACATCATCACCGTAAAGCCGAGAGCAAACATCACGGTGCCTGTGTAACTTTTCTTGCCGCTAAACATCTGAGGTATAAGCTCGTTTACGCTTACAAAGAGCATCGCCCCTGCGGCAAAGGAGAGCATATACGGAAGTGCAGGCGTTACAAAAGAAGCAAATATTATGGTAATTATAGCCCCGATAGGCTCTGCAACACCTGACAGCACACCGTACAAAAAAGCTTTTACCTTGCTCTTTCCCTCTGCGGCAAGAGGCATTGATATTATGCTTCCTTCGGGTATGTTCTGTATGGCAATGCCTGCAGACAGGGCAAATACGCCTGCCTCATTAAGACCGCTGTCACCCGAAAGGAGGGCCGCAATAGCAGCGCCTACAGCCATGCCCTCGGGCAGATTGTGGATTGTAACCGCCATAAACAGCATGGACCTGCCTCCGTTTTTTTCCTCGGACATATCATCTATGTGAGGCTCGGGCAGAGCTTTATCGAGTATCAGCATGGTGAGTACACCTATCCACAGACCGATTAACGCAGGTAAAAAGGAAAAAGCACCTAGGTGGGTGCTTTTATCTATGGACGGGAGCAAAAGACTCCACACGGATGCCGCCACCATGACACCCGATGCAAATCCCAGAAGTGATTTGTGAAGATTTTCATTCATTTTATTTTTTATAAAAAACACACAGGCTGCGCCTAGTGTTGTACCCAAAAAAGGCAAAAATATATCTTTTAAAACAGAATACGACATACAAAACACCGCTTTCTCGCATTTTATATCATTATATGTATATCGCGGTAATATGTGAGGAATTTGGGGTATATTATAGTGAGGAGGTAATGTGATGTTGGTATTTTCATTTGTAATTGTACTTATTTTGGCTGTATTCCTCGGTATATGCTACTGGGCATATGACTACAGCTTCAAAACAGATAAATCCAGACAGGCAACGGAATACGATGTTCCCGATGTGGTATATAAGCCAAAGGTTATGGACAATATCCTCATACTCTTAAATACGCCCTTTGAATTTGTAAGCATTGCATCCTTCGACGGCTTGCGTCTTTGTGCGCGTTATTACCATTTCAGAGACGGAGCGCCCGTTGCTGTAATAATGCACGGCTACAGGAGCAACTACTGCCGTGACGGCAACGGCGGTTTCAAGGTTTTAAAGGACATGGGCTTTAATATCCTCATGCCCGACCAGAGAGCGCACGGCAAAAGTGAGGGCAGGGTGATAAGCTTTGGTATAAATGAGAGAAAGGACTGTCTCGGCTGGGTGGAATATCTTAAAAGCCGTTTAGGCAAGGATGTGAGTATAGTTCTTGTGGGCGTGTCCATGGGTGCGGCAACTGTTATGATGGCATCCGATATTGTCCCCAAAGAAAATGTAAAGGCAATCGTGGCGGATTGCGGCTATACCTCGCCACAGCAGATAATACGCCATGTATCAAGGAAAATGCATCTTCCCGCAGGGGCGGGATACTTCTTTGCAAAGATGGGTGCAAGGATATTTGCAAGACTTGATACAGAGGGGTACACATGTCCCGATGCACTCAAAAAAACGAAAATCCCCGTTCTTTTTATACACGGCGAGGCGGACGGCTTTGTTCCATGCGTTATGTCCAGTCTGTGCTACGAGGCATGCGCATCATACAAAGAGATTTTTACTGTGCCAAGGGCTACCCATGCCACAAGCTACTATCTGGATACTGCAGGGTATACGGACAAGGTTTATAATTTTTTGAAAAAATTTGTAAAAATTTGAAAAAAGATATTGATTTATAAAAAATAGTGTGTTATACTATTAAAAGTTAAGTACCTTATGAAATCTTCGGAACCAATCGGAACCGAGGATGGAAGGAACTCCGGAGAATCTCATTTAATTGAGTGCCGAAGGTGCAAGGCGTTTACGCCGAATCTCTCAGGCAAAAGGACGGAGCAGACTATTAACTTATGTATGTCTGCATATTGTCAATCCGGAGCTGTCCTGTAAGGGCAGCTTATTTTATTTTATTTTTTTAGGAGGTCTTTCGTAATGGAAGCAAAATTATTGTCAGTTGTTCAGACTCTGAACGCATACCTTTCCGATTACATTCTTATTATCCTTCTTATCGGAACAGGTCTTTTCTTCTCATTCAAGACACGCTTCGTACAGGTGCGTTGCTTTGGTGAGGGATGCAAGAGGGTTTTTGGCGGTCTTAAGTTAAAGGGCGGCAAGCAGGAAAGCGGTCTCAGCTCTTTCCAGGCTCTTGCAACAGCAGTTGCAGCACAGGTTGGTACAGGTAATATCGTAGGTGCTTCGGGTGCTATATTGGTAGGCGGACCCGGTGCTATCTTCTGGATGTGGATTATAGCATTCCTCGGTATGGCTACTATATATGCAGAAGCAGTTCTTGCTCAGGAAACAAGAGTTGTATCCGAAAACGGCGAAGTTCGCGGCGGTCCTGTATTCTACATAAAGAAAGCTTTCTCCGGCGGATTCGGAACATTTCTTGCAGTATTCTTTGCTGTAGCGTCTGTTCTTGCACTCGGCTTTATGGGAAGCATGGTACAGTCCAACTCTATTGCTGAAACCTGCAACACCGCATTTGGTATTCCTGTATGGGTTATGGGTATAATTGTTGCAGCTATTGCAGCTATTATCTTCATCGGCGGTGTACAGAGACTTGCATCTGTTACCGAAAAGATAGTTCCTTTCATGGCAATCCTCTACATAATAGGCGGTATAGTAATACTTATAGCACGCATTAAGTATGTACCTGCTACATTTGGTATGATATTTAAGTTTGCATTTACTCCCGATGCCTTAATCGGCGGCGGAATCGGTTATGCTATCAAAACTGCTATAAGCCAGGGTGCAAAGAGAGGTCTCTTCTCCAACGAAGCCGGTATGGGTTCCACACCACACGCACATGCAATGGCAAATGTAGAGAAGCCTCACGACCAGGGTGTATCTGCTATGATAGGTGTATTTATAGATACATTTGTTGTTCTTACAATGACAGCCCTTGTTCTTATATCCTGCATATTTGTAGGTGACGGTCCTCTTGCAGGTGCTACAGGCGCTACATATGCAGATATGATAGCAAATGCAGGCATATCCAAGACCAATGTAATGCAGATGGCTTACGGCAGTGTAACAGGAGCAACCTTTGGTAATGTATTTATCGCAATTTGCCTTTTCTTCTTTGCGTTTTCCACAATCATCGGCTGGAACTTCTTTGGTAAGCTCAACGCTCAGTATCTTACCAAGAACAGCAAGGCAGGCGTAATCATATATGCTGTAATATCCATAGCATTCATATTCACAGGCTCTATTCTTTCCAATGACCTTGTTTGGGAGCTTACAGACTTCTTCAACTACCTCATGGTACTTCCCAACGTTATAGCACTTATAGCACTTGGAAAAATAGTTGCAAAGAATGCACGCAAATAATTACAATAGTGGACAAAAAAGCCTTCCGCATTTTTGCGGAAGGCTTTTTTTTAGTACAATTTTGTAAATTTAATCAAGGTGTGCAGAAAATTTGGAATTTCGTATATTTCACCAAACCAAAAAGCACTCCGTGCGGAGTGCTTTAGGTTTGGTGAACCATCGGAGATTCGAACTTAAGGACACCTTGGTAAAGTCAAATGTTCTGCCGGCAATGATATAATCGTAACTCTTGCGGTGCCCGAACCAAGACATACACCCTAAAGGGTGCACGCCTTGGTTTCGACCGCTGCGCCATTAGCGCATTCCCTTCATCTGCCACCGGCAGCGGGAATGCGCTAATGCTACCGACTTCGCATTAGCTCAGTCGTGCAAAACACTGACTTTTTAATCAAGGTGTGCAGAAAATTTGGAATATCGTATATTTCACCAAACCAAAAAGCACTCCGTGCGGAGTGCTTTAGGTTTGGTGAACCATCGGAGATTCGAACTCCGGACACCTTGATTAAAAGTCAAGTGCTCTGCCGACTGAGCTAATGGTCCAAATATTAAGTTGTATCTGCCAGCAATTACTGCCCCGAAGGGTGGCTGGGCTGACTGGACTCGAACCAGCGAAAATGCCAGAATCAAAATCTGGTGCCTTACCGACTTGGCTACAGCCCAGTATAAAAGTGTGGGGTGGGTAGTCGGATTCGAACCGACGACCTCCAGAATCACAATCTGGCGCTCTAGCCAACTGAACTATACCCACCAGAAAAATGGCGCGCCAGGAGAGACTCGAACTCCCGACCCTCTGCTTAGAAGGCAGATGCTCTATCCGGCTGAGCTACTGGCGCACATAATGGAGCGGGTGATGGGAATCGAACCCACACGGCCAGCTTGGAAGGCTGGAATTCTAGCCATTGAACTACACCCGCGTAACAGTCGGCTTAATATAAGGATAACCGACCTATAGAATTATATCAGCTTTGAGTGGGTTTGTCAAGGTTTTTTTGTAAAATTTTTGCATTATTTCTCTGTTTCCTTGGTATCGGAAGCGTATTCGGTTTTGTCATTTTTCATGTTTGTTGCGTGATAATCGTATATGTCCTCGAATATTGTCTTAAAAAGAGCTATTAAAGGCACGGCGAGAATTATACCCATCATACCGAAAAGTCCTCCGCCCACAAGAACTCCGAAAAGCACCCAAAACGGCTTAACCTTTAATGTATCCCTTACGAGTCTTGGCTGGATAATATTTGCATCTAACTGCTGAAGTACGATAAGAACTACAGCCACAATTATTCCCTTGGAAAGCGACGAGGTGAACACCGTAAGAAGCGCTGCAAGGGTGCATGCTATGGTTGCACCGAAATAGGGGATAATGTTAAAAATACCAATAAACATTGCAAGCACAGGGGCGTAATCCACACCGAGTATGCCAAGAGCAATAAAAGAAAGAGTAAATACTATCACCACATCAAGAAGCTGACAGTAGATGTATCTGTACATTATCCTGAAAGAGCGGTTGATATATTTTTTCAACATGGATTTTTTGTCGTGAGGTACAATAAGGGAGAATACCTTGTCTGCACTCTGGAGAAGACCCGCACGGTCCGAGAGAATATATACAGATATTATTATTGCCAGAAAAACATTTATGATACCCTTGGAAAATCCTGCTACACCTTGCAGAACTTCCTGAACATTGCCAAGGTTAAATACAGACATTACATCGTATATGGTAATCTTTTCCAAAATAGGCTTCATGGAGTAGCCTGCAAACTCAAAAGAGGTTAAGAACTTTCCGACATTTTCTATAATAAACGGAAGCTGCTTTACAAGCTCGGTTATGCTTTTAAATACCATAGGAAGAAGTATCCAGAAAAAGCCTATAACAATGGCAAGTGCACCAAGATATACAGTTGTTATGGCAAACCCTCTGCAATGGGAAGATATAAACTTTATCTTAAGACTTCTAAATGAGGTTTCCAGCTTTTTGCACGCCGGGAACAGTATAAAGGCTATTGCAAAAGCAGCCACTACAGGCATAAGAAGATGAAGAAATCTGCCTATATAGCTAAATACAAGACCTATGCTGTCAAAGGTTTTGTACACGGCTATTATAAGCACACTTAATATAAAAATACCTATATACTTTTTAAAGAGGTCGCTTTTCATATTATCACCCTGTATCAGTTTTCTTTTTCATTCATGGCATTTATACCCTCGTCCAATGTATGCATCAGCATCTTGTAGAAAGATGAGGTTTCCCTCTTAAGATACTTGCACATTTCCATGGCACGCTGTTTGGAGCCTGCATAAAGCTCAAAATTCAATACTACGGTATTGTTTTCCTCCATGGAAAATTTAACGGTGTATTCGTTTTCATTTATGGGGAAATAGTCGGCAAAGAGTTTATTTCCGCGGGCGTTTTCAAGGTTTATTTCCTGTATCTTATCATTTAGCTTAAGCCTTATGCTTCCTGGGATTTTACCCGAGAAAAAGCCCAGAGTTTCTTCGCCCTGTTCCGTAACGCTATAGTATCTTTGGTCGTCTGCCTCGTAGTCTGTGAGGTTTTTTGTATCCATAAGGTCTGTTATATATCTTTCGAGTTCAAAGTAGTTTACATTGGCACAGGAGGATATAACATAGTCTATCATGGTGTAGCTTGACGGAATCTTAAGATTTGCCACAGTATATAACACCATGAGCTTGATTTCGTATTCTGTGGGAATGTATGTAAAGTCCATATTATACCTCCTTAAAAAATCGACGCGACTGATATTTCAGCCGCGTCCTTGGTAAATACATTAAAATATCAAACAAGGTAGGGAGCAAGCTCACTTGCAAATGCATCTGCATCTTCTGTATGAGCTTCCACAGTGATTTTCTTGGTGAGGTCGAGACTGAAAATGCCCATTATAGACTTAGCATCTACAACATAACGATCGGATATAAGGTCTATATCGAAATCGTATTTATTGACGATATTTACAAAGTTCTTTACATCGTTAATAGAATTTAAAATGATATTAAATGTTTTCATTACTATATTCCTCCAATACTGAAATATTTTTCATATACATTATACTACCTGGGTAAACTCAAGTCAATTATTTTTAAATGCTATTGCAAAAATTTGTAAGTAGTGTATAATAAAAACATACTAAAATTAAGGAGTTTATATATAATGAAGACCGTTTCGTTTGCCACTCTGGGCTGTAAGGTAAATCAGTACGAGACTGAGGCAATGACAAAAATGTTCGAAAGCGCGGGGTACACCGTAAAGACCTTTGACGATATATGCGATGTATACATCATAAACACCTGTACCGTCACGGGTATGGGTGAGCGCAAATCAAGACAGATGATAAATCGCGCAAATAAGCTAAACCCCGATTCATTCATAGCCGTTGTGGGATGTTATTCTCAGGTTGCACCCGAGAAGATATCAGCCATAGAGGGTGTGTCTCTTGTTCTTGGCACAAAGGACAGAAGCCGTATTGTAGAGCTATGCGAAAAAGCCATGGAGTCGGAGGACAAGATGGTGTGCGTAGAAAACATAATGAAAGAGAGAAAGTATGAAGAAATTAAGGTGGGTTCATACAGCTCGCGCACCAGAGCGTTTGTTAAAATAGAGGACGGGTGCAATGAATTTTGTACCTACTGTATAATTCCCTATGCCAGAGGTCCTGTACGAAGCCGAAGTATGGAAAGCATAATAGATGAGGTAAAAGAGCTTTCACAGAGCGGATTTTCCGAAATTGTCCTTACGGGAATCCATTTGGCTTCCTACGGCAAGGATTTAAAGACAGTATCGCTTCTTGATGTAATAAAAGAGGTATCTATGATAGATAAAATACAGCGAATCCGTCTGGGTTCGGTTGAGCCAAGGCTTCTTACCGAGGAATTTGTAAAAGAAATATCAAAGATAGATAAAATGTGCAATCACTTCCATATAGCCCTCCAGAGCGGATGCGAGGAAACCCTTAAACGCATGAACCGAAAATACACCGCAAAGGAATATGCAAAGGGTGTTGAGCTTGTAAGAAAGTATTTTGACAATCCCGCCATAGCCACCGACATCATGGTCGGCTTCCCGGGGGAGACTGAGGAAGAGTTTAAAGAGTCTCTTGATTTTGCGGTGGGAATAGGCTTTGCCGACGCACATGTGTTTGCCTACTCCAACAGAAAGGGCACAAAAGCAGATACATTTCCAAATCAGGTGCCCAAAGCACAAAAGGAGCAAAGGAGCAGGATTCTTATATCCGCTCTCAAAAAAACACAGAAGCAATACCTCCAGTCGCAGATAGGTAAGACCGCGAGCGTCCTTTTTGAACAGGAGGTATCAGACGGAATATACGAGGGACACATGACAAATTATGTCAAGGTGCGTATGAAAAGTGCTGAAGACATATCGGGCAAGTTCAGGGACGTTGTTCTTAAAAAAGCGGAAAAAGATTATATTATAGGCGAGTAACAGAAAAGAAATCCGACATTTACATCGGATTTCTTTTTTACCTTAGTATAAAAAGTGATATTAACACAGAGGAGACCGCCAGAATCGAAGACCAGATTAAAGCTCTTTTTTCCCGCTTTGGTGCATATATCTTTCGGATAAGCCTGTTTTTGGAATATATATAGTTTTCTATAACCTTATCGGCGGCGGTTACTATGTCGTCACATACATATTTTTTCTTTTGAAAGGCGCAAAAAAGTTGTGTTATAACATTTAATTTTTTTTCGGGCATATACAACATCCTTTCTATGATTGTATCATGCCCGTAAAAATGGAAATTTATACAAGTCTTGATATTTCTTTTTTGAGTCTTGATATTATCTTCTTTTCCAGTCGGGATATGTACGACTGGCTTATGCCCAGTATGTCGGCAACCTCTTTTTGTGTTTTGGATTCTTTCCTGTTCATGCCAAAACGCAGTTCCATTATGTTTCTTTCCCGCTGCGTAAGGGTTCCGAGGGCTATGGTAAGAAGCTCCTTGTCAACCTCGTTTTCAAGGTTCTGGTGTATTATATCGTTGTCCGTGCCTAGTATGTCCGAGAGGAGAAGCTCATTTCCGTCCCAGTCTACATTAAGGGGCTCATCTATGGATATCTCCGTTTTGCGACTGCTGTTTTTCCTTAGGTACATAAGGATTTCGTTTTCTATACAGCGCGAGGCATAGGTTGCAAGTTTTATGTTCTTAGTGGGATTGAAAGTGTTTATGGATTTTATAAGACCTATGGTGCCTATGCTTATAAGGTCTTCTATATTTATTCCCGTGTTTTCAAATTTTTTGGATATGTACACCACAAGCCTTAAGTTTCTTTCTATAAGCTCTGTGCGGACAAGCTCGGGATTGGTTTTAAGTATCTCCATAAGACGTTCCTCTTCTTCCTTGGAAAGTGGGGGAGGCAGGGTAGTGGTACCGCCTATGTAGTGTATTTCTCCGCAGAAAATTTTCTGCAATATGTTAATAAGCTTTTCCTTAAACAAAAAATCATATCCTTTCAAATATCAGGTCCTATAAGTGCATTGTAGTCGCCGCTGCCAGACAGGGCGCCGTCAAATACGGCGGTTATGATATTGTCTGCCTTTCTGGAGTCTATCTCCACTTTATCGGGCACAAACGCCGCAAGAAGTCCGTCCTTTTTGCCTATGGATGAGTAGGGTATAAGGCGGAAACCCTCTGGAAGATGAGCATTTTCAAAGCTGTCCTTTAATATGTTTTCTATACTGAAACTAAAAAGAGGCGATAACATATGTGCCTCGGCTATAAGTACCTTTCTGCCCGATATGGGGTCGGAGAGCATGTTGCCTGTGTCTACAAGCGCAGTAAGCTCCACCGCTTTGCCGAAATGGTGGATTTTTACCCTCGAAAAGCTTCTCGCTGCGGATTTTTTAAACAGTTTTTCCGATATGAATATAAGAGCATATGCACCGAGAATACAGAAAATCATGTAATGAAGAGGTATGTTAAAGTAGAATACGCCGTCTTTTATAATACCTCCAAGGCGTATGCCAAGGTCTGTAAAGTAGAGTATACCCAGCATGGCAACACCGAGAGCCACCGTAAGCGCTATAAATACAAGTGTGCGCTTTAAGATACAGATTATATTTCCCGTGCCAAACGCCAGGGTTACTATAAGTGCGGCAAACAAAACCCGCATGGCAATACAGGACAGAGCATCTGTCTTAAGTATGTACACAAGGCAGGCATAGAGGGCTCCTGCGGAACCCCCGATAAGTGTGCGAACGGGTTTTAGCGGAAGCTTTAATATACATTTCATACACATGAGTATGGATAAGTTAATTGCAAGGTTTACAAAAAAAAGGACATCTATGTATATTGTGCTTATAATAACCAGCTCCTTTTATCTCTGATTATTGTAACACAGAGGGTGGGTAGAAATTTGTAAAACGGGGGTACAAAGATATAAAAATTGTTGTTGCTATTTAAAGTAATCTGTGGTAGAATGTATCCAAAGAAAAGTACGTAGTTATAACGGAGGTAACAGAATTATGAAAGTATTGGCATTTGATTTCGGTGCTTCCAGCGGCCGCGCAATACTGGGCAGCCTGGAAAACGGCAAAATCGTACTGGAAGAGGTGCATCGTTTTGACAACGAGCCTGTAAGCTTAAACGGCGGATTTTATTGGGACCTTGCAAGACTTTTCCATGAGGTTAAGCAGGGTATAAGAAAGGTAAAGGATGTAGATTTTAAGAGCATCGGTGTGGACACATGGGGTGTTGACTATGCTCTCATAGCCAAAAACGGCAAGCTTCTTTCCAATCCTTACAACTACCGCGACAGCAGAACCCAAAAGGCTATAGAAGAAGTAAGAAAGCTCATGACAGACAAAGAGCTTTACAATGAAACAGGTATTCAGTACATGACATTTAACACCATATATCAGCTTCTCGCTCACAAAATGCTGGAAAATGACATGTACGAAATTGCAGATAAATTCATTATGATGCCCGAGCTTTTCGGATATCTTCTTACAGGTAAGGTATACGGCGAAAAGAGTACCGCTTCCACAACTGCACTTCTTAATCCCCACACAAAAGAGTGGAACTGGGAGCTTATAGATAAGATTGGATTAAAGCGCGATATATTCCCCAATCTTGTAGACCCCGGCACCACAGTTGGCGTACTTACAGACGATATCTGCGAGGAGATAGGCATAGATGCCAAGTCCGTTGTAGCAGTAGCAGGTCACGATACAGCAAGTGCCGTTGCGGCAGTACCCGCATCTGAGGACAGCTTTGTATATATTTCCTGCGGTACATGGAGCCTTTTTGGCACAGAGCTTAAGTCACCCTGCATAAGCGAAAAGTCTGCCGAGCTTGATATAACAAACGAAACAGGCTATGGCAATACAACAAGATTCTTAAAGAACATAATAGGTCTTTGGATTATACAGGAAACACGCCGTCAGTTTAAGAGAGACGGAAAGGACTACAGCTATGCCGATATGGAAAAGATGGCAAGAGAAGCTGCTCCTTTCAAGTGCTTTATAGACCCCGATGACCCTGTATTCATGCCTCCCGGCAATCAGGTACAGAGAATCAAGGATTACTGCAAAAAGACAGGTCAGTCAGTACCCGAGACAGACGGCGAAGTGGTACGCTGTATATACGAAAGCCTTGCGCTCAAGTACAAACACACCTTTAACAGCTTAAAGGATTGCACAGGAAGCGACTTCAAGGCAATCCACATGGTAGGCGGCGGCACCAAGGACGGCTTCCTCTGTCAGATGACAGCAGATGCCACCAAGACTCCCGTTATAGCAGGACCTATCGAAGCTACAGCTGCAGGTAATGTTGCAGTTCAGCTTATAGCTGCAGGCGAAATCAAGGATTTAAAGGAAGCAAGAAAGATTATTGCAGATTCCTTTGATGTAGTTCACTACGAGCCCGCCGACTGCGGATTTGACAAGGCATATGAAAGATATGTAACCTTGCTTTAAAAAACAATAAAAAAGCGTTGCCTCGATATGCATTTCGCATATTGAGGCAACGCTTTTTTACATCCATAATTAAAAAATTCCGTATATGAGTTTTATAGCTTCTGCTCTTGTAACCTTGTTTTTGGGTTTTATACTGCCGTCATCATAGCCGTTTAGTATTCCTATAGATGCCAGCGTTTTGAACGCATCCTCCGACCATGACGGTATGGAGGCGCTGTCGGAAAATCGGATTTCTTTTGTTTCTAACTTTTTGGGAAGAATTCTGTATATTATTGTTGACGCTTCGGCTCTTGTGAGGGTGGCGTTGGCATCAAACACGGTTTTTCCGCCTGCGTCCTTACCGCTTATTATTCCCATGCTGTTTAGCGCTTTAATGTGGTTTATGCACCATTTGGGTATTGAGCCCTCGTCGGCAAAGCCTGTTTTGTAATCGGCATATTCTTCTGTGGGGACAGACAGCATGTTTGCTATCATTACCGAAAATTCCGCTCTTGTTATATTGTTTGAGGGTTTAAAGTAAGTCTTATTCCCGTCTACAGTTCCGTTTACCACTCCGAATTTATTCATATAGGAAATATAGTCTCTTGCCCAATGGTTTTCCTTTACATCGGAGAAGATATTATCATAGCTTTTGCCCTTTGTTGTGTATCCTGCCAGAGTGTTGTGTCCGTCCTCGCCCTTGGAGGTTACACTTATTTTGTGCGTTTTGCCGTCGGTAAACGAGAGCTTTATTTTGCCGTTTTCAAATTTGAAATCGGTATTTTTTCCGTCCAGCCTTACCTTGATGTCCGATGCTGTAATCTTAACATGGTCATCGGAGGATATGTTTACGGTCACATTACCGTCATCATCCTCTTCAAAGGTTATATCTGCATACGGTCTTTTGGTATGCACGCTAACGGGTATGGTTTTTGTGTATTCGCCTGCTCTTACCGTTATACTTCCCTCGGCGTCGTTTGCGGAGGCTGTAAAATAGCCTGTGTCCGTTACTGTGCCGATATTTCCTGTGCACTTCCATTCAAAGCAGGTATCATCGCCAAAAAGGCTTTTGTGTCCTACAAAGGCATAGGCATTTAAGTCTATGCTCTCTTTCGGCTGCATCTTAAGCGAGGTTACGGTGTTTCCGTTTGCTTTGTTTGCAATGCCTATGGCTGTGGGGGTGGTGTAGCAGGGTATGTCTACGCTTGCGGTAAGAGAGCCAGACTTTACAGATACCGTTGCAACCCCGTCGCCTTTGAGCGTAATACCTCTGCCGTCCGACTCTGTACCGTCGGGGGCGGTAAATACGGGCGATGAGGGTAAAGGCGTTTTATAGTAGTTTTTGTCTGTTGCATATACGCCAAAATCCACTTTGGCGCCTGCGAGGTAGTTGCCTGTATACGGATATATAAAGAGCTTATCGGCAACGCTTGTTTTCGGTGCGGTATTTATAAGACCTATAAGAGTGGAAACCTTTCTTTCCGAGCCGTCAGAAGGCTTATTGATAACGGAAAAACCGTCCTTGCCCGGATATATTGTACCTATTGTGGTAGAACCGCCGCCGTCTAAATTTACGGCATCCACACATCCTATCTCCAAAAGGCGCTTTGCAAGCGTCTTTATCCGTGCACCATAGCTGTGTCCGGGATTTCTGCCGTCGAGAGCATAGAATATGAGTGTGCCGTCTTCCTTTATGCCAAAGGCGGTACGGGGTGCGGCAGAGTCGTCATTTTCTGTAATTACAGAGTCTTTTATAAGCCTGTCGCCCCACACACCGAGTATGTGGGTTGCATCTTTGAATCGGCTGTCGCCCTCAAAGGCTATGTTTATATCTACATGGTCGCCCTCTTTAAGAGCTTTTAAGCTTTCCACCAGCTCCTGAGGTGCATTTGTATCTATCGAAAGTACGATTTTCCCCTCGGGGATAGGTATTGCACCATCATCCTCGGTTACGGATTCTATCACACCGCGGACGGTACTGTCTATGGAAAGGCTTCCTTTTACAGAGCCTATTACTGCATTTATGCCCTTTGTGTCCGCTTTGGTAGTGGCTGAAAATCTGTCTGTATACATATATATTCCGTAGGGCTGGCGAAGCTTGTTTACAGCACCTATTTCTATCTGCGAATTTTCTGTAAATACAGTTACACCAAGACCAAGGTGTGATATAAATGCACTTCCGTCGCTGTTAAAGCCTATGGCGTCCATGTCGTTTGCATCCATTACTGTAAGTATACCGTCTATTACCTGATGGCTTAGCGGAATACCCGTACTCATTGCAAAAAAGTCGGAGTTCATAAGCATCGTGGGATGAGCACCGCCTCCGATTAAACTGTTTGCTACAGACGATACGGTGTTGTAGCCGTAAATATCTTCATTTATAAGGACGGGTCTAAGCTTGGTATTTGGAGTGTACTCCACAAAATATTCCGACTGATTGCCTACTCCCGACTGGTCGCCGTAGAATACATTGGTTTCCAGTACGGCGCCCTCGCCTATATTAAGACGGGCATGCTTTATGGTTTCACTTCCGAGTACGGCGGCGTTTGCCGTAATTGCACCCAGCATATATAAAGCACAAAGGCTTGCAGAAACGATTTTTTTAAACTTCATGTGTTTCACCTCAACATAGAGTATAACAAATTCATGGGGCATATTACAGCAAAATAAAGAAAGTTTAATATAAAATTCATATTTCCGTCAAAAAAATAAAAAAAGTAGGCGAAAAGGTGTGCAAAAACGAATTAAAATGAAATTACAGCAGGAGACACGCAGGACAGACTGCTGACACTTCGGACAGACGAAAGGAGAAAACATGGAAAACGAAACAAAAGTAACAATCGCTGCAGAAGAAACTGCAGCACAGGCAGAGAAAGGGGATATCGCCAATCCCGACTCTTCAAACGAAGTGAGCGCTTCGGAGGGCGGAATACATACAGACAAGAAAGAGGATATCGGTGTATCAGATTCCAACCCCGACAAAGCGGCTTTAGCAGAAGAGACAATGGACAAATCCGCTATGAAAGCAGAATTTGAAAGGCTTATCAAAGGGGATTACAGGGAGTTCTACGAGGAAAGAGTAAAGGAAAACTTAAACAGAAGATTCAGGGAAAACGCCAAAGCAAAAAGGCAAAATGAAGAAAACAGGGAAATAGTGGAAATGCTCTATGACCGCTACAATCTTGACATTGGCGATGTGCGTGCACTCAAGGATGCGCTGGATTCAGACGATGCTTATCTTGCAGCCGAGGCTGACAAGCGGGGAATGAGTATCGAAAATTACAAGTACATAAAAAAGCTTGAAAATGAGAACAGACGCTTCATGACAATGCAAATGCAGCAAAATGCAAGAGAGAGGGCAAACGATACTGTTGAAAAATGGTATTATGAGAGCATGAAGCTTAAGGAAAGCTACCCTGACTTTGATATTTTTTCCGAGGCAAAGAATCCGTCATTTGTTTCGCTCATACAAAGCGGTATAGATGTGCGTACAGCCTACGAGGCGGTGCATCACAACGATATAGTTCGTATGGCACAGGAAAATGCCGCGCGCGAAGCGGAAATAAAGGTGGCGGAGTCCATAAGACAAAAGGCCTCGCGTCCTGCTGAAAACGGTCTTTCCTCCAAGAGCTCTGCAATTTTTGCAAACGGCGTATCCTCGCTTACTCCAAAGGAAAGAGAGGATATAGCCAAAAGAGCTGCAAGAGGAGAAAAAATTTCCTTTTAGCACATTATTAAAGGAGGAAAATAAATGGCAGAAATGAATATGAATCCAAATACAACCACAGGTCTTTCTCAGGAGATGAAGACCTACTACAGCGATTATCTTATAGATAACGCATCACCCAATCTTGTGCACGACCAGTTCGGTCAGAAACACCCCATACCCGCAAACGGCGGAAAAACAATCAATTTCCGTAAATTTGTACCCTTTAACAAGGCTATTAAACCTCTTTCGGAGGGTGTTACTCCCGACGGCGGAAGCCTTTCCGTTACAGATGTAACTTCAGAAGTAAGCCAGTACGGCTACTATGTAACACTTTCCGATATGCTCATGCTCACCGCGGTGGACAATACTCTTGTAGAGACCACAAAGCTTCTCGGTGCACAGGCAGGAAGCACCTTGGACACCGTTACAAGAGAAGTGCTTAACTCGGGTACAAATGTTATGTACTCGGGCGGTGCGGAAGCAAGAACCGACCTTGACGAAAACTGCAAGCTTACGGTAGACGATGTATTTAAAGCCGCAAGAATGTTAAAGTCACAGAATGCACCCAAAATAGACGGCGGTTATGTTGCCATTATCCATCCCGATGTTGCATACGACCTTATGAGAGACCAGGAATGGATAGATGTAAATAAGTATGCAAACGCAGAGACAATATATGCTGGCGAAATAGGTAAACTCGGCGGTGTAAGATTTGTAGAGAGCACCGAGGCAAAGGTATTCAAGGTTTCTTATGTTGTTGGCAATACATTCTCTGTGGAATTGGGTCCGGTAGTCAACAACGCACCTCAGTTGTCGTGCGACTTCGGAAATGCATCCAAATACGCTGCTTCTATAAAATACAGTATGACTCTTAATGATGCACGGGAACTTAACGGAAAAACAGTACTTATTATGAATCCCTCACCCAAGAGCGGCGAAGTTAAATCTATAACTGCAACTGTATGCGGTATTGCTATTGAGGATATGATGATTTACTTTGATGAAGCATCAATACCTGCCCAGATGCCTTTTGATACATCGAGTGGCTGCGAAATGATGAGCGACGGCAGCGGAAGCGGCGGTATGAGCGTGTATTCCACACTTGTTATGGGTGCAAATGCTTACGGTGTTACCGAGGTTACAGGCGGCGGTCTTGAGCACATTGTAAAGCAGGTAGGCTCAGGCGGTACGGCAGACCCGCTCAACCAGAGAGCTACAGCGGGCTGGAAGGGAACAAAAGCCGCAGAGCTTCTTGTAGACAACTACATTGTAAGAATAGAGAGCTCTTCCACCTTTGCAAATAGCATGAACTGATATAAAAAAGGAAAGGAATGATGCAAATTGAGTACCAAGACAGCAGAAACAAAGGCAAAAACTGCAACAGATGTTAAAAAGATTGATGCCAGAACATATTACAACCAGAAGGTAACCGTAAAGCTTTTCAAAGACAACGGCAAGTACAAGGACGATGTGTTTGTAGCAGTAAACGGTGTGGGCATGATAGTGCCCAGAGGAGTAGAGGTCAAGATACCCCGTAAGTATGCCATTGCGCTTGCAAACAGCGAAAAGCAGGCAAGCTTTGCAGTAGAGTATCAGGCAAAGCTTCAGAATGATTCCTCTGCAAATCTGTAATTAAAAAGTGCAGGTGACCGCTACGGCAGAAAATTGGGACATCATAAGAGAGGAGTACCTTTCTTCGTCTGTGAGCTACAGGGATTTGTGTGCCAAACATGGTGTTTCCTACGGCTCTCTTTCAAAGGTGGCTGCCATGCAGGGTTGGCACAAGGAGAGAAAAGAAAGTGTGTCAAAGACACTGTCACGGCAGGATAGAATTCTTGCCATAACAGACTCTCTTCTGGACAAGATAGAAAAGTCTATTACCGAGCTTGACAGGTGTATTGTAAAAAATAAGGAGCGTACAAAAACAGTTGAGTACGATTACGATACAAAAAAACCCTTAACCGAAACGGTGGAGGAAAAGGAAGATATAAAAATTATAGACGGAATGATAGACAAAATGGGGTTAAAACAGCTTGTGTCAACCCTCAAAGATATAAAGGATATTCATCTTGGCATGTCAGATGACAAAACGGAAGAGGACGAAGACGGGGGAATAATAGTTTTAAGTGAGGTAACAGAGGGTTTCGAGGATGAAGAATAGAAAAACCATATGGACTCCGCAGGAAAAACAGGCGGTTTTCCAGTCGCGCGGGGAGTATGAGGCGCTCTATGGCGGAGCGGCGGGCGGAGGTAAGTCCGATGCTCTTCTTACAGAGGCGCTCCGTCAGGTGCACATACCGCACTACCGTGCTCTTATACTTCGAAAAACCTATCCTCAGCTTTCTGAATTAATAGACAGAAGCCGTACTTTGTACAAGGCGGCATATCCCAGGGCAAGCTACAACGACAGTAAGCACTTCTGGAGTTTTCCGTCGGGCGCAAAGATATATTTCGGTGCAATGCAGCATACCAAGGACAGAATAAACTATCAGGGAAAAAGGTATGATTTCATAGCCTTTGATGAGCTTACTCACTTTACATGGGATGAATATTCTTATATGTTCTCCCGAAACAGACCGTCGGGCGAGGGTACAAGGTGCTACATAAGAGCTACTACAAACCCCGGAGGCATAGGGCACAGCTGGGTAAAGGAAAGATTTATCACCTGTGCTCCGCCTCTTACTCCCGTAAAGACAAACATGCAGATTACAGACCCCGACGGAAATATTATAAACATGGAGCGAAAGCGGATTTTCGTTCCCTCTACGGTGTTCGACAACGCAGAGCTTCTTAAAAACGACCCCAACTATCTTGCCAATCTTTCGCTGCTCCCCGAAAAGGAAAAAAGAGCGCTCCTCTACGGTGATTGGGACAGCTTTGCAGGGCAGGTTTTTTCCGAGTGGAAAAATGACCCCGCTCACTATGAAGACAGGCGTTTTTCGCATGTCATAAAGCCATTTATCATACCAAAAAGCTGGAGGGTATACCGCGGATTTGACTTTGGCTATTCAAGACCTTTTGCGGCAGAATGGATAGCTATAGACCATGAGGGCAGAGCGTATGTTATAGCAGAGCTCTACGGCTGCACGGGAACGCCGAACGAGGGCGTAAAATACACTCCTCAGCAGATAGCGGGCGCCATAAAACAGCTGGAGAGGGAGCACCCAAATCTGAAAGGGCGGAAAATCCGCGGAATAGCTGACCCCGCCATATCCAAGGCGGAGACGGGCGAGAGTATAGCGGATATGTTTTCAAAAGAGGGAGTGTTTTTCGACTTTGGCGACAATGAGCGCCTCGCGGGAAAGATGCAGTTTCATTACCGCCTGAGCTTTGACAGCGAGGGCATACCCATGATGTATGTATTTGAAAACTGCGTAAACTTTATAAGGACAATACCCTCTCTTGTGTACGACAGCGTAAATGTGGAGGATATCGATTCCTCGGGAGAGGACCACATATACGATTGCGTGCGTTATGTGCTTATGGAAAACCTTATAAATCCTGCGCCCAAAGTATCATCATTGGGATGCGGTGACAACCCGCTCAATATGTCTTTTGACTTGCCGCAATACAATAAATACAGCTTCTACGGAATATAAAAAATTCCTCCGTGTCATCACGATACGGAGGAATTAATTTTTTAAAGAAATCTTAAAAAGTTGTTACATAACTGATTGACACAGAGTATATGGTGTGGTACAATATTATAGTCGAAAAATAATAGAAATTGGTGATTTATTTTGAAGTATTGGAAGTACATAAAATATATATCGTGTTTTTGTGTTGCTTTTAGCATTATGCTATCTGCAACTTTTATAAAGTCTGACGAAGTTTTGGCTTCTCCGTATACCGATGTAGGTATGAATGCATGGTACAGCGAGGCTGTAAACACGCTCTATGATGTGGGCATTATACCCAAAGGAAGCACAATGTTTTATCCCGATGTGCACGCTCAGAGACAGGATATGGTTTTGTATCTTTACAACCTTGACCGTACCTGTTACAGCATAGAGGAAAATATGTCTGATGAGCCGCTCCCTTTTACAGATGTGAAAGAGGATGACAGCACATACTATAAGCCTATACAGTGGGCGTATGAAAACGGTATAATAACAGGCCATCCCGACGGCAGATTGGACCCGTTTGGCACCTGCTCGAGAGAGGCGCTGTGTACCATGGCAATGCGCTATCTCACATACAGAGGTATAAGCCCCAAGGCGATAGGAAATACAGACCCGTTCAGAGATTCCATGACCATAGGAGGCTATGCACGCTCCTTTGTAGTGGCGTCCAAGCTTTCGGGATTTATAAACGGAGATGCTAGCGGCAACTTCCGTCCCAAAGACCCGATTAACAGAGCAGAGCTTTCACAGATTATATACAAAATGTACACCTCCGCTCTTGACCCCGTATCAGAGGGCGATACAGCCGTAAGCACAACGGCAGGTGCGTACGACAGTCTCTATGACGGCTATCCCGCATATATCAAGAAGAACTTCCATACGGCATATGTAGCCGAAAGGGCTCGTGTGGATTTATCATATTTTAACGATGCAGTTTTTGTAGGCGATTCTGTATCTATGTCGCTTCAGTTCTACTGCGCATCCACCAGAGCACTCGGCAATGCTACTTTTCTCTGTGTGGGAAGCTTAAGTCCATTAAACGCACACTGGCCTTTAACTGCCGATTCGCTTCACCCCGTATACAAGGGCGAAAAGCTCACAGTAGAGGATGCAGTTGCAAAGACAGGCGCAAAGAAAGTATATATTCTTCTTGGTGTAAACAGTCTTTCTTTCGGACTTGACGATTGCGTCAAGGATATGGTTTTACTTGTAGAAAAGATACAGGCAAAATCACCCGATGCCAAGATTATAATACAGTCTGTAACACCCATGACATCAGACAGCCCCATAAAAAGCTCCAAGCTCAACAACACCGTTATAGCACAGTACAACGAAAGAATGCTTGCGCTTTGTCAGGAGAGAGGCTGGTATTATGTGGATATTGCACAGGCGGTATATGATGAAAACAAAGACCTCAGAAAAACCTACTGCAGCGACCCTGCAACTATGGGTATTCACTTTAATTACGAAGCAGACAAGGCATGGATAAATTACCTTTTGACACATGCTCCAGAGATATAAGTAACTGCTTAAGAAAGGATATGAAAATATGAAAAAACCAGCATTTCTTCTTGCGGTAATCCTTATGTTTGCATTTGTGTTTGCAGGTTGCGGCGAGGATAAGCCCAAGGAAATAGAAAATATAACCCGTGAGGAAAAAACAGAAAAAGAAGAAAAAGTAACAGCCCCCGAAAATGAGGCGGAAAAAGAAGCTGAAGAGGAGCCTGAGGAGGAACCTCAGAAAGAGGAAGAGCCCAAGGCAGAAACTAAAACTCTTGCGCAGATAAGCGCTGAAATCGAGTCGGCTGTATCCGCGTCTGGTGCATTGGATTTGGATGCTTCGGCAATATCTTCTCTCTACGGTGCGGAAATGGGCGATATGGTGCAGGCAGTAGGCTTTGTGGTTATGGAGGGCACATTTCCTCATGAAGCCGTTATGGTAGAAGCTAAGGACAGCGCCGCCGCTTCCAGAGTGGAAGCTCTTTTAAAGGCAAAGCATGTAAGCTTTACGGAACAGTCCAAGGGCTACGATGCCGAGAACTACGCACTCGCTCAGAAGTGCAAGGTGGAACGCAGAGGAAATCACATTTCCATGTTCTTAACACCTGATTTTGAGGCGATGAGAGCAATATATACAAAATATATAAAATAAATAAAACATGTTTGCCGGACAGCCTTAAACTGTCCGGCATTGGAGATTTTGATATGGTTTTTTCAAGCCTGATTTTTTTGTTTATATTTTTACCTGTTGTTATAATAATTAATTATTTGCTTCCGCCAAAATGCAGAAATGCCTTTTTGCTCATGGCAAATCTTATTTTCTATGCATGGGGAGAGCCTGTATATGTTCTTCTTATGCTTGCTTCTATTTTTGTAAACTACATGTGTGCGTTTCTTCTGGATAAGACAGTATCGAACAAAAGAAGAAAGCTCATCCTTATAATAAACATCATTTTAAATCTTGGCGCTCTGGGATTTTTCAAATACACATCGCTTGTTCTGGATACTTTAAGAATAATCCCCGCACTGAGCTCTCTTCCCGCAGCAAAGATTGTACTTCCTATAGGTATATCGTTCTATACATTCCAGGCTATGTCGTATGTAATAGATGTATACTGGCGCTCATGCCGAAGCACGAAGAACTTTGTGGATTTTGCTGCATATATATCGCTTTTCCCGCAGCTTATAGCAGGACCTATAGTCCGCTACTGCGATGTGGAGCGCAAGATGCGGGACAGACACGTTACCGCTGAGATGTTTTCAAACGGCGTTAAGCTCTTTGTCATAGGTCTTTGCAAAAAGATTCTTCTTGCAAATCAATTCGGCAAGATATGGGACACGGTATTTGCAGACACCGCATTTTTCGGCAGCGTCGGAGCGTGGATAGGCGCCTTTGCCTATACACTGCAGATATATTTTGACTTTGCGGGTTATTCCGATATGGCGCGCGGTCTCGGTAAGATGCTCGGTTTTGATTTTTGTATAAACTTCAGCTATCCCTATATATCAAGAAGCATTACGGAGTTCTGGCGCAGATGGCATATATCGCTCAGTACATGGTTCAGAGATTATGTGTACATACCTCTTGGCGGCAACAGAGTAAGTGTATTAAGACACGCGTTTAATATACTTATAGTGTGGGCGCTTACAGGTCTTTGGCACGGCGCGGGATGGAACTTCGTGGCATGGGGTGTGTACTACGGAATTTTGCTCCTTTTGGAAAAGTTCGTATGGGGCAAGGCACTTGCCGGAATTCCCAAGGTTATAAGACATATATACACCCTTGTTATAGTTATAATAGGATGGATATTCTTTGCCGCTCCCACCTTTACGGACGCATTTAATTATCTTGGCTACATGTTCACTTACCATTCGGGAAGCATAGGACAGCTTGTACCATGGCTTTGCACCTTTGCGGTAGGTATAATAGCCTGTACACCGCTCATGGCAGCACTCTGGGGCATGATGAGGATGAAGCGTAAGTGGACTTTTGCAGAAACGCTTCTTTGCATTATAGGCTTTACGCTCTGTGTTGCAAGCCTTGTCACAGAGACCTACAATCCGTTTTTGTATTTCCGTTTTTGAGGTAATATGATATGAAAAAAATTATAAAACATCCGATTCCTGCTTTGTTTCTGTGTACGATAACCCTTATGGGACTATGGACATTTTTCGGACGAAGCAAAACATATTCGGAAAACGAAAAGAGAATACTTTCCGAGTTCCCATCCCTTACATGGGAAAGCGTTGTTTCGGGAGAATTTCAGGACGGTCTTGAGACCTATGTGAGCGACCACATATCAGGGCGCGATTTCTTCGTCGGAACAAACGCCTATTTCGATAAGCTCATGGGCAAAAACGCATTAAAGGATATATATTTTTCAAAAGACGGATATCTTATAAACGCTCCCAAAGCCAATGATGACACATCGTTTAAAAAGAATATGGGCAATATAAGTGCATTCACCGCCAAAATCAATATCCCCTCCACACTCATGATAGTACCATCGGCAGGGTATATTATGGAAGATAAGCTTCCTTTAAACCACAAGAGTTACCGAGACGATGAGCTTTTTAAAACAGCATCCGAACTTACAGAAAATATAAGATTTTTTGACACAAGAGGAATCATCTACGATAGCTACAAGGCGGGGTCCCAAATGTATTACCGTACCGACCATCACCTTACCTCCGAGGGCAGCTATGCTCTGTACAGTGAGTATTGCGATTTAGCGGGCATAAGTTATCCCGACAGAGATGACTATGCCGTGGAGACCCACTCGGGCTTCTATGGAACAACATATTCGTCAAGCGGA
This sequence comes from Clostridia bacterium, assembly GCA_045646525.1. GTDB lineage: Bacteria > Bacillota > Clostridia > UMGS1810 > UMGS1810 > RGIG8748. The sequence continues at coordinate 16,109 of JAZRKX010000024.1, read as the reverse complement.
TATTTTTTGGAAGATAGCGATACTCTGGAAATATGGGATTTGGGTCTGGATGTCAAAGTAACATTTGAAGACGGCAAGACATCGGATACAATGTTTTTCAAAGACCACCTTGAAAAAATGGATATGTATCCTGTGTATCTCGACGGAAACCACAGCTATGTAAAAATAGAAAACCCCAAAGCCCGCGGTGGAAATCTCCTTATAATAAGAGATTCCTATGCACAGAACATGGCACCGTTTCTTGCATATAATTACAAAAACATCCATATGCTTGATATGCGTTACTACCGAGGGTCTATGAAAGAATTTCTGGAGGATAAGGATATAGACGAGGTTCTGTATCTTTACGGTATAGATACCCTTATAACAGATGAGAGTACTTCGTGGCTTTTAATATAATTTGAGGTGATAATATATGGAATACAAGATTAATATTGCAGGTTTGGAAAGAGAGCTTTCCCTTTTTGAAGTGGCAGACGACCTCTATATTGCCGCATTTATAATGCTCGGCGATGTGGAAATCACAGAAAAGTCCGCTTCCGAGCTTCTTAAGAAGGCTCCCGAATTTGATGTAATCCTTACAGCAGAATGTAAGAGCATACCTCTTGCATACGAGATGGCAAGACAGGCAGGATGCAAATATGTTGTAGCCCGAAAGGGACTTAAGGTGTACATGAAAAATGTAATAACCGCCGAGGTAAACAGTATTACAACAGCACATCCTCAGGTACTTAATATAGACGAAACAGCCACAGCCGAGCTTTGCGGCAAGAGAGTGCTTATAGTGGATGATGTTATAAGCACGGGTGATTCGTTAAAATGCCTTGAAATCCTCTGTGAAAAAGCGGGGGGAACCATAGCAGGCAAGATGACAGTTCTTGCTGAGGGTGATGCTGCGGACAGAGAAGATATTATATATCTTGAGTCGCTGCCTCTCTTTGATAAAAACGGGAATAAAAAAGGAGTGTAAACTTTTGTTTACACTCCGTTTTATTTAAAGTTCAATTACAGAAGCTTCTGCCTCTTTTTTTGCCGCTTTCTTGTCTATATATTCATTTGCAATCTTGTTTACCTTTGTTATAAGCTCGGGTACAAGGTCTATAAGCTTATCTGCAGTAGAAGAGGATTTTGATACGGGCAGAAGCTTTATCTGTTCGCTGTTTGCCACAAGAAAAGCCACGGGATTTATGCTCACACCGCCGCCCGAGCCTCCTCCGAAGAGAGCCTCGCCGTCGGATTTTGTATCGCTCTTGGGCGCTGCAGAAAATTCGCTTCCCCCTGCACCAAAGCCGAAAGCAACCTTGGAAACAGGTATGATTGTAGTGCCGTCGGGAGTAGTAATGGGTGTGCCCACTATTGTGTTTACATCCACCATTTTTCTTATGTGCTCCATTGCCTCGCTCATCAATCCCTCAATAGGATGTTTTTCCATAATATCGCCGCCTTTTCGTTTTATTTATTTGCATTTTTATATGTTAAATACAATCTTGCGCCAAGTACGATTGCATCTATCATCCTTACGCTAAGCTTAACACTTGCCTGACATATAAGCCCTTTTTCCGTAAATACAGGGCAGACCTCAAAGTAATGCTTTTTAAGAGTTCCCACCTGTGATATAAGTGCAGTCAAAGAGTACAGCATAGTCCATATTGCCCCTGTGGCAATACCTGTAGCTGCCGCATCGGAGAGCCCGAATTTTATGTGGAAATCGAGTTTTTCCACCTTTAGTGAATTCCGTATATGCCAACGGTTTTTGGCATATATTTTTTTTACCGTCTTAAAGGTTTGAGAAGCCTTTTTGACTTTTTCTATAATTCCTTTTTCGCTTCCGGAAATGCTTTCTGTTTTCTTTTTTGCCTTTTTGGACAGCCTGTCCATGATTTTGTTAAGGTTTACAAAGCCAAAGGAAATATTCACTTTTGTATATAGCTTTTCACCGGGCATTTTTTTATATTCAAAAAATATTTTGAATTTTGAAAACAGAACTATGCCTGCAAAAAGCAAAAAAACACATACAGCAATGATTACATAAAGCATGCTTATTCTTCCTTTTGATTTTGTATATCATCCTCAAAATCCATGGTTATTTGGTTTTCGTCAGCCTCTATGGAATTGAGCGGAACACCGCCAAGCTCATTTGCAAGACCCTCATAACTGTATTCCTTGTCCACATCGGGAAGCTCGGTGAGTGAAGAAAGATTAAAACAACGCAAAAATTCCTCCGTAGTGCCGAAAAGTATAGGTCTTCCGGGGGCGTCGAGTCTGCCGACCTCTTTTACAAGCCCCGAAGCTACAAGGTTATTTAAGGGACCGTCGGAGTTTACGCCTCGTATGAACTCTATGGCGCTCCTTGTTACAGGCTGGTTGTATGCCACAACGGACAGTACCTCAAGACCTGCATTTGTAAGTGCCGCCCTGCGTGATTTTTCCTTGAGCTTATGTATGTAGTCATAGTATTCTCTTTTTGTACAGAGCTGCCAGCTGTCTTCAAGTCTTGTAAGCTGTATGCCTCTGTCGGGGGAATTATTGTATTCCTCTGCCATTTCTCCCATGAGGGCATCTATCTTACTTTCGGTCATGTCCATGACCTCAGAGAGCCTCTTTACAGGCACAGCCTCGCCTGTGGCAAAGAGTATTCCCTCCAATATTGCTTTTGGTTTTCTATTCATTTAAGTCACCTGCGATATTTGATAATATCTCCTCTGTGTTTTCGCTTACATTGTCGCCAAGGCGGATTAAGATTTTGTCATCCTCCTCATAGGCGAGAATCTGATTGAGCTTCATAAGCTCCAATATGGCAAGGAAGATTGCAACAACCTCGTTTTTGTGCCTTGCGCTTTCGAACACCCTTTCAAAACGAAGCTTCTTGTCTTTACGAAGTCTTGTAATAAGTGTACCCGCTGAAGTCCTAACCGATACATTTTCTCTTCCCACTATGCCCGTAAAGTTGGATTTTGGCGGGGGAGTTCGCCTTTCGGTCTTTTCGATAACTGTAAGAAAAGCTTCGTACAGCTTGGATATATCGAGGTTTTCAAATCGGTTTTCCTGTTTTTTGGGAGGGATTTTTTCTTCCTCTTTAAAGTAGCGGAATGTACCGTCAAACTGCATGGTCCTTAGTCTTTCGGATATTATCTTCATCCTTGCTCTCTCTTTGAGTGCTTCGGTAAGACTTGCCGCCATGTCCTCGCTGTCGTCTTCCTCGTCATGCCTTGGAAGAAGTGCCTTTGATTTTATATACAAAAGGTTGGACGCCACTACAAGAAATTCGGCAGAAACCTCAAGATTCATTTCTTCCATCTTGTTTATATGCTCGATGTACTGGCCGGTTATCTCTATAAGAGATACCGTGCATATGTCGAGCTTATTCTTTTTTATAAGATGCTCCAAAAGGTCCAGGGGACCCTCGAAGCTTTCCAGTTTAAAAATAATATCTTCCATTTAGAAAATCAGTCCTACTATTGAATATATTATATTGGTTGTAACAAGGTACATTTTAGAGAGTATGGGGCTTAGTGCATTTGTAAGAAGCGCCACCATCAGAATTATGGACGAGTATCTTTCTATATTGTAGAAAAGCTCTCTGAATCTGTAGGGTAAAAGTTCCAAAAGTACCTTTGAACCGTCAAGAGGCGGTATGGGTATTAAGTTAAAGCACATAAGACCTATGTTTAGCTGAATTGCAAGACCCACGATTGTATAGAAAAACTGTGTCACATCGTTTGCAGATACATACTTGTACATGATAACCTGTATAAAGGCACATGAGAGCGCCACCAGAAAATTCATAAAAGGTCCCGCAAGGCTTACAACTATTATTCCCGCTCTTCTGTTTCTGAAATTATATGGATTTATGGGTACGGGCTTTGCCCATCCGAAGCGGAAGAACAAAAGGCAGAATGTACCTATAGGGTCTAAATGGTCAAGGGGATTAAGCGAGAGCCTTCCCTGATATTTTGCTGTATTGTCGCCCATCTTGTATGCGGCAAAGCCGTGAGCAAATTCGTGGAGTGAGAGTGCCAGAAGAAGCCCCGGTATGCTCAAAAGCAAAGATAAAATTCTGTCGGTCATATTTATTCCCTTTCGGCTACATCATTTCGTATTATATCGTCATAGGTTTCTCTCTTTACAACAACCTTGGATGTACCGCCATTTACCATAACAACGGGGGGTCTGGGTATGCGGTTGTAGTTACTAGACATTGAGTAGTTGTAGGCACCTGTAGACATTACGGCAAGTATATCGCCCGTCTGCGCCTTGGGAAGAAGCACATCTTTCATTATAACATCGCCCGACTCACAGCATTTGCCGCATACGGTTACTTTTTCGCACGGCTTATCCGACGCTCTGTTTGCAAACACACCGTCATATTCCGCACCGTAGAGGATGTATCGGGGGTTATCGCCCATTCCGCCATCTACGGAGATGTACTTTCTTACACCTTTTATATCCTTAATATTGCCAATTTTGTAGAGGGTAATACCTGCATCGCCTACAATAGAACGGCCGGGCTCCATGTGTATGTGGGGGAGAGGCTCATTTTCCCTCTCGCATATATCCTTTATAACCTCGGACACGGCTTTTATATAGCAGGCGTATTCCAAGGGGGAATCGTCCTCGGTATAGCTTATGCCGAATCCTCCGCCAAGGTCCAGTACAGTTAAAGGCAGGGCGTAATCTCTCTTTAGCTTTATATAGAAATTCATCATAATCTCAGCAGCACATTTAAAAGGCTCCAAGTCAAATATCTGCGAGCCTATGTGGCAATGAATTCCCGTAACTCTGATGTTGGAAAGCCCTTTGGCATATTTTGCAACCTCGTCAGCCTCGCCGTTTTCTATGGCAAAGCCGAATTTGGAGTCTATCTGCCCCGTGCTTATAAATTCATGGGTATGAGCCTCCACACCGGGTTTTATGCGGAATATAATGTCCTGAGTTTTGCCCATATCCTTTGCTATGTCATTTATTGTGTCAAGCTCAAAAAAACTGTCCGCCGCTATTATGCCCACGCCATTTTCCACAGCCATTTTGAGTTCTTCAAAGCTTTTGTTGTTTCCGTGGAAGCATATGTCTTTGGCATCGAAACCTGCCTTAAGAGCAGTATACAGCTCTCCGCCCGATACAACATCTGCACCCAGACCCTCACAGGAAGCCAGTTTGTACATATACATGGCAGACAGAGCCTTGCTGGCATAGTAAGCCTTTCCGTTTCCGCCGTAGTAGGTATCTATGGCATCCTTGTAAGCACGCATATTTTTGCGTATTATATCCTCATCCATAACATACAGTGGAGTGCCGTACTTTGCTGCAAGCTCTGTTGCATCGCAGCCGCCGATTTCCAGATGGTTCAAAGCATTTATCTTAAAGTTACTGTGTATATACATGGGTGCCTCCAAATCTAAAAATTCAAATAATTATACATAATAAATTATATCATCTATTTTATCTTGTGTCAAATGAATTGAAAAAACATACAAGTATTATTTGACTTGGGGGAAATGTTATGGTAAAATTAACTAACAATGCATTTTTGCATGTGCAAAATAATAAGTAAAGGATGATTACAAGATGAACAAAAGCAAAGTTATCAAAATCGGCTTATGCGTTGTTATGCTGATTGCGGTAATAGTTCTCGCGCTCACCGTATCCAACGAGGGTATGCAGGGCATGGAGGAAGCTTCCTCCAAGTACTTCGGTACAATAGCAACAATCGCACCGCCGATTATTGCAATACTTCTTGCACTTGTTACCAAAGAAGTGTACAGCTCACTTTTTATAGGTATAGTGCTTTCGGCTCTTTTTGCCACACAGTTTAATGCAGTAAACACTATCGACACAGTTATAAATACAGGCTTTATTTCCGCTTTTGCAGGAAATGCAGGTATATTTATATTCCTTATAGCTTTAGGTGTTATGGTTGCCCTTATAAACAAGGCAGGCGGAAGCGCAGCTTTCGGTGCATGGGCAAAAAGGAACATCAAAAGTAAGGTAGGCGCTCAGCTTGCTACTTTTATACTTGGTGTACTTATATTCATAGATGACTACTTCAACTGTCTTACAGTAGGCGGTGTTATGCGCCCCGTTACAGACAGCCACAAGATTTCCAGAGCAAAATTAAGCTATCTTATAGATGCCACTGCAGCTCCTATATGTATGATAGCTCCCGTATCATCATGGGCTGCCGCAGTTGCAGGCTATGCTGCAGAGGGTGAGGGTATGAGCCTCTTTATTAAGGCTATTCCTTATAACTTCTATTCTCTTCTTACATTTGTATTCATAATTGCCATTGTTCTTATGAAGTTCGATTTCGGTCCCATGAAGAAGCAGAACGAGCTTGCACTTCAGGGCTTGGAAGAAACTGTAGATAATGATATAGACGATGTTCCCAGTGCCAAGGGTAAGGTTATAGACCTTTTATTCCCTGTAATTGTGCTTATTGTGGCTTGCGTTCTCTCACTTCTTTATGTGGGCGGTTACTGGAGCGGCAATCCCTCCATTACAGGTGCATTTGGTGATACAGATGCTACTGTGGGTCTTCCTATGGGTGGTATAATAGCTCTTGTTATTACCATAATATACTATGCAATAAGAGGCACAGTTTCCTTTAAGGAATCTATGGAAAGAATTCCTGCAGGATTTAATGCAATGGTACCTGCCATACTCATACTTCTCTTTGCAACAGCTCTTAAGAATATAACAAACGATGTTCTTGGTATAGGTGTATTTGTAGACAACACCATGACAGCAGCAGCACCCGGTCTTGCAAACTTCCTCCCTGCTGTAATATTCCTTGTTGCTTGTGTACTTGCATTCTCCACAGGTACTTCATGGGGTACATTCGGTATACTCATTCCTATAGTTGTACTCATATTCCCCGAAAATTCCGACCTTCTTACAATCGGTATGTCGGCATGTCTTGCAGGTGCGGTTTGCGGTGACCACTGCTCACCTATATCCGATACTACAATCATGTCCTCTGCAGGTGCTAAGTGCAATCACATAAACCATGTAACAACTCAGCTTCCGTACGCAGTATTTGTAGCTGTTATATCCTTTGTAGGATATGTTATGACAGGCTTTGAAGCATTAAGAAGCTGGTTTATAGTATTCCCTGTGCTTACAGTTCTCACAATAGCAGCTCTTATTGTAACAAAGAAAATATCTTCAAAGAATTAAATGCAATTAAAGGAGACCTGTTATGAAAAACATGTGTTTCATCGTAAATCCGTGCTCGGGTAAAATGAAAATAAAACCTGTTCTGCTTGATATATTGGAAATATTCAATAAAGCAGGCTACAATGTGGATATCAAGGTTACACTGTATAAGGGTCATGCCATAGAAATGGCGCAGACCCTAAGTGACGATGTAGATATACTTGCAGTAAGCGGCGGCGACGGAACATTAAACGAGGTTTTGACAGGACTTCTTAAGGTTGGTAAAAAGCTCCCCATAGGTTATATACCTGCGGGGAGCACCAATGATTTTGCGGCTACTCTGGGAATTCCTACCGACCCCAAAAAAGCGGCAATGCAGATTGTATCGGGTGAGGGTATGGATGTAGATATAGGAAAATTCGGGTCTGCCAGATATTTTTCCTATATAGCGTCTTTCGGTATTTTTACAGCGGCATCGTACAACACCTCGCAGAGCTTCAAAAATGTCTTTGGGCATCTCGCCTATGTACTTGAGGGTATGAAGGATATAACAAAGATTGTGCCCTACAATGTAAAGCTCGAAACAGATGACTGTATATACGAGGGTAAATATATCTTCGGAAGTGTGTCAAATACCACCTCGGTAGGCGGTATCGTTAAACTCGACAAAGATATAGTCAAGATGAATGACGGACTTTTCGAAATAGTTCTTGTAAAGTACCCTGCCAATATAAATGAACTCAGCAAGATAATAAAAGGGTGCTCTGTATCGAATTTTGACGACAGCGTTTTTGAATTTGTAAAGACAAAAAAAGCACGTTTTGTATTTGAAAATCCGATTGACTGGTCAGTAGACGGTGAGCACGAAAGCTCACCCCAAGAGATAGTTATAGAGAATTTAAAGAAAAGCGCAATAATTATAAGGTAGTGATAAGATGCTTACAAGCAAACAATATTTAAACACATTAATTAAGCTTCTTGCCGATAAGGCGCGGGATGAGGATTATACCGAGGATGAGCTTGTGATGATACCAGAGCTCGATACTCCAAGCCGAAATTATGCTATGGCATGGCTTAAGGACGAAGAGTTCAAATCCACCTTTAAGGGTAACACCACGGGATATTATCTGGGGCTTTGCACAAATGCCTTAGGCGGCGGTATGCTCTATGCGAGTGCGTGGGCAGACAACATCAAGAAGTTTGATGTGCTTTCGTACGATGAGATTTACGACGGCAGTGTGTGGGAGAATATATTCATCCTTGCCGAAGCACATACCGATGTTGAAAAAACGAATTTCCGTGCATTTATAATAAAGCTTTTTGAAATATGGGTAAAAAGTGTGTATGAGTATCTTTCGCTGGATAATGCAGGAGATTACCTTATAGAGTCCTTAAGGGCATTTTTCCTTTTAGGAGCAGGAATTAAGCTGTACTTATTGGGATACTAACGCAACTGCTTATATAAAAGCTCCCCGAAACCTGAATTTAAAGGGTTTCGGGGAGCTTTGTTTTTGGTGCCGGTGGTCGGGGTCGAACCGACACGGTGTTGCCACCACGAGATTTTGAGTCTCGCACGTCTGCCAATTCCATCACACCGGCAAATTAAATTACTTAAATATAATAACACATATTTGGAATTAATGCAAGAGAAATTTTGAAAAAATAGTGCCGATTTGCTTTTTGCAAACCGGCACTTAATTTTCAGAAGCCTTACGCTTTCTTTTCGCCCTTAAGCATTGCCCAAACGGGACCGGAGATAAATACTGAGGAGTAAGTACCTGCTACGATACCAACTATAAGAGGAAGAGCAAATTCCTTAATGGACTGTACACCTATGATATAGAGTACCACAAGTGTAAAGAGTGTGGTAAGAGAGGTGTTTACAGAACGGCCTACTGTCTGCCAGATACTCTTATTTACAGTTTCAGCAAAGGGAACTTTCTTTGTAAGTCTTGCGTTTTCTCTTATTCTGTCGAATATAACGATTGTAGCGTTGATGGAGTAACCGAGGATTGTGAGGATAGCTGCTATGAAAGATGTGTTTACAGGAACTCTGAATATTACATAGAAGCTAATCATTATAAGAAGGTCGTGTACAAGCGCTATTACAGCACTGAGACCGGAGAGAACTTCAAATCTGAATGTGATGTAAAGAAGCATAAGAAGTGCAGCTATTGCTATGGATGCTGCCGCGCTCTTCCAGAGCTCTTTACCTATTGTGGGGCTTATGCTGTCTACACTTGCAACTACAGCACCTTCATATTCCTTGGGAACTATATCCTTAATTTCGGAAGCCTGTTTGTCGGAGAGATAGGGAGTCTTTACAAGCACACCGTCATCTATCTTCTGAACAGAGGATATTTTTACATCTTTTACGCTGTTTAAAGTTTTTGTGATAGCTTTTTCGTCGTACTTAATACCTGTGATTATGATTTCGCTACCGCCTGCAAAGTCGATGTCTGTGTTAAAACCGCCGTGTACAAAGTACGAAACAATACCTGCTGCATTTATAACCAAAGAGATTATTATAAAAGTCCATTTCTTTTCTACTATATTAAACATTCTTCTGTACCTCCTTGTATGCGCAGTAGAGTTTGGGATTCTTTAAGTTGAAGCCAATGAGCTGACGGAGTAAGAATCTTGTGAGTATAATAGCTGTAAACATACTTACTACAGTACCTATAAAGAGAGTTACAGCAAAGCTCTGGATAGTACCTGTACCGAATACATAAAGAACGGCTGCGGCAATTACTGTGGTTACATTGGAGTCCAGAATAGCAGTAAATGCTCTGTGGAAGCCTGCATCAATGGATGCGCGGATTGTCTTGCCGTTGGAGAGTTCTTCCTTAACTCTTTCAAATATAATTACATTGGCATCGACTGCAGTACCTATTGTAAGGATAACACCTGCAATACCGGGGAGTGTAAGGTTTATGCGGAGTGCACCGAGTATAAGTGCTACTATGGATACATAGCCTATAAGGGATATGCAGGAGATAAATCCGCACATTCTGTACATTACAATCATAAAGAGCATTACAAGTATAAGACCTATAAGTGCTGCTGTAAGAGAGTTGTCAAGTGCCTTTTCACCAAGTGTAGCACCTATTGTTCTGGATTCTGCAAGCTTTAAGGAGAAGGGGAGCTTACCGCCCTGAATCTGGCTGGCAAGAGTCTTTGCTTCTTCGCTTGTAAAGTCACCCTCGATATAGCATTCGCTTTCTGTAATCTGCTGGCTTACTCTGGGAGCGGAAACCACAGCTTCGTCAAGAACGATGCTTATTATGTTGTTGCCCTCGCCAAGCTGGCTTATTCTGCCTGTGGCTTCGGAGAATTTCTTTGTACCTTCGTTTGTAAAGGTGAGCACAACCTTGTATGCGTTTGTACCGTCGGAAATGGGGCCGTATTCTGCCTTGGCGCCTTTAACTTCGTCGCCTTCGAGAACTACATTGCCCTCATAGTCTGTAAATGCGAGCTTAGCTGTCTTTCCGAGGAGCTCTTCGGCATTTTTGATGTCTTCCCCGGGGATTTCTACCTTGATTCTGTTTTCGCCCTGCTTAGCAACAGTAGCTTCGGTGTAGCCCTGAGCGGCAAGTCTTGTACGGAGTACTTCCTGTGCAGCCTGGATATCAGCGTCTGTTACCTTAATATCCTTGTCGGCAGCTTCAAATACGAGCGCCGAGCCGCCTGCTAAGTCTATACCTCTTTTAATACCGTTTTCCTTGTCGAAAACCTTGTGAATCTGCGTATTGCCTATCTGGAGACCAAAAGCGGCAATGTACGCCAAAAATGCAATGATTAAAACTACTATTGCAAATTTACCGATGCTTTTAGATGTCATCTTATTCATCCTTTCTTGTTTTTAAAATATATTTTATTTGAGAGTGAATTTAATCAAATTCTCAAAAAATACTCTGTTATCTTAAACTCTGTATATAAATCCTCGACCTTGGCTTTGGACGAGCATATAAGCTTGTCCGAAGAAAAGGTAAACGAAGATTTGGGCACTTGCGAAACAATTTGATTTTCGGCTACAAATTCGGGGTTTCTTATCCACGATATTACGCGCGCTTCGTGGCTGCCGAGAGTCGGAGAGGGGCTTTGCGCTCCGAAATCCGAAAAATTTGCAGCAAAAAACTGTGCATCCTCACAGCCTGCATCTGTAACGAGGGCAAATGTGCACATCGAAGAGCATGCCAGAACAATACACAGGGTAATTGCTGTAATTTTTCTTATAGCAACCCTTGTCATTGGCTTAGTGTCCTTTACTTCTTTTTTCTTTTATTGTTTTTACCAAAATTAACCCCTAATATACCGCCCGCGGCGGCAATGAGTATTCCTGTAACAAGTGCTGTGCCTATCCCCTCCGAGGGAACATAGCTTTTAAAAACCGCCAAGCCTGCCAGTATACGCACCAATGTGCACACAAGTCCTGCCAGAGCTCCGTGAAGATATCCCATTACTCTTACCTTTCTTGCGGCTTCAAAGCCTGCCAGTAGAAGCGAGAGAACAGATATGGCATTTATAGCGGGAGCAAGGTAGGAATTTGGCATTTTGGAGTAAGTATATACCGCCGCCAGAACCGCAAAACATATTATAAGAAATATGTATGCCTTTACCGCTGCCTTGGCTATGGATACAATGCTTCTTGCAGGGGCGATTGTACTTATAGCGAGCTTGCTTTCACTTTGTTTAATCATAAATCCACCTCCGATTATTACAAGAATATTCGGAGGCGAAAACGATTATACCATTGTTTTATTTATCGGTATTTTCTGCATCCTCTGTGGGAATAGCGTACTGGTCATCGTACTGGCTCTTTGCTTCGGGAGCAGCCTTAAGCACTTCGCTTACTGCGCTGCGCTTAAAGGTGATTGTGGAGAGCTGACCTGCTTTGCCTGTTTCAAGGTAGATGGTATCATCCTTTATAGCTATGAGCTTTCCTATAACTCCGCCTATTGTGAGTATCTTATCGCCTACTACAAGACCGTCGAGCATCTGCTTTGTGAGTTTCTCACGCTTTTTCTGCGGTCTTATAATCATAAAGTACATTATGGCGAAGAGAAGAATGAATGGGAAAATAGCTCCAAAAAGTCCTCCTGCTGCTTGCATTTTAGTTACCTCCTGATTAATAAAATATACAATTATAAGTATAACCTAAATATTGGTAAATTGCAAGAAAAATATACACATGTTTACCAATTATTTACACTCTTTTTGAATATGCTTCGAGTTTTTCCTTTTTGAACTCCTTGTAGCGTCCTTCTTCTATGGCGGTGCGTATGTTTGCGGTGAGTCTGTTGTAGAAATTTAAGTTATGAAGCACACAAAGTCTCATTGCAAGCATTTCCTTGGCTTTGAAGAGGTGGCGTATATAAGCTCTGGAATAATTTCTGCATGCGGGGCAGGTGCATCCAGGCTCTATGGGGAGAGGGTCTTTTTCGAACTTCTCATTTTTTAAGTTCATATAGCCAAACTCTGTAAACAGGTTGCAATGCCTTGCATTTCGGCTGGGCATTACACAGTCAAAGAAATCTATGCCTCTGTCTACCGCCTCGAGTATGTTCTGGGGAGTTCCCACGCCCATTAAATATCTTGGCTTGTTTTCGGGCGCGTGGGGGAGAGTAACATCTAATATATGATACATTTCCTCGGTGGTTTCGCCCACGGCAAGACCGCCTATGGCATAGCCGTCGAGGTCAAGCTTTGCAATCTCTTTCATATTCTCTATACGCAGGTCATCAAAGGTGGCGCCCTGATTTATGCCAAAGAGCATTTGATTTGGATTTACCGTATCGGCAAGTGCATTAAGACGCGCCATCTCCGCCTTGCATCTGTGGAGCCAGCGGATTGTCCTCTCGTGCGATGCCTTGGCATACTTGTACTCGGCAGGGAGAGCCACACATTCATCAAATGCCATGGCTATTGTAGAGCCTAGGTTTGACTGTATCTGCATGCTTTCCTCGGGACCCATAAAAATTTTCTTGCCGTCTATATGGGAGTTAAAGTACACGCCCTCTTCCTTTATCTTGCGAAGCTTTGCAAGCGAGAACACCTGAAAACCGCCGCTGTCGGTAAGAATGGGTCTGTCCCAGTTCATGAATTTATGAAGACCGCCGAGTTCTTTTATAATCTTATCTCCGGGGCGCACATGAAGGTGGTATGTGTTGGAAAGCTCAACCTGACAACCGATTTCTTTTAAATCCATAGTGGAAACAGCGCCCTTTATTGCGCCGAGTGTTCCCACATTCATGAAAACAGGTGTCTGTATGGTTCCATGCACCGTTGTAAATTCGCCTCGTCTTGCAAGGCCGTCTTGCTTTAATAATTTAAACATAATCTACCTCTTATCGTATAAACATCGCATCTCCAAAGCTGAAAAATCTGTATTTTTGGTCTACCGCTTCCTTGTATGCGTTCATAATTATTTCCTTGGAAGAGAAAGCACTCACAAGCATAAGCAGAGTGGATTCGGGAAGATGGAAATTTGTTATAAGGCTGTCGGGACATTTGAATTTGTACGGGGGATATATAAATATATCCGTCCAGCCCGATGCCTCTTTTACAAAGCCGTTTTCGTCCGCTACCGTTTCCAGAACTCTTGTGGATGTGGTGCCTACGGATATCACCTTGCCGCCATTTCTTTTGGTTTCATTTATTATATCTGCATTTTCCTGTGTCAGCACATAGAATTCGGAGTGCATTTTGTGACTTTCCACATCGTCCACTTTTACGGGGCGGAATGTTCCAAGCCCCACATGCAGAGTTACATATGCTATATTAACACCCTTGTTTTTAAGGGATTTCATAAGCTCGGGGGTAAAGTGAAGTCCCGCAGTAGGTGCAGCCGCACTTCCTGAATGTCTGGAATACACCGTCTGATAGCGTTCCTTGTCGTCCAGATGCTCCGTGATGTACGGCGGAAGCGGCATTTCGCCAAGAGTGTCAAGCACATTTTCAAAAAGTCCGTCGTAGTAAAATCGCACAAGTCTGTTACCGTCATTTACCACATCGAGTATTTCCGCAGTAAGAAGACCGTCGCCGAATACAAACCTTGCGCCCGGCTTTGCCTTTTTGCCCGGCTTAAGTATTACTTCCCACACATCCTGCTCTTTTCGTGTAAGCAGAAGAAACTCTATCTTTCCGCCTGTTCCTTCCTTTACGCCGTAGAGCCTTGCGGGGATAACTCTTGTGTCGTTTACAACAAGACAGTCTCCTTCATTTATATATTGCTCAATATCGGTAAAAACACCGTGCCTGAGTGCGCCCGTATTCTTGTCCACACACAGAAGCTTCGATGAGGAGCGGTCCTTAAGCGGTGTCTGAGCTATGAGATTTTGCGGTAAATCGTAGTAAAAATCACTGGTTTTCATTGAGTACCTCGTATATATTTATAAGTTCTGTTCCGGGGAAGTAGTGGTACACTATCTCATCGTAGGAGAAGCCTGCATCCGCCATGCCCATAGCACCGTACTGGCTCATTCCCACGCCGTGTCCCCAGCCTCCGCCTACAAAGGTGTAGCCTGTTACATCGCCCGAATCGTAAACCTCTTTTCCGTTTGCGGATATTATGTTAAAGTCACCGTCGAGCGAAGTCTTTCGTCCCTTGGAGTCTATTGCAATTTTGCCCGAAAGCACTCCCTTGGAGGCTTTGGTCAGTGCGTAGAGTGTGCGCGCACCTGTAGAGTTGGGCGAGAGAATGTATTTCTGGCTCAAAACACCCTTGGAATAAAAGGATGAATATGTGCCCTGATTTGTAAATGTATGCGAGCCTTGAGTACCCTCTGCAGTGAGCTTATATGTTCTGCCTGTTTCGTCTGTTTCGGCAGTAAGCTTTGTAAGGGTGCCTATGTCATGACCGTTATTTCTTAGTATTTCGCTTATTTCCTCGTTGGATAGGGTAGCACTCCAGCTATGCCTCGGACTATCCTCAGGTTCATATGGGTCTTCCACACCGCTTAAATAGGGTATAGAGCTTCCCCACACATTCTTTACATTTGCGGTATATCCTCCGCTCGAGGAGTAGAACAGAGATTCTATAATCTTGCCGTCATAGGCGAGCACCTCGCCTGCAGTTGCATTTACTGCATCTGTTGTTGCCTGTTTTTCAGCGGATACACCGCCGTACACCTGACAGTTTGTGGTAGTACATACATTAAAGCCGTATGCAGCGTGTTTTTTAAAGTTTGATACAGCAAAACCTCTGGCGCATATTGCCTGTGCTTTCAGCGCTTCCTCATTCCATGTGTAAGGCACCTCGCTGGGGATTACTCCGTAAAGGTACTGTTCAAGAGACAGGGCATTTATAACACAAAGCGTGCTTGCTGATGCGTTTGTAAAAAGAGCGCTTCCTCTGTATTCCTTGCCGTTTATCTTTATATTTCCGCCAAGGGGCATGAGAGAAAGATTGCTTCCGCCCGTCTCCACAGCCTGTACACCGTTTATAAGCATAGATGTATCCGTAGCGGCGCTTACGGTGAATTCCGTGCCGTACAGTACGCCCGTTTCACAATGCTGTACACCGTCAAAATATCCGTAGCTTACGCCTGTGTCTACATTTATTTTCACCGAATTCTGTGCCGTGCTTCCGTAGTACAGACCTACCTTTACGGTATCATATTCGCCTGCCGATGCGCAAATCGCGCAGGAAAGTATTATAATAAGCGATGCAATGAAAGTATATATAAGCTTTTTCAAAATATCATCTCCTTACACATTAATACAAATTACATTATAATATTACTTACCTCGCCCGTCAAGGATTTTAACCAAATCGTAATTTGTTGACTTGGATTAAATATATGTGATATAATAGATTAAGCACACGGGAGTCGAACCCCGCATGGTTTTAAAACACTAATTTAGTCTAATACTGCGTAAAAACTCTTGAAAATATGACAATATTCTCTGCGAGTTTTTACTTGTCTTATCCAAAATTGGTTGTTTTAAAACTCTTC
>JAZRKX010000023.1:0-7933 GCA_045646525.1 Clostridia bacterium | reverse complement strand
GGGAGGGGATGGAAAAAAGATGCAGAATAAGCGAACTGAACCGAAGCAAGCGTGCTTGCGAGGGGGACCCGAAGCGGTATATAGATACCGCGAGAGGTGAAGTTCGCTTAGAGCTTATAGGCTAAAAATATGAGAAATCTGCAAAATTTGCAGATTTCTACATAAATTTGATGTTTTAATTGTTTTTAACACTTTGGAATGTCAGTGATTAAGCCTATAAGCGCTCTGCGCTTTATTTTACATTCCCGTTTTTGATTAAGATTCTAAATAGTTTTGCATTATGGTGTTATACCTGTTATAAACACCGCCTGTAAGTATGTTTACAAGATTGTCATCGGGATAAACCCTCCAACCGTATTCCTTTTCGTAGCATACATTTATTTCTATCGTAGTGGTTTTGTCTTTTCTTTCCTCGCTGTTTAGGTAGTCGTTGCTTATATCCACCATCTGCTGTGTAAGAACAGCGTTTATATCATCTTCGGTTATCTGCGCTTCGTTGTTCTCTGCCATAAAGTTGAATTCCTCTGTTGCCATAAAGAGTCTGTCAGCCACAGGCTCGAGGTCTACAGCCGTAATCTCTGCAAGGAAAGCCACTTTTGCAGGGTCGGCGCTCACGGTTTCAAGCACCTTGTATTCCATGTTGGAAAAGAGCTCCATGTGCATATCGTATGCAGGGAAATCCTCTTTGTTAAAGCTGTCCTTGCAACCGAGAAAATCATTGTCTCCTCCAAGCTGGGAAATGTGCAGGTCGCGTGCCTCGGTGTAACTACCCTCTTTAAGCAGGGCGAACATATCCTCAAGGCTTTTCTGCGCTTGCTTTACCTCACCGCATGATGTGAGAGAGAGCATCAGCAAGACGCAAAGAAAGACCGCGGTAAGTTTTTTGAGTTTATTTTTCATTGTAAAAACCTCCTTACAGCCATTACTTTACTACAATTATTGCATTGGAGTGCCCAAAAGTCAATTATAATGCCCAATATGTTACAAAACTGAAATACATTTTATCAAAAAGATGTGGAAAATATGTTATTTGTGTGGTATACTAACTATATATTATGCTTTTTGGGAGAAAACTATGGCACTTGCAAAGACAAATTCATGCGGCATTTCAGGCATAGACGGTTACATAATAGAAGTTGAGGCAGATCTCGTACAGGGTCTTCCCGGTATAGACATAGTGGGTCTTGCCGATACCGCAGTCAAGGAGTCAAAAGAGAGGATAAAATCCGCCATAAAAAACAGCGGGCTCTTATTGCCTCAAAAGAAAATAGTTATAAATTTAGCCCCCGCCCATACCAAAAAAGAGGGCATATCTCTGGATTTGCCTATATGCATGGCAATACTTGCCGCATCGGGTCAGATATCTGATGATGCATGCAGAGACTATGTTATGCTCGGCGAGCTTTCGCTCGACGGCTCTGTAAGGTATTCCCACGGCGTACTCCCTGCCGCCATATCGGCAAGGGACAAAGGCTTTGGCAAGATACTCGTACCCTCGGACAACGCTCGCGAAGCATCTGTTGTGGAGGGCGTGGAGGTATACGGCGTTTCCTCGCTTTCGCAAGCGGTAGAGCATATCCGCGGAGCTGAAGTTATAGAAAAGAGCACTTTAGATACAGACTCCTTTTTTGAAAGCTTTGAATCCTTTGAAGTTGACTTTGCAGACGTCAAGGGTCAGGAAGCGGCAAAAAGAGCGCTGGAGATTGCCGCCGCAGGCGGTCACAACTGTCTTATGATAGGCTCTCCCGGCTCGGGTAAAACCATGCTTGCCAAGAGACTGCCCTCTATACTTCCGCGCATGTCGTTTGACGAGGCGCTGGAGGTTACCAAGATTTATTCCGTGGCAGGCAAGCTCGGCGAAGACACACCGCTTATAACACAAAGACCTTTCCGCAGTCCGCACCATACCGTTTCGTCAGCGGCGCTTACGGGCGGAGGTTCAAATCCCAAACCGGGTGAAATAAGCCTTGCGCACAGGGGCGTACTGTTCCTTGACGAATTTCCCGAATTCCGCAAGGACGCCATAGAGGCAATGCGACAGCCCATAGAGGACGGCAAGCTCACCGTGTCCCGCGTGGGAGGGTCGTGCGTATTTCCCAGCCTTGTCATGCTGATTGCAAGCATGAATCCATGCAAATGCGGTTACTACGGCGACCCGTCCAGAGAGTGCACCTGCACCGCATCGCAGATACAGAGCTATCTCGGCAAGGTGTCGGGTCCCATGCTCGACAGATTCGACCTTCACATAGAGGTGCCGTCTGTTAAGTACGGCGAGCTGTCATCAAACCAAAAAGGCGAGCCGTCATGCAAAATACGCGAGAGGGTAGACCGCGCAAGGCAAATTCAGCTAAAGAGGTACGAGGGTACATCCATCTACTGTAACTCACAGCTTACCCCCGCCCTTACCGAGAAGCATTGCGCTCTTAAAGAGGACGCACGCACGCTTCTTGCAGGCGCGTTCGACCGACTGGGTCTTAGCGCCAGAGCGCACAACCGCATACTTAAGGTAGCAAGGACCATTGCCGATTTGGACGGCAATGAAAATATAGAGACTATTCATCTTGCCGAGGCAATAGGATACCGAAGTCTCGACAAGAAATTCTGGTCAAACTGAAAGGATGAATAAAATGAAAAAAACACTTTTAAGAGGAATTCTGGGATTTGCTCTTCCCGCATTTGTCGCATATCTTGCATCGGGCTACGGCAATCCGCTTGTTACATGGGGCATAGCGCTCATAGGATATCTTGTATCTGCAATAATATTCCGTGCAAACCTCCTCATGTTTGTAGGGGTAAGGGTGTACAATTCCAATAAACCCAAGGGACTTAAGGTGTTGGGTCTTGCGCACAAAACAGGCAAGTTAAACCCCGCATATCAGCTTATATATGCGTATCTCATATTAAGAGATGGCAGACTCGACGAAGCGGAAACCATCATAAACAAGGCAACCGTAATCGGCAAGCACTCTTTAAAAGACCATGAATTAAGGGCGGCAGATTTCAACCGCGCTCTTATCACATGGAAGAGGGGCGATATATCCGCCGCTATAGTACAGCTTGAAGACCTCTATGAAATAGGCTACAAGAGCCCTGCATTCTACGGCTCTCTGGGTAGCTTTTACCTTCTCAACAAAGAATTCCAGAAAGCTCTCGAATTTGCAAAAGAGGGTGTGGAATACAATTCCGACGACCATGTAAGCCGTGACAATCTCGGACAGGCTTATATAGAACTCGGTATGCTCGACGAGGCGCAGGCGGTGTACGAGGAGCTTATTCCTCAAAACCCCAAATTCCTTGAAGCATACTACAACTATGCCACAATTTTAGAAAAGAGAGGCTCGCTTAAGGAAGCCAAAAAATACTACGGCATAGCACTTACCTATGAAGAAAAATTCCTTTCCACAGTAAGCCACGATACCATATGCGAGGCAATAGAGCGTGTGGAAGCGCTTATAGTATGAAGATACTCTATATAGACTGCTTCTACGGCTTTACTGAGCATATGCTTCTTGGCGCCATGCTGGATATGTACGATATATCCCGCGCTCTGTCCGAGGGCGGAGACCTTTCGTGCACTTCGGTTTTGCGAAGCTCTATTGAGTGCAAAACTGCATTTTTAAAGGACACTTCGGGCGTGGATATAACGGAAAAGGCAATAACGGATGCCATAGAGCGCCTCGGTATAGAATATGTAATGTGCTCTCCCGTACCCTTAAATGACTTTGCCGACGGAGAGATTATATCCGAGTTGGAAAACGGCGGCATAGAGGTGTATGCGTCGGACAAAGGAGCATATATCACCTTGGAGGGTGCGCAATTTCTGACCTCGCTGATATCGGAGTCGGGCGCAAAACCCAATATGGACATATTGGCTGTAGGCTACGGAGCGGATACGCAGAATGAGGATTCTTTCCTGTGTGCCACGGTGGGTGAGTACGGCAGTGAGGACTTTTTGCAAAAACAGTGTGAATACGGAGAGTATGTATGAGAACGGTTACCGTAAATACAAACGATGCGTCCCAAAGGCTCGATAAATTTCTGTCGAAATATTTCAAAACCATGCCAAAGAGCCTTATATACAAGGGGATACGCAAAAAGAGAATAAAAGTAAACGGCAAGAGGGCAGAAATAGACTTAATCTTAAAAGAGGGCGATATAATAGACCTCTACATAAACGATGAGTTCTTCGAGGTGCCCGATGAAAGACTGTCCTTTCTTAAATGCGAGCCGAATCTTAATATAGTGTACGAGGATGAAAATATCATTCTGATGGACAAAAGGGTGGGAGTAATAGTCCATGATGACGAGGACGAGAAGATAAACACCCTCTTAAACCATATGAAAGCTTACCTTTACAAAAAAGGCGAGTATGACTACACCAAGGAGAATTCCTTTGTTCCCTCGCTTTGCAACCGCATAGACCGCAACACAGGCGGTATAGTGATAGGCGCAAAAAACGCACAGTCGCTCAAGCTCATAAACGAGAAGATAAAAACAAGGGAGATAAAAAAATATTATCTTTGTCTTGTACAGGGAAAGCTTAAGGAAAAACAGGCAACCCTAACCGATTACCTTGTAAAGAACACCGAGCAGAACAGAGTGTATGTTCACCATACACCTCAGAAAGACGGTAAAACCATAATCACAAAGTACAGGGTTTTAAAAGAAAATAAGCTCACAAGTCTTGTAGAGGTGGAGCTTATAACAGGCAGAACACATCAGATAAGAGCGCACTTTGCGTCCATCGGACATCCCCTCGCAGGCGACGGCAAGTACGGCACCAACGAATTCAATGATAAGATAGGCATGAAAACACAGGCACTTTATTCCTATAAGCTCAGGTTTGAGTTTGAGGACGAAAATATCCTTAGTTATTTAAACGGCAGGGAATTTACGGTTGAAACCGTACCCTTTGCCTAAGGAGACATACTATGAAGATAATAATGGCACTTGCAGGACTTGATATCGGGGGAGCGGAGACCCATGTGGTAGAGCTCTCCAAGGAATTAAAAAGACGCGGTCACGAGGTTATCATAATATCGGGCGGAGGAGTGTATGCCGATGAGGCGGTAGCCTTCGGCATAAAGCACTATACCGTACCTGTAAAACGCAGAAACTATATAGACATAGTAAAATCTATGTTTATGATTAAGAAGATAATACAGGACGAAAAGCCCGACATCGTTCACTCTCACGCCAGAATACCCAGCTTCATTATAGGTGAAATACACCGTATGATGAGGCGTTCTTTTGTGTATGTAACAACGGTGCATCTGGACTTTGACACCTCGCCCATCATAAAGAAGCTGAGCCGCTGGGGCGAAAAGACTCTCGCTGTAAGCCGTGACCTCATAGACTACCTCGAGGAGAACTACAAGGTCAGCAGAAAGAATGTGTACACCAGTATAAACGGCATAGATTCGGGCAAGTTTTCCGAGGATGTATCGGGAGACAGGATTATAGAGGAGCTTGGATTAAACCCCAATGCCAAGAGGATTGTGTATGTAAGCAGGCTCGAAAAGGAGCTTTGCATACCTGCTTATGCCATGCTAAGCCGTATGGAAAAGCTCGACAGCCTTATCCCCGGCATAGAATTGGTAATAGTAGGCGGAGGCGGTGCGTTTGACGAAATAAAGGATATTGCCGACAGCGTAAACACCAAGCTTTCCCGCAGAGCGGTTGTCCTTGCGGGCAGGAGAACGGATATAAACGAAATTCATGCCTCAGCAGATGTGTGCGTGGGCGTAAGCCGTGCCATATTGGAGCCTATGAGCATGAAGAAGCCTTGCGTAATAGCAGGACATCAGGGCTATATAGGAATTCTTGACGAAACCAATCTCCCCACCGCAATAGAGACCAACTTTACCTGCAGAGGGTGCGCATTAACCGATGCCGACACGCTTTTGGAGGATATATTAACCCTCTTTGGCATGGACGGTGACACCTTAACCAAAACTGCACAGTTCGGCAGAGATGTTGTAAGAGAGTATTACAGCGTGGAGCGGATGGCAAAGGACAACGAAAAGATGTACACCGATGCCATAAGAGACCACATTCCTAATACAGTAATGGTGGGCTATTACGGCTACGGCAACAGGGGCGATGATGCGCTTCTTTGCGCCATTATAGAGGATATGCGAAAGGAAAGCCCCGATTTTTGTCCCGTCGTGCTATCCAAAAATCCTGAGCAGACCTCGTTTGATTACGGGGTACGCAGTATAAACCGCTTTAATATATTTAAAGTACGCAGTGCCATGAAAAACGCAAGGCTTTTTATAGCAGGCGGAGGAAGTCTCATTCAGGATGTTACGAGCACCCGTTCGCTTATGTACTATCTGTACTGTTTAAGACTTGCAAAAAAGACTGTACCGAGGGTTATGCTCTATGCAAACGGCATGGGTCCCCTCTCTAAAAAACGCAATATAGAAAAGAGCGCCAAGGTGCTTAACACCTTGGACTGCATAACCCTGCGTGACGGTGCAAGCGCGGAATTTCTTAAGGAAATCGGCGTTACAAAGCCCGATATATCAGTCACGGGCGACCCCGCATTCTCGCTCTGTAAATATAACAGCGCCAAGGCGGACAAAATCCTTGCAGACCTTGGTACAGACGGCAAAATTCTTGCCGTATCCGTTCGCTGTGTGGCAGATGCACATGGCTTTGCAGAGTCCTTTGCCTATATAACGCAGAAGATATGCGAAAAGCACAATCTTACTGCCGTGTTTGTTCCCATGCAGTATTCCAAGGACAAGAAATTAAGCATGGATATAGTATCAAAAATCGGAGACAGGGCAGTATTTATAGATGAAGATTTGGATGTGGAAACCATCATGGGTATTGTGGCAAAATCCGAGGCGGTTTTTGCCGTAAGACTTCACATGCTTCTCTTCGGTGCGGTTATGGGAGTGCCCGTACTCGGCATAAACTATGACCCCAAGGTTAAGAGCAATATAGATGAGCTTGGCATAGGGCAGTGTCTGGATATATCGGAGCTTACAGAGGAGTCGGGCATGGCAAAGGCGGATGCTGTGTTCAGTAATGCGCAGACTATAAGAGAAGCTCTGCCCGAAAAGATAGAACAAAGGCGCATACAGGCTTTGCAAAATGCAATAATAGCATCGGAATTGTTGAGGAAATAATATGGATAAGCGTATGTACAAAACCCTCGAGTTTGACAAAATCCTTGAGATGCTGTCAACCTACGCGGTAATGGATACTGCAAAAGAAAGAATAAAAAAAGGCGAAGTATCCGTAAATATAAAAAAGGTGGCTAAACTGCAAGAGGAAACCGCCGATTCAATCTCGCTTCTTACCAAGAAAGGCTCGGCGCCCATCATGTGCACCGAGGATGTAAGAGTGCATGTAAAAAGGGCAATGCGCGGAGGTGTGCTTGCACCCGAGGAGATACTTTCTGTAGGCAAGCTCTTGGAGAGCTCGCGCAGGCTTTCGGACTATCCCGAGCTGACGCCCTGTCCGTCGCTTACAGAGCATTTTGAGGCTCTGTGGCAGGACAGAGAGCTGGAAAAGAGGATATCTGTAAGCATAACTGCCGACAAAACCCTTTCCGACGATGCTTCACCGCTTCTTGGCGATATCCGCAGAAAGATACGGGGCGCACACAATAAAATAAGAGACATCTTAAAAGGTATAATATCATCTCCCGCATATGCAAAGTGTCTGCAGGAGCAGATTATAACCATGAGGGACAATCGCTATGTTGTACCCGTAAAGGCAGAGCACAAGGGCGATATCAAGGGTATAGTTCACGATACTTCCTCTACGGGAGCAACACTGTTTATAGAACCCATGAGCGTAGTGGAGGCAAACAACGATATCCGCGCTCTTATGGATGCCGAGAGAGACGAAACCGCAAGAATTCTATCTGAATTTTCCGACGAAATAGCATCGCGCGGACAGCTTATAGATATGTGCT
>JAZRKX010000022.1:0-45408 GCA_045646525.1 Clostridia bacterium | reverse complement strand
CATTACTTTAAATATGCTGTTCATTTTTCAAAGACCAAGCGAAAATGAGTTATGCTCATTTTCTGTGTCGCTTAAGTAAGTGTCTCACGCAAGCGACTTGATTATGATACCACACTTTGAAAGCTTTGTCAACACTTTTTTTAAAAAACTTTTAAAAAATTTTCGTTTGATTTTTGCCCTCATTTGCGGTGCTTTACTAATATATCATATGAATCCCCTGTTGTCAACACTTTTTTAAAATTTTTTTGATATTTTCCTACACCAGTTCGCTGAGCTCTTCGCTGTAGGTATTCCAGCTTTCATATGTGCTGTCAAGTTCAGCCTTGAGGCGCTCGGTTTCTTCGTAGATTTGTTTGGCTTTCTCAAAATCCGCGCCGCAGCTTTGAAGCTCTGCTTCCAGCTCTTGTATCTGATTTTCGAAAAGAGATATTTTCTCCTCGGATGCGGCAATCTTCTTTTCTAATGAACGTATCTGCGACTGGAGCTTTTTGGCATCGGAATAATCCATGGCGCCTTTCTTCTCGGACGGCTTTGTCTGTGAGGACTTATTTACTTCTTCCGAAAAGCGCTTTATATAATCATCGTAGTTGCCTCTGTATGAGTTTATGCCGTTTTCCGTAAGCTCGAATATGACATCTGCGGTCTTATTGAGAAAGTATCTGTCGTGAGATACAAATAGAACTGTACCCTCATACTGCGCTATAGCTTCATCAAGTGCTTCCTTGGCGGGAAGGTCTAAGTGGTTTGTGGGCTCGTCCAATATGAGAAAGTTCGGTTTTTCCATCATTATAATAAGAAGCATAAGGCGTGCTCTTTCGCCACCGCTTAAATCGCCGACAGTTTTGAACACATCTTCGTCCTTAAAAAGCACGGTGCTGAGTCTGGTGCGTATATCCACTTCGTCCATAAGCGGAAAGCGGTCGCTTATCTCCATAAATACAGTTTTACTGTCGGTAAGCTGTGCTTGTTCCTGGTCATAGTAGCTTATTTGAGTATTTCTGCCTATTTCTATATCGCCCGAGAAAAACTCATGTCTTCCGAGGACCGTTTTTAAAAGCGTGGACTTACCTATGCCGTTGGCACCTATTATTGCCGCCTTTTCTCCGCGCTTGACTTCTATATTTATATTGCGGGAAAGCGGTGTTAATATACCTGCCTTGGGAACACTTATCTCCACACCGTCTACGGTGAGAACATCGTTGTACGAGCGGTATACCGTATCGAACTTAAAACGGCACGACTCGGTTAAGGACACGGGCTTTTCGCCTATATCCATCTTTTCTAGTGCTTTCTGACGGCTTTTTGCCATTTTTGAGGTTGATGCGCGCACAATGTTCCGTGCCACATAGTCCTCGAGTCTTTTGGCTTCTTCTACGCGTGCGTTATAGTGCTTTAATTCTATTTCCTCGTTTTGCTTTTTTAAAACAAGATACTTTGAGTAGTTGCCCGTATAGCGGGTTATTGCATGGTGCTCTATTTCATATATTGTATCAACAAGAGAATCGAGAAAATATCTGTCGTGCGATACGGTTATTATTATTCCTTTATAGCTTTTGAGATATCCCTCAAGCCATTGCATAGTTTTAAAATCAAGGTGGTTTGTTGGCTCGTCTAAAAGCAAAACCTCGGGACTTTCGGCAAGAAGCCTTGCAAGAGAAAGCTTGGTTTTCTCCCCGCCCGACAGATTGCATATGCGCATACCCTTATCGAATTTATCAAAGCCCATGCCTGTAAGAACGGTATTTATGCGGGTTTTGATATCAAAACCGCCTCTTTTCTCAAAAAGCTCGCTTTTTAATCCGTAGTCACGCAGTATCTTTTCGTGTTCTATGTCACTATCGCCGAGAGCCATGCGCTCTTCCAATACACGAAGCTCCGTCTCCAAAGCAACAAGGCTCTCAAATGCCGCCATCATGTACTCATAGATGGTACTCTGTCCTTCGAGGACACAATCCTGCCTCAAAAATCCTATTCTGCAATCCTTGGGGGTCAGAATTCTGCCATCATCAAAAGAAAGCTCGCCCGCTATAATCTTTAAGAGCGTAGACTTACCTGCACCATTGGCGCCTATAAGACCTATTCTCTCGTTGTCGGTTGCATTAAGCGAAACCTTGTTTAATATTATATCTGTACCGTATGCTTTTGTAATGTTTTCTGCTTGTAATGCCATGGTATTAATTTTCCTTTATCAGTCATAACACGGACAAAGCACAAATACACGCTCTGCTCCGTACATTTTAAGTATTCTTGCACATTCGTTTGCCGTTGTTCCGCTTGTGTAGATATCGTCTATTACAAGTATGTCCTTTCCGTATACATCACATGCGGGATTGAGGTCTATGGTATCCTGTATGTAGAACCTTCTTTCGGGAAGCTTCATTTTACTGAGCTGTGCTACAGGCTTGGAACGGTACAAAAGGTCGGGCACAAAATGAGAACCCCACAGATGCGAAAGCTCCTCTGCGAGCACCTTAGTCTGACTGTAGTCTCTCTTTCTGCGCTTTGAAACGGGTACACAGCACATGACGGCATCCCGAAGATACGGTCTGTCTCCCGTAGACTCATCCATAATGCGTGCGTATGCTTTGGCGTAGTACTTTACGGATTTGAATTTGTATCTAAGCATAGCTTCCTTGGCGTTGCCGTGGTACTTAATTACGCCTATGGCTTCGTCAAAGTAATATCTGTCATCGCGAACGGTTTTGCATACGCGTGATGTTTGTGAGCATTTTACACAAACTGCCGAATCACCGTAATGCCACAGTACCTTTCCGCAAAGAGCACAATGCCTTGGATATATAAAATCCAGTATGGTATTTAATATGGTTTTAAAAACGGATAATTCCTTCATATTCCTTAAGCCTCTTGCAAAGTCCCGAATAGCGTTTGTCCTCTCTGTTGTTATCGACCATCTTGTGCACAATCTCTTCTCTGCCCACAAGCACAACAAGACTTTTGGCTCTTGTAACGCCTGTATAGAGCAGGTTGCGGTTTATGAGCATATGGGGCGCATCGTACATGGGTATTACCACCACAGGAAATCCACTGCCCTGACTTTTGTGTATTGTAACACAGTAGGCAAGCTCTATTTCCTCGGAAATATCCTTGAACTCATACACTACCTTGCGCTCATCGTACATAACTGTTATGGTTTTTATATCGTTTCTTATGGAAGTTATGGTACCCACATCGCCGTTAAAAACTCCGTTGCCCAGTCTGGTAGTGGTAACATCCTCCCAGCGTATATCGTAGTTGTTGCGTATCTGCATTACCTTGTCGCCCTCGCGGAAAAGGCGAAAGCCGAAGTCATGCTCTTTTTTGCCCTTGGCTGCGGGGTTTAATACCTCTCTTAAAATATCATTGAGATTGTTTACCCCCGCTATGCCCTTTTTTGACGGGGAAAGCACCTGAACATCAAAGCTTGTAATACCGTATGCTCTTGGAAGCTTATCCGAACAAAGCGATGCAATATACCTAACTCCGTCTGCTCCCGACGGGATATCCGCAAAGAAAAAATCCTTATCCTTGGCGGTGAGTACGGGGTATCTGCCCTCATTTATACCATGGGCATTGGTTACTATAAGACTTTTTTGCGCCTGTCTGAAAATTTCGGTAAGGCGTATTACCTCTACCCTGCCGCTTTCTATGATGTCCCTCAGCACATTGCCCGGTCCTACAGACGGAAGCTGATTTATATCGCCCACCATTATGAGTCTTGTGCCTACGCTTATTGCCTTTAAAAGATGGTTGGCAAGCACAATGTCTACCATAGACATCTCGTCTACTATGACAACATCGCTCTCTATAGGCGAGGTCTCGTTTACCATAAACTGAGTTTCGCCATCTTCCGAATGGAAGCTTGCTTCAAGAAGTCTGTGTATTGTCTTTGCCTCAAGCGAGCACACCTGCGTCATTCTCTTGGCAGCTCTGCCTGTGGGTGCGGCAAGAGATACGGTAAGACCGTTGGATTTCATTATGTCTATTATTGCATTTATAATAGTAGTTTTGCCTGTACCGGGACCGCCCGTTATAACCATTACACCGTTTTGCATGGCGCTTATAACCGCCTGACGCTGAAGATGGGCAAACTGTATCTTGTGCTTCTTTTCTATAATATCAAGCTGTTTTTCTATATCTGCAGTTTTGTACTTATATTTATATTCACTGAGCTCGCATATTTTGGATGCCACATAACCCTCGCACAGATAGTGAGAGTAGATATATATGTTATCTCCGCCACCGCCCGAAGCACGATGAAGCATACCTGCGCCGACAAGCTTATCTATGGCTATACGCACATCCTCCCCGTCTACACCAAGAAGTGACGAAGAGGCATTTATGAGGATTTCCTCGGGAAGATATGTGTGCCCGAACTGTGTATTGTATTTAAGGGTGTATAGTACACCTGCGCGGACACGGTTTATATTGTCACAGGATATATCGAGTCTTTGAGCAATGCCGTCTGCCGTCTTAAATCCTATGCCCTCTATTTCTTCGCACAGAATATACGGATTGGTTTTTATTATATCTATTGCGGCGGCACCGAACTTTTTATATATGGTTGCGGCGGCTCGTACCGATATGCCGCACTCCTGCAAAAACATAACAAGGGATGTGGAGCCGAGCTGTGCAAGATAGCTCTCCTGCATCTTAACTGCACCGGTTAAACTGATACCCTTGATTTCCGCTATACGATGCGGCTCTGTTTCAAGAACGTTCAATGTGTCCTCGCCAAACTTTTCTACAAGCTTTGTGGCGGTTGCCTTACGGATACCCTTTATGATACCCGAAGCGAGATACCTCTCTATAGATTCTCTTGTGGCGGGGAGGATTTTTTCGAACATCTCTGCCTTGAACTGGTCACCGTATGTGGGATGGCTTGTCCATTTACCCGAAAGCTTAAGGCTCTCGCCCTCGGCTACGGCATGAAAATATCCTACGGCAATAAAACTCTCTTTGTCGTTTTCCATCTCCATTACTTTATAACTGTTCTCATCGTTGGAATATATAATATGTACAACTTCGCCGTGTACGGTTTCGTGAGCGTTCAAGACATCACCTCCCAATATAAAAGGATACTAACATTATACCTACATTAAAAACAAGTGTCAAGAAATACTACAAAGTATTTGACAAACCAATGGCTTTGTACTATAATCTATAATGGTTTTATTTGTAGAAAATTACATATATAATAGAAAGAAGATGACCAGAATGTTAAAAGTTGGAGTTCTCGGAGCAACAGGATATGCAGGTATAGAAACCGTAAGAATCCTTTTGGGACACCCCGAGGTAGAAATAACAAGACTTGTATCTCACAGCTTTGTCGGTAAGAAAATATCCGACATCTATCCCAGTCTGCGCCATGTATGCGAAATGGAATGCTGTGAACTCAATGTGGATGATATCGCCGAAAACTGCGATTTGGTGTTTACCGCTCTTCCCCACGGTGCATCCAAGGAGGTAATACCTGCAATATACAACAAGGGTGTTAAAATTGTAGACCTTAGCGGTGATTTCCGTTACGATTCCAAGGAAGTATACGAAAAATGGTACGGTGAGCCCCATTGCGCACCCGAAATACTCGAAAAATCGGTTTACGGACTCTGCGAAATCCACAGAGAAAAGATAAAGAGCGCTACAATAGTGGGTAACCCCGGATGTTATACCACATGTTCTATACTTTCGCTCTACCCCTTGCTTAACGCTGGTGTTGTACATAAGGACAATATAATAATAGATGCAAAATCGGGCGTTACAGGTGCTGGAAGAACAGAAAAGCTCCCCTACAGTTTCTGCGAATGTACCGAAAATTCCAAGGCATACAAAATCGCAACACACAGACACACCTCCGAGATTGAGCAGGAGCTTAGTCATGCTGCAGGTGAGGAAATAATGGTTTCCTTTACCCCCCACCTCATACCGCAAAAGAGGGGCATACTTGCAACAAGCTATGCAAACTTAAAAGAGGACATGACAGATGAAGAAATATACAAAATCTTCGCCGACTTCTACAAGGATGAATACTTTGTAAGAGTACTAAAACCGGGCATGCTTCCCGAAACCAAGAATGTAGCAGGCTCGAACTTTGTGGAAATAGGCTTTAAGGTAGACCACAGATTAAAAAGAGTGGTTGTATCCTCTGCCATAGACAACCTCTTTAAAGGAGCAGCAGGTCAGGCAGTTCAGAACATGAATATAATGATGGGCTTCCCTGAAAAAGCAGGCATAAATAATCCTGCATTCTATTTATAAGGAGTTAATGCAATGAGTGGTCTCGCACAAAAGAACGATACAATAGAAACAATGATAAAAAAAGCCGATATATTGATAGAGGCTCTCCCCTACATACGCAAGCTGTACAAAAAGAAGATAGTAATAAAGTACGGCGGAAATGCCATGATAAACGAGGACCTCAAAAAATCGGTAATGGACGATATAACCCTGCTTAAATATGTAGGTCTTAACCCCATAGTAGTTCACGGCGGCGGTCCCGACATATCAAATGCTCTCAAGGTGTATAACATAGAGAGTGAATTTATAAACGGTCTGCGTGTTACTACAGAAGAAACAGTGGGTATAGCACAGATGGTACTTGTGGGAAAGACAAACAAGGATATAGTATCAAAGCTGAACCACGCAGGAGGCAAGGCAATCGGTCTGTGCGGTCTTGACGGAAGCCTCTTAAAGTGCAAAAAGCTCTATACCGAGGTTGACGGCGAAAAGAAAGATATCGGTTTTGTGGGCGATATAATAGATGTAAATACCAAGGTGATAGACCTTCTTACCGAGGACGAATATATACCCGTAATAGCTCCCATAGGCGTAGACGATGAGGGCAACAGCTACAACATAAATGCGGATACAGTCGCCGCCAAGGTAGCAGAAGCACTCGATGCCGAAAAGCTTATGTATCTTACCGATGTTCGCGGTGTACTCGATGGAAACGACGAGCTTATACACAAAATACACACAAATGAGGTAGACACACTCATTGAAAACGGCACAATAACAGGAGGTATGATACCTAAGGTTACAGGTTGCAAAGAAGCCGTGGAAAACGGCGTTGAAAGAGTGCATATAATCGACGGAAGAATAATGCACTCCATACTTCTTGAAATATTTACAGACCATGGTATTGGTACTATGATATTAGAATAAAGAGGCAGACTTCAAAAATGCACGCAACAAAGGTGAACTCGGCTGCCGTATAAAAACATCTGTAGGCTTTCGCTGACCGCGAAAGCCTTTCTATTTTACTCACCTTTTTACTTCGTCGTGGTTCCTTGCCGTACCATCGTACTTTCTTCGTCGCCTCTCCTCGTCTGCGCACATTTTTGTGCGTCTGCTTCATCGGGCATTATTGCCCGATGAAAAGGGGCTCCCGCCCCTTGCCCCGGAAGATGTGCATAAACCTTCCGAAAACATAGCTTAGTCCCACCCGGAAAATCCACATGGAAATCATGGATATAATCATTGTAAATCTTACATCGTTTGACGCACGGAAAGAATTGGTAAGGCAAAATGCCGCAGGATGCACCATAGATACCGAGATGCAATGCAGAATAAAGAGTTTCTGCGCCAAAGCCGAAGACTCTGCCAGATAGCCGAAAAATGCGGCTACACAGACTATGTGTATTTTTTCAAAAAATTCAAGGCCGCCATGGGTGTGTCGCCCGCAAAATACAAGACACGGGATTAAAAATCAAGATAGGTTTGCGGTACATCGCCTATTATTACAGACTCGGATATAATAGCAGTTGAAGAGATATCGCATATTTCCTCAAAGCCTGTAAGAAGTGCGCCTATCTTTACATCTACCTTTACACTTACGGTATGAAGCACCTGATTGATACCCGCGGGGGTGAACTTACTTTCAAAATCTATTCCCGCAACATTAAACGGTACAACCTCAAGCTTAATCTTCGGTCCTAAACCCGAAAGAAATTCCGATGCAAAAAAATTGCCCAGAGGCACTTCTATGACATATTTGTCAGAATCATTCAGGTATTCGAGTACCTTAATCGATATATCCGATTTCATCATATTTACAGCATGGGGATTGAGGCTCAATGACTCTATAGCACCGTCTTTGTTTCGGCATATATTAACAAGCTCACCGTATTTTGACGGATTTGCCGCACAGTCTCCTATGGCATTATGTATGGCTTCGTTTGCTATCTGCTCCATCTGGGATTGCGCTACAGAGTGCAGAGTGCGCATCATAACCACATATGAACAAAAACCTCCGTACAAAACGGATATGGTTAAAGCGGGTATAAGAATATATCTTAAACGGAATTTTTTCTTATCTTGCATTACATCACCCCTTAAGCAGTTGCGTTAGTATCCGAACCCGTTTTGGGTGCGTGTTTTTACGCCACTGCATTGTTAAAATACTCGCAAATGCGTCAGCATTAGCTCCGTTTTTGCCTCGCATTATCGCAAAAACACAGCACCGAAAATTCTTTGAACCAAAAGCAAGGCAAAATAGATTGTTTTTCGAGGCGGCAGGTCGCAGGAATACTTTCGTATTTCAAGACCGACAACGAAGAAAGACGGCTATTTTACTTGATTTTGGCGAGTTCGGATACTGACGCAACTGCTTAAGCACACAGGAGTTGAACCCTGTATGCCTTAAATTTTTAAAATCTGCACACTTTTTATTTGTCGTCCTCGCAAGGCGTCAGCCTTCCTTCGTCCTCCGCATAAAAATTGTACTAAATTTTATGCATTTAAGGTCGAAGAGTTTTAAAACAACCAATTTTGGATAAGACAAGTAAAAACTCGCAGAGAATATTGAACATATTTTCAAGAGTTTTTACGCGGTATTAGACCAAATTGGTGTTTTAAAACCATGCGGGGTTTAACTCCTGTGTGCTTATATTATATGGGGCAGGTTTTATTTTGTGAATAAATTATAACAATTTTAATTAAAATATTGCGAAACTATGTTTATTGTGGTACAATTCTAATATTAATTACAAAGGAGTATTTTAATATGGTTACATATCATGAACATATCTTAAAGAAGAAAAAGACAGGAAAGGATTTTGCGTTTTGTCTTGCAATTCCGTTTGTTATGGCATTTGCCGCACTTATACTTTCTTTCATTGTGCTTGCCGTAATACCGTTTTTAAGTATGTTGTTTCCCCTTGTTGTAGTAGGCAGTATATACCTCGCCTACAAGATAATAGCAAACAGAAATGTAGAATTTGAATATCTTCTTGTAGACAGCGACTTAGACATAGACAAAATTATGAATAAAACAAAGAGAAAACGCATTGTGTCCGTATACCGCAAAGAGATAATTGCCATGGCACCCGCGGGAAGCTCCAATCTTCCTGATAACTGGCAGAATCTGGACAAGATAGATGCGTCATCCTCCATGGACTCTCCCGACACATTTGTTCTTGTGTTTACACAGGACGGCATCCAGAAGGCTCTGTATTTCTGTCCTACAGAAAACATGATTGAAACCATGATAATCCGAAACCCCAGAAAGGTGTTCAGAGACTAATATGTATATCGGTACGGATATAGTTAAGATAAGTCGTCTTGAAAGGCTTATACAAAACAAAATACCCGACAGGGTTTTTACCGAGTCGGAAACAGAATATATATCCTCTAAAAAGAATGCTCTGCAAACCGCCGCAGGTATATTTGCCGTAAAGGAAGCTGTGCTTAAGTGCCTCGGCACAGGGCTTGGGCTTCCTCTTTGCAATATATGCGTGGAGCACGCAGAATCGGGAAAACCATTTGCCGTGCTTACAGATAAAGCCAAAGCATACGCAAACGCTCTTGGCGTAACAAATATAGATATAAGCATATCTCACGACGGGGAGTATGCCACAGCATATGCCATTATGGAAACCGACAAATACTTTGAGTATTACACCAAGGCTGTTAAAAAGCTCGACGCCGATACAAAGCTCGCCTTTAGAGCTCTTTTGCCAAACCGCAGGAGCGAAACGCACAAGGGTGATTACGGCAGACTCTTTGTACTTGCAGGCTCGGTAGGTCTCACAGGAGCGGCTATACTCTCCTGCAATTCTGCATTAAGATGCGGTGCGGGACTTATAACGCTTGGCTGTGCAGGTGAGCTTAACCCGATATTTGAAACCAGTCTTACCGAGGTTATGACAAAACCGTTTGAAAGTACCGACGGGGTTATAAGCCTTAAGGATAAAGATAAAATAACAGAATGCATAAAAAAATCCGATGCAGCTGTCATAGGACCGGGTCTTGGGCGGACAGAAAGTATAATATCTCTTGTAAGAGAGATTCTGCCATCTGTTGAAACTTCCTGTGTACTGGATGCCGATGCACTGTATGCCGTATCGGAAAGTACAGATATATTAAAAAATAAAAAGTGCCCTGTAATCCTGACACCGCACATAGGAGAATTCTCCCGCCTTACAGGACTTACTGCAGAGGAAATCCTCAGCAATCCCAAACCCATTGCCGTATCCTTTGCAAAGGAGTATGGTGTAACACTTGTATTAAAATCCCACAGGACTCTCGTGTGCGCAAGCGACGGCACAGTGTACGAAAATGTTCTGGGAAATCCCGGCATGGCTACAGGCGGCAGCGGCGATGTGCTTGCAGGATGTATTGCATCCTTTCTGGTGCAGGGGCATAGTATGGAAGATGCGGCAAAACTCGGTGTATATATACACTCGCTTTCGGCAGACATGGCTGCATTTGACATAGGGGAATATTCTCTCACGCCAAGCGATATAATCGATTTTTTGCCATATGCCATAAAACATTCCAAGGAGTTGTAAAATCATGCGTACATGGGCAGAAGTAAATCTTGATGCCATAAAACACAATCTGGAAATAGTAAAATCCCACACAAATTCCAAAATCCTCGGCATAATAAAAGCTGATGCCTACGGACACGGTATTGAGCATGTAGCAAGAGTTCTTGCGGACGGCGGAGTGTATGCATTCGGCGTATCCAATGCAGACGAAGCCATTGAGCTCAGGAACAAAGGCTTTATGCAGCCTATACTTATAGTGGGAGTAATATTTCCCGAGGATTATCATAGAATAATAGAAAACGATGTGACATTTTCGGTAGATTCATGGGAAAGCGCCCTTGTTATATCGCAGAGGGCAGAGGAAATTTCCAAAACAGCCAAAATACACATAAAGCTCGATACAGGAATGGGAAGAATAGGCTTTGTGTGTAACGATACCCAAAAGGTATGCGATGAAATAAAACGCATTTCGCTCCTTCCGAATATAAAGATAGACGGAATATTCTCACATTTTTCAAAAGCAGATGATGAAGACCTCTCCTACTCCGAGATGCAGTTTGAAAAATTCACCCGTGTTTGCAACCGTCTGGAAGATATGGGCATTGATGCGGGTATAAAGCACATAGCAAACAGCGCGGCAATATTTACAATGCCTCACTCACATATGGATATGGTAAGAATGGGCATGGTTGTATACGGACACTATCCCTCGGATTATGTAAATAAGCTTGTGCCAAACCTTAAAAATGCGATGGCATTTAAAACCAAGGTAAGCCATATCAAAACACTCGAGGACGACAGCTACATAAGCTACGGCGGAACATACAAAGCCCTTAAGGGACAAAAAATTGCAACCATTGCCATAGGCTATGCCGACGGCTTCTCGCGAGTGCTTTCAGGCAAAGCGTGTGTACTTGTAAGAGGAAAAAGCGCAAAGGTTGTCGGAAGAATATGCATGGACCAGTGCATGATAGATGTATCGCATATTGACGATATAAAAATAGGCGACGAGGTTATAATATTTGGCTCTGATGGTAATAATACAATTACCGTAGAGTCTGTTGCAGATCTGCTCGGTACAATAAACTATGAGGTTGTATGCTCTGTAACGAGGCGTGTACCCCGTGCCTACATACAAGACAATAAAATCATAGACACCCTTAATTATCTTGAATAACAGTAAGGCTGCCCTTGGAAGAATATACATTTGACTTTGCAGACAGGTAATTATATAATTATTGTATATCAAGATATATGAAATGGGGGCGTGATTGTTTTGTCGCACAGTAAAAAAATTCTCATAAGTTTACCCGACACACTCTTAAATGAGGTTGATTCACTTGCCACAGCACAAAAAATTAACAGAAGCACTCTTTTAAGAGAAGCTGCAAAAAACTATGTGGCACAGCAAAAAAAGGCCTCATTTACAGAAAGGCTTAAAGAAGGCTACGAAAGCATGGCGGAAATAAATATAGAAATCGCTGAGCTGTGCCTTGAAGCAGACAACATTCAACAGCAAAGCTACGAGGAAAAATTAGCGGAGTGTGAATGATATTTATGGTTAAACGCGGAGATATCTTCTACGCAGATTTAAGCCCTGTTGTAGGCTCTGAACAGGGAGGAGTACGCCCCGTACTTATAATTCAGAACGATGTGGGCAACAAATACAGCCCCACCGTAATAGTAGCGGCAATTACATCCAAAATAAACAAAGCCAAGATGCCCACACACATTGAGCTCGAAGGAGAAAAGCACGGTCTTAGCAAGGATTCGGTAATCCTTGCCGAGCAAATACGGACCGTAGACAAAAAGAGACTAAAGGAAAAAATCGGACATATAGATGACATACTTATGACATCCATAGACCATGCGCTTAAAATAAGCTTTGGAATAGACAAATGAGAAAGGCGGATTAATATGAAACGCAGATTAAAATCAGTACTTATTTTTACGGTGATTTGCATTGTATTTTCTACCGTAATTGCTTTTGCTACCGCAGGAGACAGCGGCGACCCCTTAGTTACCCTATCCTACATTACAGATGTGCTTGTACCCGACCTCGACAGCCGTATTACCAAAAAGGTTGAGTCAAGTGTAAAGGAAGCGATTCAAAGTCAGAGTTCGGGCGAAAGCTCATCCTTTGTGCTTGTGAATGTAAAAGCGGGCAACAAAATAATAGGCGGCGAAGGCACAGAATTCATACTCCGTTCGGGAAGCGGCAATATAATTGCCACCTCACAGGGCGGTGTGGCAGACCTTACCGCAGGTGTTGACCTTGCAAACGCAGCAGAGGTTCCCAAAAACCATCTCATGCTCGTACCCAGAAAAGACTCAAGAGGAATGGAGTTTACAATGGACGGTATAGTTATGGTAAAAGGTTCTTACAAAGTTTCCAAAAAATAGCTTATAAAAATTACAGGAAGCCTCAAAAAAGGCTTCCTGTTTTTTTATCTGTATATTTATTAATGAAGGTGGTCTATTATATTGCACACATTTCCAGCGCCCATGGTTATGACTACATCGCCCTCTTTGGCATTTTTCTTAATATACTCGCCTATTTCTTCGAAGGTTTTTATATACACAGCACCGTCTATCTTATCGGCAAGGTCACGGGCATGGACAATACCTGTGTCCTTTTCTCTTGCGGCATATATGTCTGTAATTATAACATTTTTTGCACCCGAAAGCGACAGGGCAAATTCATCCAGAAGGCTTATTGTTCTTGTGTAGGTGTGCGGTTGGAATATAAGCCACTCGTTATTGTGCTTTACATTTTTAAGAGCGTTTAATGTAGCACAGATTTCGGTAGGATGATGAGCATAATCGTCTATAACAAGAGCCCCGTTTACATAGCCTTTCTTTTCAAAACGGCGTTTGGTGCCTGTATAGCTCTCCAGACCTTTTTTGATGCTCTTGGTATCAATACCCATAACCGATGAGGCAAGTGCAACTGCCGTGGCATTTAAAACATTGTGCTCTCCCGCTACATTGAGCTCAAGTCCCAGTACCCTTTCGCCCTTGTGACATATATCAAATACAGGGTAGCCCCAGTCGGTATAGTGCACATTGGCTATGGAAAAGTCCGCATCGCCGTAGCCAAAGGTGTATACCCTCTTTCCTATGTTTCTAACAGCTTTCATGGCATTTTCACTTTCTTTATTTACCACCACAAAGCCATCGTCAGGCACAAGAGATGCAAAATCCGAAAAAGCGGATATTATATCATCTATATCCTTGTAATAGTCAAGATGGTCTTCCTCTACATTAAGAATTACAGCCACCTTTGGAAAGAATTTTAAGAAATTTCGCATGTATTCGCAGGTTTCCGTAAGGAAGTATTCGCTCTCTCCTATACGCAAATTGCCCTTTATACCGTCTAATGTACCGCCTACCATAACAGTAGGGTCAAGCATAGCTCCCATAAGAACATATGCAAACATGGAGGTTGCCGTAGTCTTACCATGCGTTCCCGCCACGCTTATGGCGGTTTTATAATCTTTCATTATAAGTCCGAGCATTGTAGCACGGTCAATAAGCTTTATATTCCTTTTCTTAGCTTCTATTATCTCGGGGTTGTCATCGTGAACAGCAGAAGTGTATACAACAAGATTCTGGTCTGTTATATTCTCAGCAAAGTGTCCTATATATACCGTAGCTCCCAGATTTCTTAATTCTGCCACAGCCTCGGACTCCTGTATATCGGAGCCTGATACACGGATGCCTTTATTTAAAAGTATCTTGGCAATGCCGCTCATGCTGACACCGCCTATACCTATGAAATGAACATATTTATCCAAATGAAACACTCCAATGTTTTCTAATATATTTTAATTATACACCAACTTTTTCAAAAAATAAACAGTTATTTTTATAAATGGAATATTTTTTATACAAGAGGGTAAATATAGGATTAACAATATTTCGAAAGGACTTGAACACATGGAAATTACAGACATAAGAATAAGACAGATGGCATCGGATGCCAGAATGAAAGCCGTGGTATCGGTTACCTTTGACAATTCATTTGTAGTACACGATATAAAAATAATTGAGGGCGAGGACAGACTCTTTATAGCCATGCCCAGTCGAAAAACCCCCGACAATGAATTTAAGGATATAGCACATCCCATAAATCCCGAAATGCGCCAAAAGCTTTCGGATATGATACTGGAAAAATACCAGTCCATGCTTATACAAAACGAAAACCAGGAGGTATAAGCTTGACAAATCCTTTTCGATAATGTAGAATTTACTAAGAAATTGTCGAAAAGGAGAATAATGAAAATGTCATTACTGAAAGAATTTAAAGAATTTGCCATGAAAGGCAATGTAGTTGACATGGCTGTCGGCGTTATTGTGGGCGGTGCTTTCGGAAAAATTGTCACTTCCCTTGTTAACGATGTAATAATGCCCATATTTGCTTTTGCATTAAAGGGCATGAAATTCACCGATCTTAAGATTGCTCTTGAGGGCGAAAACGCCATAATGATTGGTAACTTTATCCAGACTCTTGTGGATTTTATAATAATCGCCGCTTCTATATTTGCTTTCATAAAGATTATGAATTCATTTAAGAAAAAGAAAGTGGAAGAAGTAAAGGAAGAAGCCCCCAAGGCTCCTACAACCGAAGAGCTTCTTACAGAAATACGAGATTTATTAAAAGCAAAAGACGAACAATAAAGAATACGCACCCTCAGGGTGCGTATTCTTTATTGCGAAACAATTTAATACGATATATAACCAAATAAAATAAAGTTCCAAATGCTATTCCCACAAAAGAGCCTAAGGTATCTGTAAAAATATCCTTTACCTCGAATGCCCTGCCCTTTACGAATATCTGGTGGATTTCGTCCGAAAGAGCGCATAGCGCACACAGTATTACCGACAAAAGCATTGAGAAGAGTATAAGAGTGTACTGACCTTTGCAAAAAAACAAATTAAGACATAATAAAAGTATAAAAAGTCCCAATGGTATAAATTCCGCAAAATGCGCTGCAGAGCGGATTTTGGCATTGGCTTCTTTTATCTTCTTCTGCTGCTCGGTCTTTGGAAGGCTTTCATAATCCTTGGTAGTAGTTTTTACAATAGTCTCTGCGAGCTTTTTGCTGTCTTTGTTTGAGGATGTGTCTACCTTGGCAGAATTCACCCATATAAATACAAGGTTTGCAATTATAAAAGCTACAAGAACTACCGCAGCTATATTAAGAGCGGGTGTCCTCTTTCTAAGCGATACAAAAGGCAAATCAAAGACTCCTTTCAAGAATATCTGCAATTCTTTTGGAGGCAAAGCCGTCTCCATACGGATTTGAAGCTTCGCTCATCTTCTTGTATTCTTCCTTATTTTCCAAAAGCTCTTTGAAGCTATTATAGATTACCTCTTCGCTCGTACCCACAAGCTTAAGCGTGCCCGCCTTGAGTCCCTCGGGACGCTCTGTGGTATCACGCATTACAAGTACAGGCTTGCCCAAAGACGGCGCCTCTTCCTGAATACCTCCGCTGTCGGTGAGTATCATGTAACTGCGTGAGAGGAAATTATGAAAATCAAGTACCTCAAGAGGCTCTATGATGTGTATTCTGTCACAACCCGCAAGCTCCTCGTTTGCTGCCTCTCTTACAACAGGATTCATGTGTATGGGGTAAATAGCCTTTACATCTGTATGCTCGTCCATAATGCGTCTTATTGCGCGGAACATATTGTGCATAGGCTCACCCAGGTTTTCTCTGCGGTGAGCGGTTATTACTATGAGCTTACTGTCCTTTGCCCACTCCAATTCAGGATGGGTGTACTCTTCTTTTACCGTGGTTTTAAGTGCATCTATCGCTGTATTTCCCGTAATGTATACCGTGTCCTCAGACTTACCCTCTTTTATAAGGTTTTGTGCCGAAAGCTCGGTGGGAGCAAAATTGAATTTGGACACAATGCCCACTGCCTGACGGTTGAATTCCTCGGGATATGGCGAAAATATATTGTATGTCCTAAGACCCGCCTCCACATGACCTACGGGTATCTGCATATAAAAGCACGCAAGAGATGTAACAAAGGTTGTGGAAGTATCGCCGTGTACAAGCACTACATCGGGTTTCACCTTATCGAGTACGGTTTTTATCTTATCCAATATGGATATTGTTATATCAAAAAGCGTCTGCTTATCTTTCATTATGGAAAGGTCGTAATCGGGAACCACATCAAATGCTTCCAATACCTGACTTAGCATTTGTCTGTGCTGCCCTGTAACGCATACAACTGTATTTATATTCTTTCTGCTTTTTAATTCATTTACAAGAGGGCACATCTTTATAGCCTCAGGTCTGGTGCCGAATACAAGCATTACTGTTTTCATATATCTACCTCTTATGAGACCGCCAACAGAGAAATCTCCGTTGGCGGTGTTGGTTTTAATTATTTCTTTTTCATCTTTTTAAATACAGAAAGCAAAGACTTTTTCTTGGGGTTTGCAAATTCACTGTTGTAACCGTTTGTATTACCGTAGCCATAGCCGTAACCATAGCCGTAACCATAGCCATAGCCGTAACCGTACTGGGTGCCGTTTTTGGTCATACACCTATTAAGAACTGTACCAAGCAGCTTGCATCCCGCATTGGAAAGTTCATTTACTGTAGTCTTTGCCGCCTTGGCACTTGTGGTGCCTGCAACAACTACAAATATAACTCCGTCTGCAGCCTTGGATGCCACAACACCGTCTACAACATAGCCCGAGGGCGGAGTATCTATAATAACATAATCGTATCTTTTCTTAAGCTGGTCTATAATCTCTCCGAAAA
The DNA here is from genome assembly GCA_045646525.1 of Clostridia bacterium. Taxonomy (GTDB): domain Bacteria; phylum Bacillota; class Clostridia; order UMGS1810; family UMGS1810; genus RGIG8748. The sequence goes on along the minus strand of JAZRKX010000022.1, from coordinate 27,859 downwards.
TTTCCTGTGCCAAAAGCTCACTGGGGTTGGGAGGTATAGCTCCAATCGGTATAAAGTCAAGGTTGGGGTTTTGTGTTCCTACTATAACATCATCGAGTGCGGCTTCGCCCACAAGACAATGCACAAGACCCTTTAACTCACCTGTAAAATTCTCTATAAATCTACCTGTAAAATTGGAATTGCGAAGGTCGGCATCTACATATATTGTTCTCTTGCCCATTTCCGCCATAGAGAATGCCGCTCTGTAGGAAATCTCGCTCTTGCCTTCGCCGGGATGTGTACTTGTAAATGCAATGGCTTTTATATCCTTACCGCTGAACTGCATATTTGTTCTTAATTTCTTGTAAGCTTCGCTTTCGATAAAGGATTTGCTCTTTATTCTCTTAACAGTAACTTTTGTCTGCATTATTTCTTTCCTCCCTCGGCTTTTTTGTCACTTGCTTTTTTCTCTGTATTTTCCTGCTCATTTTCCACAAGCGGAATGGAGGAGAAAACTGTAAGTCCAAGTGCTTTTTCCGCATCAGCGGGAGTGTATATTTTGTTGTTTACAAACCAGAGAACAAGGTAAAAGCCTGCTGCAAGAATACCGCCTAAAAATCCTCCGAGTATTGTATTTTTGATGGGGTTTGGCGATATGGGATTAATGGGTGTCTTGGCTTCCTGTATGGTACTTAAGGCAGATACACCCACATTCTCTGCAAGAACGCTGTGTGTAAGCTCTGCAAAGGCAGCTGCTATATCCTTGGCAAGCTTTCTGTCTGCAGATACTACAGAGATCTTGATAACCTGTGTGTCTGCAGGCGAGGAAATGGATACCATGGACTGAAGCTGCTCGGGCGTAAGTTCAAGCTCAAGCTCGTCTATAACATCTAACATAACCTCTGTTCCCGAAAGAACCTCGATGCTGTTGTTCATAAGCATGATTCTGGAAGTGGAGTCGGGATATATGCTCATTGCCTCCTGGCTTATTCCCTTTACAAGAAGCTGTGTTGTAGACTTATAAAGAGGAGTAACCAGAGTAAGTGTATATGTCAAAAATACTATTGCGGCAATAACTGCAGTAAGAATAATTTTGGTAAGATTCTTGCGCACTATAAAGAGCATATCAAGAATGTTAATTTCATTTTCGGTGATTCTTTCATTTTCCATTAAATTTGTCCCCCGTTAATAATATTATCGGCATTTTCGTGCAAAAGCTTTCTGTAATATTTGTCCGACGAGTTCTTAACTACAAATTTTTTGCACTTCTCCATCTCTTTTCTGTCGATGGGATAATTGTGCACATCGCCCGCCAGAAAATCCGCAATACCCTCTGAAAAAATGCGCTTCAAAAACCGTCTGAGTTTAAAACCCGCACTGCACACAGAGCGTATGTTTACCTGTATAAGTACACCCCTGTCTTTAAGCTCATGCAAAAGTTCAAAGTGATTGCAAAGCGCCTCATAGCGCTCCACATGAGCGATTATGGGTGTATAGCCAAGCTGCAGTAGCTCGTTGCATGCCTTTAGCACTGTGTTCGAGCTTACATACGGCGCAAATTCGGTAAGTATGTACTTTGTATCTGCAAGAGTAAGCACTCTTCCCTCGCGTATATAGCGAACGGTATCTGTAGAATACTCCATTTCCGTACCAAGATACAGATGAATACCTATATTCTCCGTACTGCATATATCGCAAAGCTCTTTGTATGCCCGCTTAATACTTTCCACAGAGGTTTCGTAGCCTCTGCGCTTGCAGTAATGAGGTGTAAGGATAAGATTTTTTACCCCTAACTTACTCATCTTCTTTAAAGTAGTAACTGCAGTAAGTATATCTTTCGAGCCGTCGTCCACACCGTGAAGCACATGAGAATGAATATCTGTAAAGGCAATCATGAACGCATACACTTCTTTCTGCACATTTTCGAACACAAAAAACCATTATCTATTATATAATAATACAAAATATATATTTTGTCAACCGACAGTAATCATTTACATGGTAAACTGTACAAAGCAAAATGCCGCATAAACAAGAAGAAGCACTATACCCTGTGTACGATATAATTTCTGCTTTATAAGTGCAGGCACAGAAAGGACAAGCATAACTGTAAGCATAAGGGGTATATCAAGGACATAGGACGCATTATATCCAAAGAGTTTGGCACTCTGCGGTACCGCAAACGGCGAGAGTGTTACGGAAATTCCGCTTACAAGCACAAGATTGAAAAGGTTTGCCCCTATTATATTGCCAAGAGAGAGCGCACCGTGTCCTTTTACAAGAGCCGTAACGGCTGTTACAAGCTCGGGAAGCGATGTGCCAAGCGCCACAAAAGTAAGTGCAATAACACTCTGGGGAACACCCAGAGCACCTGCTATTATAATGCCGTTGTCCACAACAAAGCGAGCGCCTACGGCTATAACCGCCGCGCCGACTATAAGAGACAGGGTTGCCTTGCCCGTGCCGTCTGCAGCCGCATCATTATCAGGAGAAACGGCACAGTCCTTAACCCTTAATATATTTACCAGAACATATACCCCGAACATTGCAAGTAGAATAATTCCCGCAGCTCTTGAAAAATACTCCTTAAAATACGCAATATACGAATAATACACAGCCGCAACAAAGAAGAACACAACAGGCAATGCAAAGGATTTTCGTTCCATTTCAGATGGCTTAAGCGCCACTGTAATTGCCGCAATAAGCGATGTGTTGCATATTATAGAGCCGATGGCATTGCCGTATGCTATATCGCCTGCACCCTTTAGCGCCGAGGTTGCCGAAACCATAACCTCGGGAAGTGTGGTTCCTATAGACACTACAGTTGCACCGATTATAAGCTCGGATATTCCAAAGCGCCTTGCAATTTTGGTAGCTCCGTCTACAAACCAATCGCCGCCCTTTATAAGAAAAACAATACCAACCAGAAACAGAAACACAGTAATAGTCATAATAACACCTCGTAAGTTAAATAAATTTTGTGCGAATTTTTCGTAAAATAACCTATTTTTCGCAAATATACCTTAAAAATTTCTTTCTAATATATTGAAATTGCAAATTGTATCTGTTATAATATAGGATATACTATTTTTCGGAGGTTGTCAAATGCAAGGCAAGGGAATTGTGATAAATACAAACGGCGAAAAAGCTTTGGTACGAATCCGCAAATCCTCCGCCTGCGGTCATGACTGCGGTGAGTGCCGTGTGTGTAACAATCCCGAGATAGAAGTTGAAGTTGCAAATACTTTGGGTGCCCAAACGGGCGACACAGTTCTTATAGGGGCAGACACTTCCAGTGTTCTTTGGAATGCTTTTCTTCTCTATATTATGCCCATAATAGGCGCTTTTACTGTATATATTATATCACAGGTGATGTCAGCTTCCCATTATGTAACCGTTTTTCTTGTACTCATCTGGCTTGCCGCATGGTTTATGTTTATGAGGCAAAGGAGCAGAAATATCACCATAAAAAGCTGTATTCTGGAGGTTATACATGAAAAGAATTAACATCATAACAGGCCACTACGGAAGCGGCAAAACCGAGATTGCTATAAACATGGCTCTCAAAATTAAAGAAGAACACGAAAATGTAGTAATATGCGATATGGATATAGTTAATCCGTATTTCCGCACAAACGATATAAGACAATATCTTGAGGGCAAGGGAATAAGAGTTATAGCACCTGACTATGCTTCTACAAATATAGACCTGCCCGTGCTTCCGGGAGACATACTCTCCGTATTTACCGACAAGAGCGTTCACGCTGTATTGGACCTTGGCGGTGATGATGACGGTGCTGTGGCACTCGGAAAATATCATGCGTATCTTAAGGACGAGGACTACGATATGTTTTTCGTATTAAATGCTCTTCGTCCCGACACAAGCACCATAGAGGATATAAAAGCACTTGCCGATGGCATTCAGATTATGAGCCGTGCTAAAATAACAGGTCTTATAAATAATACAAATTTATCCTATCTTTCCGAGAAGAAACATCTTCTGGAAAGCGTGGATTTTGCCGATGAGGCAGCATCGGTACTTGGTGTACCGCTTAAATACACAGCAGGCACCAAGGACATTTTAGACGCGCTGCCATGCGATATAAAAAACAAAGCATTTTGCCTTGATTTATTTATGAAATTACCGTTTGATGCTTTGCAATAAATATTATATTCACATAAAGGAGGAATCATTATGGCTAAGGTTACATTCAGAGAAGACAGATGCAAAGGCTGTACGCTTTGTACCACAGTATGTCCCAAGAAGATAGTCGTAATGGCTACAGACAGAATCAACGCAAAGGGCTTCCACCCTGCAACAGTTATTGAAACAGACAAGTGTATCGGATGCGCTTTTTGCGCAACCATATGCCCCGATTGCGTAATCGAAGTAGAAAGATAGGAGGTTTACTAAATGGGAAACAAGGTTTTAATGAAGGGTAACGAAGCTCTTGCAGAAGCTGCTATAAGAGCAGGCTGCAGACACTTCTTCGGTTATCCTATAACACCGCAGACAGAAGTATCTGCGTATATGTCCAAAAAGATGCCCAAAATCGGCGGCGTATTTCTTCAGGCAGAATCCGAAGTTGCCGCAATAAACATGGTTTACGGTGCAGGCGGTGCAGGAGCAAGAGTTATGACAAGCTCTTCCAGCCCCGGAATAAGCTTAAAGCAGGAAGGCATTTCCTACATAGCCGGCGCAGATGTACCCTGTGTTATTGTAAACATCGTAAGAGGAGGTCCCGGTCTTGGCGGTATTCAGCCCGCGCAGTCGGACTACCATCAGGCAGTAAAGGGCGGCGGACACGGTGACTATCACCTTGTAGTTCTTGCGCCGTCTTCCATACAGGAAATGGTAGACCTTACCTCCGATGCTTTTGACATAGGCGACAAGTACAGATGCCCTGTTATGATTATGGGCGACGGTATGCTCGGTCAGATGATGGAGCCTGTAGAATTTAAAGATACAGATGCATCCGACCTTCCCGAAAAAGAATGGGCTACCACAGGCACAAAGATGAAGAGAAAAAAGAATGTAATAAACTCTCTCTTTATAGAGCCCAAAGATCTTGAAGACCTTGTTCTTGCAAGACAGAAGAAGTATGACGAAATAGCAAAAAACGAAGTAAGATACGAAGCCGTTGACACGGAGGACGCCGATATAGTTCTCGTAGCATACGGTACAACCGCAAGAATTGCAAAAACTGCAATGGCTAAAGCAAAGGAAAAAGGCATCAAGGTAGGTATAATAAGACCTATTACCCTTTGGCCTTTCCCCTATGAAGCATTTGAAAATGCTTTAAAGGGCGACAAGAAAAAGACATTCCTTGCTGTAGAAATGAGTATGGGACAAATGGTAGACGATGTTAAAATAGCCGTGAACGGCAGAGCCGATGTTGAGTTCTTCGGAAGAACAGGCGGCATAGTACCCACTCCCAACGAAATACTTTCAAAGATAGAAGAAATCACCGGAGGTGACAAATAATGGAAAAAGTATTTACAAGACCTCATGCACTTACAGATATACCCCTCCACTATTGCCCCGGTTGTCCTCACGGTATTGTACACCGTTTGGTAGCTGAGGTTATAGACGAGCTCGGCATAGAGGGCGATACAATAGGCGTAGCACCTGTTGGCTGCAGCGTATTTGCATACAACTACTTTGAGTGCGACATGCAGGAGGCTGCACACGGCAGAGCACCTGCCGTAGCTACAGGCATAAAGAGAGTTCATCCCGATAAGGTAGTATTTACCTATCAGGGTGACGGCGACCTTGCCGCTATAGGTACTGCCGAAACAGTACACGCTGCTGCAAGAGGCGAAAACATAACAACCATATTTATAAACAACGCCATATATGGTATGACAGGCGGTCAGATGGCTCCTACCACATTACTTGGTCAGGTAACACAGACAACCCCCTACGGAAGAGACCAGAAAGCAAACGGTAACCCCATAAGAGTAAGCGAAATGCTTGCTACACTCGACGGTCCCTCCTATATAGAAAGAGTAACAGTAGACACAGTCCCCCACATAAAAGCTGCAAAAGCAGCTATTAAGAAGGCATTCCAGAACCAGCTCGACGGCAAAGGATTTTCACTTGTTGAGGTTGTTTCCACATGTCCTACAAACTGGGGATTAAGTCCTACAGAGTCTTTTGAGTGGATGAGAGAGAACATGCTCCCCCACTATCCTCTCGGCGTATACAAAGACAGCTCAAAGGAGGAAAAGTAATATGACATACGAGACAATATTTGCCGGATTCGGCGGTCAGGGAATACTCTTTGCAGGTAAAGCTATTGCCTATGCCGGCATGATAGAAAACAAAAATGTATCGCATCTTCCCTCATACGGACCCGAGATGCGCGGCGGTACATGTAACTGCCATGTTATAGTATCCGACGAAGCTGTGGCTTCTCCAATCATTGTAGAGCCTACTGCACTTATAGCTATGAATGCACCCTCTTTCGACAAGTTTGAAAGTCAGCTTGTTCCCGGTGCAAAAGCCATAATAGACAGCACGCTCATATCAAGAGATGCCGAGCGTACCGATATAGATGTATACAAGGTACCTGCTACCGCTATGGCAAACGAAATGGGACTTCCCAAGCTTGCAAATATGATACTTGTAGGTAAGCTTGTAAAGGAAACAGGTATGTTTACCTTAGAAGAGCTTGTGGGCGCTATAAAGAAGCTTGTACCCGCATCCAAACCCGAACTTCTTGAAAACAATATCAAGACTGTAGAAGCAGGCTACAACTACGAAGGTTAAAAGAAAATATTAAATAGAAAAAGCACAGTTCAAAGAACTGTGCTTTTTCTATTTCCCAACCAGTATATAAATTATAGTAGTATGTAATCGTCATTCCGCTTGATTTTGCGGTTTATTATATCCTGAAGAGTTATCTTGTCCAGATAGTTTTCGATAACCTCCATAAGTCCTTTCCATATATAGAGAGTATCGCATCCGTCTGCTCTTTCGCAGGTATTTTCGTCCTGTTCCAGACAGGCTACAGGTGCAAGTCTGCCCTCGGTAACTCTCAGCACATCGCCAACGGTATAGGATGAGGGTCTGCGAGAGAGCTTATAACCGCCCTGAAAACCTCTGCCCGTTATAAGAAAGCCTGCGCTGTTGAGCGAGGGGATAATCTGCTCGAGATACTTTTTGGATATGCCTTGTCTTTCGGATATTTCCGTAAGAGAAATAAATTTATCGCTGCCGTTTTCTGCAAGGTCAACAAGAAGTCTTAATGCATAGCGGCCTTTTGTAGATATCTTCATACTTTCCTCCATAAACCCTGTTTGGTAAGGTTATTTAAGATGATATCATAATAATACCATAGAAATAGTAGGAATTCAAGGTGTATTCGGAATTTTGTTATAGAATTGTAAAAATCCCAAGAAAAAACTGCTGTGGATTATACATCCACAGCAGTTTTGAATTAATGTTTTATTAAAACGATGCGATAAGATTTGCTACAGTTTCCTTGGCATCGCCGAGCATCATAATGGTATTTTCTGCCTCATAGAGAGGATTGGGAACACCTGCATAACCCGGCTTATCGTCAAAGTTACATACTATTACTTTCTTTGCCTCGCCTGCGTTAAGTACGGGCATGCCGTAGATGGGTGTGCCCTCGGCTGTGTTTGCAGCAGGATTTACAACATCGTTTGCACCTACAATTATTGCTGCGTCGCACTCACAGAATTCACCGTTTACTGCATCCATTTCGTAGAGCTTATCGTAGGGTACATCTACCTCACAGAGAAGTACATTCATGTGTCCGGGCATTCTTCCTGCAACCGGATGGATGGCATACTTAACCTCGGCCCCGTTTGCTTCGAGCTTGTCGGCAAGAGTCTTTACTATGCCCTGTGCCTGACCGAGTGCCATACCATAACCCGGTACTATCATAACCTTTTTAGCATTTGCAAGGATATCGCCTACGGACTCACTTGCTTTGGGTGCATCGGAAATCTCTTCCGATGTCTCTCCGATAGATGCGGTAAGCTTTGCCACAGTTTCCTTGGCATCGCCGAGCATCATGATGGTGTTTTCTGCCTCGTAGAGAGGATTGGGAACGCCTGCATAACCAGGCTTATCGTCAAAGTTACATACTATAACATGCTTTGCTTCCGATGCGTTAAGTACAGGCATGCCGTAGATGGGTGTGCCCTCGGCTGTGTTTGCCGCGGGGTTTACAACATCGTTTGCGCCTATGATAACAGCAGCATCGCACTCACAGAATTCACCGTTTATTGCATCCATCTCGTAGAGCTTATCGTAGGGTACATCTACTTCGCAGAGAAGTACATTCATGTGTCCAGGCATTCTTCCTGCAACGGGATGTATAGCATACTTAACCTCAGTTCCGTTTGCTTCGAGCTTGTCGGCAAATGCCTTTACAATGCCCTGCGCCTGACCAAGTGCCATACCGTAACCCGGTACTATCATGACTTTTTTAGCACCTGTAAGGATGCTTCCTACAGAAGCTTCTGCCTTTGGTGCGCCCTCTTCGGCTTCGGACTGTGCGCTCTTACCAATAGCGGCAGTGAGCTTTGCCACAGTTTCCTTGGCATCGCCGAGCATCATGATGGTGTTTTCTGCCTTATAGAGAGGATTGGGAACGCCTGCATAACCCGGCTTATCGTCAAAGTTACATACTATAACTTTCTTTGCCTCGCCTGCGTTAAGTACAGGCATACCGTAGATGGGTGTGCCCTCGGCTGTGTTTGCCGCGGGGTTTACAACATCGTTTGCGCCTATGATAACAGCGGCATCGCAGTCTGCGAATTCACCGTTTATTGCATCCATCTCATAGAGCTTATCGTAGGGTACATCTACTTCGCAGAGAAGTACATTCATGTGACCCGGCATTCTTCCTGCAACGGGATGTATAGCATACTTAACCTCGGCTCCGTTTGCCTCAAGCTTGTCGGCAAAGGCTTTAACTATGTTCTGAGCCTGACCGAGTGCCATACCGTAGCCCGGTACTATCATAACCTTTTTGGCATTTGTAAGGATATCTTCTATGCTGACTTTGTTTTCCTTTACAGTTTCTTCTTTCTTTTCTTCGGGTGCTTTTTCTGCCTTGGGGGCTGCCTTTTTGGACTTACCGCCTCCTACAAGAATGCTTATAAGGCTTCTGTTCATTGCTCTGCACATAATCTGTGTAAGAAGAAGTCCCGAAGCACCGACTATACCGCCTATGGCAACTAAGAGAACATCGCCTACTGCTATACCTGCAATACCGCCCGCAACACCGCTAAGTGAATTAAGAAGCGATATTGTAATAGGCATATCTGCACCGCCTACACGGATTGCAAATGCAATACCGAAGAAAGCGGAAAGGATGGATATAAGCCACATACATTCGGGGCATATGATTACAGCGGCAACAGTTGCAATAATGGTAACTGCAACGATTGCAGAGTGAGCCTTCCATACAACAGGCTTCTGAGGAAGAAGCTTGTGGAGCTTACCTGCCGCCACAACACTTCCTGTAAAGGTAACCCAACCTACAAGAAGAGCTACAGCGCCTACATATATTTCAAATTTATTTTCTGTCTGCTGTATTGTAAGAATTGCCACAAGAGCACTTGCAAGACCGCCAAAGCCGTTTAAAAGAGCGACTGCCTGAGGCATTTCTATCATCTTAACCTTAACGGCGCCTATGATACCAAAAACTGTACCTATTGCAAGACCGAGCCATGCCTGCCATGCAGTAAGGATTTCGCAGTTGTACATAACTACAAGGATTGCTATAAGGGTGCATATTGCAGAAAGGGTGTTACCGTTATTTGCGCTTTTAACCTTACTCATCATGCTTATTCCTAATAGGACACCCAAAATGAGAACAGCGCTTATTATGTAATAAACTGTACTTGTAATCACTTATTTGTCCTCCTTTGACTTAAACATTCTGAGCATTCTGCCTGTAACCGCAAAACCGCCAACCACATTTACCATGGCAAATACGATTGCGGCAATACCTATAATAACGCTCAAGGCATTGCTGTACTCCTTTACAACTACTGCAATAGTAGTAAGAGCGCCAAGAACTGTAATGCCCGAAAGAGCATTCATACCCGACATAAGCGGTGTGTGTAAAAGTGTGGGTACCTTGTTGATAATAAAGTAGCCGACTATTGCCGCCACTATAAATATGAGTATAAGAATAATTCCACTCATAATCCAAATCCTCCTAAACACACGCAATCCGCACCCAAAAAGAGTGCGGGTTGCCATGATTTTTTATAATAATATTATTTGTTCATCGCTTCCAAAGCACCCTTGTGAACGATTTCACCGTTTATTGTGGTAAGGATGCCCTTAACGATATCGTCATTCATATCAAGGCTTATCTTGCCGTCTTTTGCAAGGTACTTAACAAGCTGATAAATATTGTGGGAGAACATCCAGGTAGAGCTTGTGGGAAGCATACCGGGGATATTTTTGATACCCTCGATTGTAACCTGATGCTTAACGGAAGTTTCGCCCGGGTCTGTGATAGCACAGTTACCGCCCTGGTCGATGGAGATATCCACGATTACGGAACCCGGCTTCATTGTCTTAACGAGTTCTTCTGTAAGGATTACGGGAGCAAGCTTACTGGGAACAAGTGCGGAGCAGAATATGATATCCATTTCCTTAATTGTATCTGCAAGAGCTGCTCTTTCCTTAACAAGCCATTCTTCGGAAAGTGCATTTGCATAGCCGCCCTCTCCTACTGCGATTTCTGCAGGAACGCCTGTGTCTACTATCTTAGCACCAAGGCTCATAGCCTGTTCTGCTGCTGCGGGACGGATATCTGCTGCGTATGTAATTGCACCGAGACCCTTTGCAGTAGCGAGTGCACGAAGACCTGCAACACCTGTACCGATAACAAGTGCGTTACAGGGCTTAACCTGACCTACTGCACAGAATATGGGAGGAATAAATTTCTTTAAGTCGTTTGCTGCCATGAGGATACCCTTGTAGCCTGCACATGTACTCATGGAAGAGAGTGCATCCATCTTCTGTGCTCTGGATATACGGGGTACACCGTCTAAGGTAAGGCTTATAACGCCCTTTGCAGCCATGTTCTTAACCATTTCGTGATTAACGGGAGATGCAGGATGGATAAATGTAATAAGATACTGACCCTCGTGCATCATATCTACTTCGTGCTTGCCCTTAGCTTCGTTGAACTGGGGCTCTTTAACCTTTAAGATAATGTCAGCTTTTGCATAAAGCTCTTCGGCATCAGCTATCATTGTAGCGCCTGCAGCGGCATACTCCGAGTCGGAGAAGAGCGCGCCCTCGCCTGCTGTGTTTTCTACAAGCACATCAAAACCCTCTGCCTTTAAAAGTGCAACGGTCTCGGGAATAGCAGAAACTCTGCCCTCACCGTGCATAATTTCCTTTGGAATACCTATAATCATAACATCAAATCCTTTCTTCATTTTATATATTTAATTTTTAATGTTTGATTTCTATTCTGTCTTGTCGGGAAGAAGCGAAACCTCGCGCTTGTTTTCCGACAGTACCACGGAGGTGCGTGTCATAGATACACCCTCTATGGACTTGACGCTGTTTAAAATCTCTTCGAGATTTTTACCCGACCTTGTAACTACCTTTAAGATAAAGTCGAAATCTCCCGCTATGTAATAACACTCCGCTATAGAAGGATGTGCATTTACAACCTCTACAAAATTCTCGTAGTGCTTGGGGTGTTCGAGCCTTACGGTTATAAACGCCATAAGTTCTCTTCCGAGCTTGCTCTGGTTTATTATAGTAGTATACTGTTCTATAAGACCTGAGCTTTCGAGCTTCTTTATACGCTCTATGACAGCAGAGGTAGAAAGATTAATCTTTGCACCTATGTTGGTAGCATTTTCACGCGAATTTTCTTTAAGACAGGCCAAAATACGATAATCTATCGCATCCATCTCTTTTCACCTCATTCCACATAAAATTATACAAAAAACGCCCTAAAAAGTAAAGTGCATTTATGTATTTTGCAAAATTTTTCTTGCATTTTTTATATTTCCAAAAAATATTTGGATTTGGTGTATTAGACCATAATATATTCCGTACAAACTATCGATAAAAATATGAATATACAAAATAAATATTTAGTTTTTGCTTATTTTGGAATTAATTTTTTCTGTTTTAGTAAATATCCCAAAATTATTTGCTTGGATTTGATGTTTAAATCACTTCAAAAGTCTTCCGAAACCTGCACTTTCAACGCAATCCTGACCCGCAGGTGTAATCATGTATTCCGCCATCTTGCGAGACGGTGAATTCTCAGGCGCATTTTTAAGAATTGCTATATAGGTATTGTTTGAAAGCGGATAGCTTCCGTCTGCTATTGTTTCATCTGTGGGGTATACCCCTTCTATCTCCAAAAGCTTGAGTTCGGTCTTTGTGTTATAGAACAAATCCATGTTGTTAAAATAATAGTAAATACTGTAGCCAAGACCGTAGCCTATGGGGTTTTCTGTTTTGGAGGACATAACATCTGTAAGCACATTGGACATGGTGTACGATGTTTCCTTTTGAACCTCTGGGTGTATATCCTTGCCGTTTAAAAAGTGCTTTTCCATCTGGGCATGGCTTCCGCTGTCATTATTTCGGCAGTAAGGATACATAAGTGCATCGGGACCTGAAACCTCATTCCAGTTTTTATAAGCATTATTTACATATATGTTGCTTATCTCCTCTTTTGTAAGCCCTTTTGCGCTGTTATCGGCATTGGTAAAGAATATCATTGCATCGTAGGCTATGGGTATAAGCTCTATTTCCACACCGTTTTGCTCTGCAAGTGCAAGTATGTCGCTCGCGGGATATACCGAGGCAAAGCTCATATCTATCTCGCCTTTTATAAGCCTTTGGTATGTGGCATGGCTCTTGCTGTGTTTGGACGGCTTTTGGGGGTGATTGCCCCCGTTGGAAAACAACCTTTCATATACCGCCTCGGTAAATGGATATGTAGAGGTCGAGCCGTCGATTACAGGCATATTTTTGTCAAAGCCGAATTTCATGGCATCGGATGACGGATATACCTGACAGAGTCTCTCTATGTTGTACAGAAGATATGCAACATCGTACCTTGTGGCATTGGTCCTTGGATTAAGAATCCTTACGGGATTCATTTCTTCCTCATCCTCATAATCGTAATCGGACTGAACATAGCTTCCCAGCATATCGTATGCTTCCTGAGCCCAGGAGGATACTTTGTCAGCATCTGCATATTTGATAACAGAACCTTGGGGATAGCCCAGATTTGCATATTTAACCGCGCGCGATGCCATAACGGTAAATTCCTCACGCGTGATGTTTCTTTGAGGTGAAAAGGTATCTTCCGAATCACCCATAACAAGTCCGTGTCTGTATGCCGACATGATAACGCTGTAGTACCACTTGCTTTCGTCTACATCCGAAAACCTCTTGGAAGTGTCCGCATCGTTTTCGAGTCCAAGAAAGCGCATGAGCATTGCAGTTGCCTCTGCTCTTGTAATGGGATTTAACGGTTTTGCTTCGCCCTTGTCATTTCCGCGTACGATTCCCGAGCGTGACAATTCCTCAAACACATGGAATTCGTACATACTGTCATCGTTGTCGGCAAAGGATATGTACTCGGTGACAAAAGCTTCTATTTTATCATCTGCTCTGTCTAAAGGGACAGTTGCATAAAGAGAATCATCATATGTAAGAGAAAGTGCAATAGGTTCTTTTGTATCGGCATAGCGCGCCTTTACAACCTTGCGCCAATCGTACTCGCCCTCTTCTTTATAGGGTATGTGTATTGTTTCAAAGGCTTTGCCATCAGCTTCTGTCTCTGCCGATACACATACTGCGCACGAAAGAATAAGTGTGAGTACCGTTAAAAATGCAATGAGCTTTCTTTTCATACAAATACCTCCTTATTCTGTTACATATTCTCCTTCGAAAGCCAAAGTGCCCGATACCTCGCGGTAAAAAGCTGCAGTTGCCGCCTGCTTGTAAGGTGTAATCCACAGGCTTCCTATACCAAGTGTAAGTACACAAAGTATATCCCATCCTATGAAGCTTAAGAGCATACAGAACAAGCGTCCGCGGTTGCCCATCATCATCTGTTTGGATGCACATATCGCCTCGCCTGCTGTCATATCGGGGTTTTCTGCCATGATATAGCTTGTCATGGCATAGCTGTAAGCTGCCACGATACCTGGAATTATAAACAAAAGCGACCATAAGAAAATGTATAAGCCCTTTAAAATTCTCATTACAGCCGCACTCTTCCATATGGAAAAATATCCGAATAAATTATCAATTCCTGCATTTTTGCGGTCCGCAATGTTTATGTTGAATTTTGCATAGCCGATTTCCACTACGCCGCCCAATATAAAATACAAAGCCGCCATTATAAGTGCTATTATAAATATGTAGGTAAGTCCTCCCACAAGAAGAGCTTTCATCTGCGGAGTTATTCCGTTTATAAAGGGCAGTACATTAATGTTTGTTTCCCCGCCCGAGGAACCCATATTCAAGCTCACCTCAGGGGCACTTTCCGTAACTGCACCAAGGAGCGAAGCTATAAGTCCCGCAATAACGGCTATACCCCATCTGCCCTTTAGGGCTTCTCTTGCGTCTCTTCTGAAATCCTCTGCGTATTTCATATTGATACCTCCTTTACTACCTAATATTGTAACATATTCTTCGGGTTTCGTAAATAAGATATTTGACATAAATGGAGATTTTTTGTATAATTTCCATGGGTGATATCATGACACAGAAATTATACGATAACGACAGCTATGCTACGGAATTTGACGCCGTAGTTCTAAGCTGTGAAAAGGCAGGAGATTTATACAAAACCGAGCTTGACAGAACACTCTTTTTTCCCGAAGAGGGCGGTCAATGTTCGGACAGGGGAACTATAGACGGCAAAGCTGTATGCCACGCAGAGCTTTGCGGAGATACAATATACCACTACAGCAGAGAGCCTTTTGAGAAGGGCAAAACCGTTCACGGCAAAATAGACTTTAAGCTGAGATTCCGCAACATGCAAAACCATAGCGGTGAGCACATAATATGCGGTGTGGCACACAAGCTTTTCGGATGCGAAAATGTGGGATTTCACCTTGGCGATGACTATGTAACCATGGATTTGAGCTCACCCCTTTCCGATGAAGATATAGAAAAGATTGAATATCTGGCCAACGAAGCTGTATTCAGAAACATGCCCGTAACTGCGCGCTATCTTACAGAAGAAGAAATAAAGACCGAAACCTACAGAGCAAAAGGCGATATAACAGAAAATGTGCGCCTTGTAACCATAGGCGATGCGGACAAATGCGCCTGCTGTGCACCCCATGTTAAATACACGGGCGAAATCGGTATTATAAAAATTCTCGATGCCATTCATTACAAAGGCGGAATGAGACTTAATATCCTTTGCGGTTTCGATGCACTTTTGGATTACAACAAAAGGTACAAAGCCTCAAAGGAAATATCTTCTATGATATCCGTAAAGCAGGAGAACATCGCAGAGGGAGTAAGAAAGCTTACAGAGGACATATCTCATCTTAAAATAAAGCTTTCCGAAAAGACAAAACAAATAATAAAATCAAAGATTGATTCTTTGGAATATACAGACCGAAACATCTGCCTGTTTGCAAACGACCTTGATGCAGGCTACTTAAGACTTGCGGCAAATGATTTAAAGGAAAAAACATCCGCTTTTGCCGTTGTGCTCACAGGAAGCGATGATACGGGCTACAGATATATAATAATATCAGACGATAAAGATATATACGAAATAACAGCCAAAGCAAATGCATCGCTTAATGGAAAAGGCGGGGGCAAGGGCAATATGTCTTCGGGAACATTTGGTGCCTTACAGGAAGATATAGAAAGTTTTTTTAATAATAATTAATTTTATGAGAAATCTGTATTTTATTGCAGATTTCTTTTATTTTCCAAAAAACTGTTGACAAAACAAAAAATACACTGTATTATTTGTATTAATACAGATGGTACAGAGAGGAGTGATTACATGCTTCAACTGGATTTCGGAGACCGCAGGCCTATATACGAACAGATAAAGGACAAAATGAAAAATCTCATCATAATGGGCGTGCTCAAGGAAAACGAGAAAATCCCGTCCGTAAGGGAGCTTGCTGCCTCACTTACAATAAATCCAAACACCATACAAAAGGCATATAAGGATTTGGAAAACGAGGGGTACATCTATTCTCAAAAAGCCAGGGGCAGTTTTGTGGCACCGCAGAAAAAGGCAGCTTGCGAAAGAGATACCGATAATCTTTTTGAAACACTTACAAGCGTTGTCCGCGAGCTTAAATTTCTGGGTCACCCAAAAGAGGAGCTCCAGGAAATTCTAAGCGAAATATATAAGGAGGATAAGTAATGATTAAGGTAAATAACCTCACAAAGACCTTTGACGGCTTTAAAGCACTTGACGGTGTATCGCTATGTGTGGAAAAAGGCTCTGTGTACGGTCTTTTGGGGCCTAACGGAGCAGGAAAAACTACGCTTATTAAGCATCTTACGGGAATATACTCATCTGACAGCGGCGATGTAACCGTGGACGGCAAAAAGGTATACGAAAATACCGAAATAAAATCCGATATAATATACATAGGCGATGACCTCTACTTCTACCCCACCTATTCCATAGACGATATGGCAAAATTCTATAAGCGCATATATCCGTCATGGAGCGACGAGAGGTACGAGAACTTAAAGGAAGTTTTTAAAATAGATACCAAAAGAAAGGTGCGCAGGCTTTCCAAGGGTATGCAAAAGCAGGTGGCATTCTGGCTCGGGATATGCACCAGACCGAAAGTTATGATACTCGATGAGCCTGTAGACGGACTCGACCCTGTAATGAGGCGCAATGTGTGGCGCGTAATTTTGCAGGATGTGGCGGAAAACGAAACCACCGTCCTTATATCGAGCCATAACCTGAGAGAGCTTGAGGATGTGTGCGACCATGTCGGCATAATGCACAAGGGTCAGATAGTTCTGCAAAAATCTCTTTATGACCTCAAAGGAAACATACACAAAATACAGGTTGCCTTTGAAAACGGAATACCCGAAAAAATAGCAAAAAACCCCAATGTTCTCCACACCGAATCCACAGGAAGAGTGCATATGCTTATAGTAAGGGGCGATATCGCTGAGACGGAAAGGGAGATTAATTCGTTCAACCCTGTTTTATGCGATATTATTCCGCTTACGCTTGAGGAAGTATTTATATATGAGTTGGGAGGTATGGGATATGAGTTCCAGAACATCATTCTTTAATAAAGCGTTGTTTCTTTCGGATATGAAAAGATACTGGTGGATAGGCGCCGCACACACTCTGCTTCTTATAGTGGGCTGCATCATACCTCTTTACAACATGTGCCTGTACCACTCCTCATACTATGGCGCAAGCTTCTATACATGGGGAACTATGGGCTTTGTAAGCTCTGTAATATTCAGTCTCGGAACAGGTGTGATTTTATTTAGCTACATGCATTTTAACGGCTCTGTATCGCAGATTCACTCTCTGCCCATAAAACGAAGCAGCGTGTTTATCACAAAGCTTATCTCCGCACTTACAATACTTATCACTCCTATTATAATTGCGGGTATAATACTTGTTGCACTTACATTCGGCAAAGTGTGTTCCGTAGTTGAACTGTTCGAAATAGGTAAATTTGTATATGTAACCTTTTCATATACAATGATTATTCTTTCCCTTACACTCATTGTAAATATGATGACGGGAAATCCTTTAGGAACTGTGGTATTTACTGCTGGTTTCTCCGTTTTGCCGCTGACCTTTATGTCTCTTTTTACAGAGATTGCGCGAAGCGAAATATTCGGATACACTAAGAATTATACCTATGACTTTATGAACATTCTGTACTTAGAACCTCTCAAAGTGGCTTTTGAAAAATGGTATGTATACCCTGTAATATCTGTTGTATTTCTGCTGGGCGCATATGCCCTGTACCGCATAAGAAAGTCCGAGTCTCACGGTGAAGTAATTTCATTTAAGTGGCTTATACCCGTATTCATAGGTATAATTGCAACACTTGCAAGCGGCATCGGATATTTGTATGCTAAAGCGGTGCTGGACAGCACTAGTCTGCTTATGATACTGCCGTTTGGTATTTTAGGAACTGCTATTGCACACATGATATCCAAGAAGTCCCTTGACTTTAAGGGTTGTGTACTTCCTGTAATTTCATATACAGCTTTTGCGCTTATATTCTGTGCGGTAATACACTTTGACCTTACAGGCTATGAAAAGAGAGTTCCCGACATCGATAAAATCTCCTCTGTAACAGTAAACAACCATGCTGTATACCAAGAGCCCGATTTTACCGAAAGAGAAGATTTGGAAAATATAGTTGCTCTTCACTCCCACCTTATAGAGAAGCAGGAAAGCCATCCATATAATGGAATGTTTTCCTCGATATCCATAAAATACAATCTCAAAAACGGCAAAACTCTGTGCCGTGAATATACGCTGGATATGACGGGAGACGAAGAATATTTAAGACCCATATATGAAACAGAGGAATTCAGAAAGGGTTACTTTAAGCTTATAGAAGACGGTGAGAAAGAGGTCGTGTACGCAGAAATATCTGACAGGCGTTTAAAAAGCGGAAATATAATGCTCTATCCTGACAACGAGGACATGCACATCCTTGTGGAAGCCATAAAAGAGGACATGAGAAGCTATCCGTACGAAAACTTCCGCGATGATGAGAACTATCCGTCCATGGACATAGGAATTCACTGGGAATACTATGATGAAAAATCGGAGGATAAGCTCTCGGAATATATAAAATTTGAAGTACACGAAAACGCTGTAAACACCATAGAGGCTCTCAAAAAAGCAGGTGTATATGAGCTTCTTCCCAAGGCGGAGGATATAAAAGCTGTTAATGTGAGAATAACAGACCCTCATGCCAAAGACGAGGAAGTTCTGTCCTGTACCGTAACAGACGAAGAGAAACTCGCACAGCTTTATGATGCCTACAACAACATAATAGACAAGCGCAAATATTACGATATAAACAATGTCTACAACGTTTTTGTAGACTACACAACAAAAGACGGATTTACATTCTCGGCATCATGTTCCTATGACAAGGAAAAGCTTCCCCAAATATTTTCTGAACTGTAAAATTAATCATCTCAGGGCATTGCCCTGAGGTGATTTTTTAAATATATTCGTTGATTTTTCACCTTTATTATGGTATAATACCAAGCGGAAGCGAGGTATTGGCATGAGTATAGTTTTTCTTACGGCGCTCGGAGTAGGCGGTGCCACTCTCATAGGCTCTCTTATAGGCTTTAGCTTTAAAAACATATCCCACAAATTCAGCGATATCATCCTGTCCTTTGCGGCGGGTGTTATGCTCTGTGCGGCGGTTTTCGGACTTATAATGCCGTCGGTGGAATACGGCGGAAGGCTTAGTATATTTGTAACCGTTGCAGGCATTTTCTGCGGAGCCTATGTTCTTAATCTCATGGATAAGCTCGTTCCTCATCTTCATAATATTTCGGACTCCAAGGCAGAAAATCACACCGAAAATTCAGAGAAATTAAGCAAAGTAATGCTTTTTGTCATGGCTATCGCCATACACAATCTGCCCGAGGGCATTGCCGCAGGTGTGGGATTTGGTACGGGCAACAATGCCGAAGCGCTTACCATAGCAGGCGGTATAGCTCTCCAGAACATACCCGAGGGTATGGTAATAATAGCACCTATGATTGCTGCAGGCATAAGCAAAAAAAGAACACTTCTTATAGCTTCTGTTACAGGTGTGGTTGAGGTGCTCGGCACATTCATAGGCTACTTTGCGGTAAGCATTTCAAGTGCAATTCTGCCCTTTGCTCTTGCATTTGCAGGCGGCACAATGCTCTATGTTATAAGCGACGAAATGATACCCGAAACTCACTCACACGGCAGCGAGCGAGGCGCAACCTATGCCCTGCTCACAGGTTTTGCACTTATGTTAATAATGGATTTCTATTTGGGATAAAATAGAATAAGATATAATCAAAGGAGGTAGAAATTATGAAAAAGTATGTTTGCGATGTTTGCGGCTATGTATATGATGAAGCGGCAGGCGATCCCGAAAACGGCGTAGCTCCCGGCACAGCATGGGAAGATGTACCCCAAGACTGGGTATGCCCTCTTTGCTATGTAGGCAAGGATCAGTTCTCTGAAGAATAATCAACTGCAAGGGGGATGCACTTTTACATCCCCCCAAGAAAAACACAAAGGAGATAATTTGAGATGTATATAACAGATAAAATACACTATATTGGTGTAAATGATTATGATATAGATTTGTTTGAGGGTCAGTACATGGTAGAAAACGGAATGGCATACAATTCGTATGTTATATCTGATGAAAAAACTGCCGTAATGGATACTGTGGATAGGAGCTTTGGCGACAGATGGCTGGATAACATAAAAAACACTTTGGGAGATAAAGCCCCCGACTATCTTATAGTTCATCACATGGAACCCGACCACTCTGCAAATATAGATAAATTTGCGGATTTGTATCCCGATGTTGTGATAGTGGCAACTGCAAAAGCCTTTACCATGATGGAGCAGTTCTTTGGTACAGGATACGAAAACAGAAGACTTGTGGTTAAAGAGGGCGACACATTAAATTTAGGCGAGCATGAGCTTACCTTTGTAACCGCACCCATGGTGCACTGGCCCGAGGTAATGTTAAGCTATGAGAAAACCACCAAGACGCTTTTCTCTGCCGATGCATTCGGCAAGTTCGGAGCGCTTGATGCGGACGAGCCGTGGGCATGCGAGGCACGCAGATACTATATAGGCATAGTGGGTAAATACGGCGCACAGGTGCAGGCGCTTCTAAAAAAGGCGTCAGAACTCGAAATAGAAAGAATTTGTCCCTTGCACGGTCCCGTGCTCACAGAGAACCTGCCCTACTATATAGACCTTTACGATACATGGTCCTCCTACAGACCCGAAACTAAGGGTGTGGCGATATTCTACACCTCGGTATACGGCAATACCAGAGAGGCGGCGCATCTTCTTAAAAGCGAGCTCGAGAGTGCAAATTGTGACAAGGTATGCATAACTGACCTTGCAAGATGCGACATGGCAGAAGCCGTAGAGGATGCATTCCGATATGACAGAATAGTCCTTGCCACAACCACCTACAACGGCGGAGTATTCCCGTATATGCAGGAATTTATAAACCACCTTACAGAACGCAACTTCCAGAACAGATTTGTTGCAATAATAGAAAACGGCACATGGGCGCTTATGGCGGAGAAAACCATAATGAACATGCTTGAAAAATCAAAGGATATTACCTTTGCCGCTAATAATGTTCATATAAAATCTGCCTTAAGCGAAGAGAGCCGTGAGCAAATAAAAACTCTTGCAAAGGAGCTTACAATATGTCAACAGTAACTGTTACAAAAGAAAATTTTGAGAAAGAAGTAATAATGAGCGAAAAGCCCGTGCTTCTGGATTTCTGGGCAAGCTGGTGCGGGCCTTGCAGAATGGTATCGCCCATTGTAGATGAAATCGCTTCCGAACACCCCGAGATAAAAGTGTGCAAGGTAAATGTGGACGAGGAGCAGGAGCTTGCAATTAAATTCAATGTTATGAGCATACCCTCGCTTTTTGTGGTGAAAAACGGTGAGATTGCAAACAGCGCCGTAGGGGCACTTCCAAAGAATCAGATACTTGCGCTTCTTTAATGAGGTAATTTTATGTCAGAAAAAACATATGATGTTGTTGTAATAGGCGGAGGACCTGCGGGCTACACCACAGCTCTGTACACTTCCAGAGCAGGTTTCGATACACTTGTATTGGAAAAATTCTCAGCAGGCGGTCAGATGACACAAACCTCGCAGATAGATAACTACCCCGGATTTGATGAGGGGGTAGACGGCTTTACGCTTGGCTTCAAGATGCAAGCGGGTGCAGAGAGATTCGGTACAAAAACTATCCGTGCCGAAGTGCTCTCGGTTGATATGCAAGATAAAATCAAGCTTATAGAAACCTCCGAGGGAACATTCAAGGCGAAGGCGCTTGTAATAGCCTCGGGCGCAGAGCACAGACATCTGGGCTTAAAGGATGAGGACAAGCTAATAGGAAAGGGCGTGGGTTACTGCGCCGCCTGTGACGGTATATTCTACAGGGGTAAAACCGTAATAGTGGTGGGCGGAGGAAATTCCGCCGCGGCAGACGCTCTGCTTCTGTCCAAGTTATGCACCAAGGTCATAGTGGTACACCGCAGAGACACTCTCCGCGCCACAAAGGTATACCACGAGCCACTTATGAAAGCGGAAAATGTAGAATTTATGTGGGACAGCACTCTGGAAGAATTCCTGTATGACGAAAAGATAAGAGGAGCAATAATAAAAAATGTAAAAGACGGCAGTTTGTCCGAGGTTACCTGCGAAGGCATATTCATAAGCATAGGCAGAGTACCCGAAACAGAGCTTTTCAAGGGCAAAATAGACCTTGACAAAACAGGGTATATAATAGCAGACGAAAGCACAAAGACCAATATAGACGGTGTATTTGCAGCAGGCGATGTACGCACAAAGCCTGTAAGACAGATTGTAACTGCCGTATCAGACGGTGCGACGGCATCGCACTATGTAGAAGAATACATTGCTAAGAATTTTTAGGAAAACAAAAGTACAAATTTTCTGGTTCAAACAGAAAATTTGTACTTTTTCTCTTGCGTTTTTTACAAAAAATGTTATACTGTAGATAACTTATATAAATTAAAGGAGGAACGACAATGTCCAAATATGCAGGAACACAAACAGAAAAAAATCTTGAAGCCGCTTTTGCAGGTGAATCTCAGGCAAGAAACAAATATACATATTTCGCATCCGTAGCCAAGAAAGAGGGATATGAGCAGATATCCGCACTCTTTTTGAAGACTGCAGACAACGAAAAAGAGCACGCAAAAATGTGGTTTAAAGAACTCGAAGGTATAGGTAATACCGCAGATAACCTTGTAGAAGCTGCCAACGGCGAAAACTATGAATGGACAGATATGTATGCCGGCTTTGCGCAGACAGCTGAAAAAGAAGGCTTCCCCGAGCTTGCAGCAAAGTTCAGACTTGTAGCTGCTATAGAAAAGCACCACGAAGAACGATATCGTGCACTTCTTAAGAATATAGAAACTGCCGAGGTATTCAAAAAGAGCGAGGTTAAGGTATGGGAATGCCGCAACTGCGGACACCTTGTGGTAGGCACAAACGCACCCGATGTATGCCCCACCTGCAACCATCCCCAGAGCTACTTCGAAGTACATGCAGAAAACTACTGATAAGCTATATAAAAAGAGGTTGGCAATTTGCCAACCTCTTTTTTATCTGTCTTTAAGTTTTTTGTCTATAGCCTCTGCAGCAATCTTACCTGCGCCCATGGCAAGTATTACCGTTGCGGCACCTGTTACGGCATCGCCGCCTGCATATACCATCTCTCTTGTGGTAGCACCGTTTTCATCGGTTATTATACAACCTCTGCGGTTGGTTTCCAGACCGTCTGTAGTCTGGCGTATAAGGGGATTTGGCGACTGACCTATTGCTATGATTGCGGTATCTATATCTACAACCTTGTTTGAACCCTCAATTACAACGGGCGACCTTCTTCCGCTCTCATCAGGCTCGCCGAGCTCCATTTCTACAAGCTCGACTCCGCTCACCCAACCATTATCATTTCCTATGAACTTAATAGGATTTTTAAGAAGCATAAACTCTATGCCCTCTTCTCTGGCGTGAATTACCTCCTCGCGCCTTGCGGGAAGCTCTTCAAATCCTCTGCGGTATACTATGTATACATTCTTTGCGCCGAGTCTTTTTGCACTTCGGGCGGCATCCATTGCCACATTGCCTCCGCCAAATACGGCAACTGTGTCTCCCACATATACGGGGGTATCATAATCGGGGAATTTGTATGCTTTCATAAGATTTATTCTTGTTAAAAACTCATTGGCGCTGTATATACCGTTTAAGTTCTCGCCCTCGAGTTTTAAAAATGACGGAAGACCTGCACCCGATGCTATGTACACCGCATCAAAGCCGAAGTCCGAGAAAAGCTCATCTACAAGAATAGTTCTTCCTATTACTACATTCTTTTCTATTTTAACACCAAGCTTTGTAAGCTTCTCAATTTCGCTTGCAACTATTGCCTTGGGAAGTCTGAACTCAGGAATACCGTACACAAGTACTCCGCCCGCAGTATGAAAAGCTTCGTATATGGTAACATCGTAGCCTTTTCCCGCAAGGTCGCCCGCTACAGTAAGACCCGAGGGACCCGAGCCTACTACCGCAACCTTTTTGCCGTTTGGAGCAGACGGCAGTGTATCCTCTTTGGAATTTTGTCTGTGATAATCTGCTACAAATCTCTCTACCCTGCCTATGGCAACAGCTTCGCCCTTTATGCCTCTTACGCAACGGGATTCGCATTGTGTTTCCTGCGGGCATACTCTTCCGCATACAGCAGGAAGCGCATTGGTATCTGTAATAATGCTGTATGCCTTTTCAAAATCACCCTCGGCAACACATGCCATAAATTCGGGTATGCGCACATTTACAGGGCACATAGACACACAGGGTTTATTCTTACAGTTTAAGCATCTCTTTGCTTCGTTTATTGCCATCTCGGGAGTATAGCCGGTAAAAACCTCATCAAAATTATGTATTCTTTCTAAGGGATTTTGTTCGGGCATTGGTGTTTTTGTATTTGACATGTTAGGCATTGTGAGTCCTCCCTATCCTGCATTTGTGATTTTCTACAGATTGAGCCTCGCTGTCTTTATACATCCTTTGTCTGTTTAGTGCAGAATCCCAATCTATCTTATGTCCGTCGAAATCTGGGCCGTCTACACAGGCAAACTTAGTCTCGCCGCCTACTGCAACACGGCATCCGCCGCACATACCTGTACCGTCTATCATTACAGGATTCATAGATACCGTTGTAGGTATTGAGTACTCTTTTGTAAGATTGCACACGGCACGCATCATAACAAGAGGACCTATGGCAATAACCTCGTCAAACCTCTCGCCCGATTCTATAAGCTCCTTTAACCTGTCGGTTACAAAGCCCTTTGTGCCGTTCGAGCCGTCATCGGTGGTAATTACAAGGCTGTTCGAAACCTTACCCAGCTCATCTTCCAGAATTATGAAAGATTTGTCTCTGAAACCTGCAATTACAGTTACATCTGCCCCCATGCTAAAAAGCTTCTTTGCCTGAGGATATGCTATGGCTGTTCCCAGACCGCCTCCTATAACTGCCGCTTTCTTTATGCCGTTAAGCTCTGTGGGCTTTCCGAGGGGTCCTGCAAAATCTAAAATTGTATCGCCCTCTTTAAGCTCGCTAAGCTGCATAGTGGTCTTACCCACCACCTGAATTATTACCGTAACCGTTCCTTTTTCTCTGTCGAAATCTGCTATGGTGAAGGGTACTCTTTCACCGTTTTCGTCTATTCTTAATATAATAAACTGCCCCGGCTCTGCCCTGCGGGCTACGAGCGGTGCTTCTATCTCCATAAGAAAAACCTGTGGATTCAAATCTTTTTTACAAACAATTTTGTATGACAAAACTGTCACCTCTCAAACATATAATTATACAATAAATAATAACATCTATGAGAAAAGGTGTCAAGTGGAAACCGCTTAAAATGCCCCTATTTACTTAAAATAGTGCTCAATTTGATGAAAATTTCAAAAGAATAAAAAAATGTCGAAAAAATATTGTTATAATTATCAAATTTTGCAATAACTATTGCAATGTACTTGCAAAAGTGATAAAATAAAGGATATTCTAAAGTGTGTTTTGGATAGTCACTGTGCTATGCACAAATTTTTGTTAAGGAGGACTTACACAATGACATACGTTGAAAGAGTTTTAGAACAAGTCAGAGCGAAGGATGGCAACGAGCCTGAATTTATCCAGGCAGTTACAGATGTTCTCAACAGTCTCGGTCCCGTGCTCGACAAACACCCCGAATACGAAAAGGCTGCTCTTCTCGAGAGAATAGTAGAGCCCGAAAGACAGATTATATTCCGCGTTCCGTGGGTTGACGATAACGGCAATGTACAGGTAAACAGAGGTTTCAGAGTACAGTTCAACAGTGCTATAGGACCTTACAAGGGCGGTCTTCGTTTCCACCCCTCTGTATACATAGGCGTTATCAAGTTCCTCGGATTTGAACAGATATTCAAGAACTCCCTTACAGGTCTCCCCATAGGCGGCGGTAAGGGCGGCAGCGACTTCGACCCCAGAGGTAAGAGCGACGGCGAAATCATGAGATTCTGCCAGAGCTTTATGACAGAGCTTTACCGTCACATCGGCTCCCACATCGACGTTCCCGCAGGTGACATCGGCGTAGGTGCAAGAGAAATCGGCTACCTCTTCGGTCAGTACAAGAGAATTTGCAACAACTACGAAAATGCAGTTCTCACAGGCAAGGGTCTCGCATACGGCGGAAGCCTTATCCGTCCCGAAGCTACAGGCTACGGTGCAGTTTACTACTGCAATGAGCTTCTTAAGGACAACGGCATAGATATTAAGGGTAAGACATTTGCAGTATCCGGCTTCGGTAATGTTGCCTGGGGTGCTGTATTAAAGATTAACCAGCTCGGCGGTAAGGTACTTACCATATCCGGTCCCGACGGTTATGTATATGACGAAAACGGTATCACAGAGGAAAGAGCAGCATACATGCTCGAAATGCGTGCTTCCGGTCGTGATAAGGTACAGGATTATGCAGATAAGTTCGGATGCAAGTTCTTTGCAGGCGAAAAGCCCTGGAGCGTTAAGGCAGATATCATAATGCCTTGTGCTACTCAGAACGAAGTAAACCTCGACGATGCTAAGAAGATAGTTGCAAACGGCATCAAGTACTACATCGAAGTTGCAAACATGCCCACAACAGACGAAGCTGTTCAGTACTTACGCGCAAACGGCGTAGTAGTTGCTCCCTCAAAGGCTGTTAATGCAGGCGGTGTTGCAGTATCTGCTCTCGAAATGAGCCAGAACAGCATGCGTTACTCCTGGAGCAGAGAAGAAGTTGACGAAAAGCTCCACGGCATCATGGAAAACATCTACAAGAGCTGCAGAGATTCCGCTAAGGAATACGGCATGGAAGGCGACCTCATTGCAGGTGCTAACATTGCAGGCTTCCAGAAGATTGCAGATGCTATGATGGCACAGGGTATTGTATAATACAAAAATAAAAATATATATGTAATTCATAACCCCTCTCAAATATGCTTATTTGAGAGGGGTTATTGCTATGCACCTTCAAAATTTTGCACACAAAAACAGCGTACAAATCTGTACGCTGTTTTTATAGTCAATTAAGACTTAATTATTTAATGATAGAGGATACAACACCTGAACCAACTGTTCTACCACCCTCACGGATAGCGAATCTTAAGCCTTCTTCGATAGCGATAGGAGTGATGAGCTCAACTTCCATTGTTACGTTATCGCCGGGCATGCACATTTCTGTGCCTTCGGGAAGCTTAATAACGCCTGTAACGTCTGTTGTTCTGAAGTAGAACTGGGGACGATAGTTGTTGAAGAAGGGAGTATGACGGCCGCCTTCTTCCTTAGTCAGAACGTAAACCTGACCACGGAACTTTGTGTGGGGGTTGATTGAACCGGGCTTAGCAAGAACCTGTCCTCTTTCGATTTCGTTTCTCTGAACACCTCTAAGAAGTGCACCAACGTTGTCACCAGCCTGAGCTTCGTCGTGCATCTTTCTGAACATTTCAAGACCTGTCATAACAACTTTTCTGGATTCGTCTGTAAGACCAACGATTTCTACTTCGTCACCAACGTGAGCGATACCTCTT